>NZ_JYFT01000077.1:0-80223 GCF_000931385.1 Pseudomonas sp. FeS53a
CGCATCTCCAAGATGGGCTCATCGCGCCTGAGGGCCGGCCTGTACATGCCCGCGATCAGCGCCCTGACCTACAACGAAGCGATCAGAGCCATGGGCGAACGGCTAAGGGAGCGGGGCAAGACCGGCAAGCAGATCGTCTGCGCAGCGATGCGCAAGCTACTGAACATCGCCTATGGCGTGCTGAAATCGGGCCAGCCGTTTGACGCAAAACTGGCCCTTGCTCACTAGCAATCAAGACGGTATCTACGCAGGCAATGCCCTCGCGCGGAAGCCGATGCGGTTCGCCGAGCTCACCGCATCCTACGAAGCCGCCCGGGCTACGAGCGCATCGCGCCGAGGTACGAAAACGCCCCGGGGTGGTACCCCGGGGCGTTGGGTGGGGCGGTGTCAGAGCCGGCCGAGTTCCTGGGCGGTGCGGTCGAGGGCCTTGCGGGTCTTCTCCACCAGCTCGTCCAGTTCGGCGCGGGTGGCCACCAGGGCGGGGGCCATGATCATGCGGCCGAGGGTGGAGCGGATGATCACACCTTCTTCGAAGCCGAGGGTGCGGCAGCGCCAGGCGATGTCGTTCTCGTTGTCGAAGCGCTTGCGGGTGGCCTTGTCTTCGGCGAGCTGCAGGGCGGCGACCAGGCCGGTGCCCTGGATGTCGCCCACCAGCGGGTGGTTGCCGAACACTTCGCGCAGGCACTGCTGCAGGTAGGGGCCGGTGTCGGCCTTGACCTGGCGGACCACCCCTTCGTCACGCAGGGCCTTGAGGTTGGCGATGGCCACGGCGGCGGCAACGGGGTGGCCGGAGTAGGTCAGGCCGTGGGCGAAGACGCCGCCCTGCTCCACCAGGACTTCGGCCATGCGCTTGCTCAGCACCAGGCCGCCCATGGGGATGTAGCCGCTGGTGAGGCCCTTGGCGATGGAGAGGGTGTCCGGCTGGAAGCCGAAGTGCTGGTGGGCGAACCATTCGCCGGTGCGGCCGAAGCCGCCGATCACTTCATCGGCGCACAGCAGCACGTCGTACTTCCGGCAGATGCGCTGGATCTCAGGCCAGTAGGACTCCGGCGGGAAGATCATGCCGCCAGCGCCCTGGAAGGGTTCGGCGACGAAGGCGGCGACCTTGTCGGCGCCCAGTTCGAGGATCTTCTCTTCCAGCTGGCGGGCGGCGCGCAGGCCGAATTCCTCGGGGCTGAGGTCGCCGCCCTGGGCGTACCAGTAGGGTTCGTCGATGTGTTCGAAGTCCGGCAGCATGCCGCCCATTTCGTGCATGAACTTCATGCCGCCGAGGGCGGTGGAGCCGAGGGTGGAGCCGTGGTAGCCGTTCCAGCGGCCGATCATGATGCGCTTCTCGGGCTTGCCGAGGATCTGCCAGTAGCGGCGCACGGTGCGGATCAGCACCTCGTTGGCCTCGGAGCCGGAGTTGGTGTAGACGGCGTGGCTGTAGTGGCCGGGCAGCAGGCTGAAGAGCAGCTCGGAGAGTTCGATCACCGCCGGGTGGGTGGTGTGGAAGAACATGTTGTAGTACGGCAGCTGCTCCAGCTGCTGCGAGGCGGCGGCGGCGAGGTCCTTGCGGCCGTAGCCGAGGTTGGTGCACCACAGGCCGGACATGCCATCCAGGTAGCGCTTGCCGTCGTTGTCCCAGAGGTGCAGGCGGTCGCCGCCGACGATCACGCGCGGCCCTTCGGCGTTGAGCGCCTTCTGGTCGAGGAAGGCGTGGATGTGGTGGGCCGCGTCAGCCGCCTGGTAGTCGCGGGTGTCACGTTGGGCCTGGAATGGGGCGTTCATGTCGGTGTCTCCTTTCTCCCCTTGCGGGGGCGTTGCGGGTTCGTGTTGATGCGGCTCACTGGGCGGCTGGCAGGGGCTCGGGGCGGAACAGCGGCTTGCCCATCACCCATTTGATCCAGGCCACGGCGATCAGCGACACCAGGCCCAGCACCACGCCGGCGATGCCGAAGATCTTCCCGGTCATGTCCGGGCTCGGCGAGGCGTAGGCGATTGCATAGAGCATGCCGCCGATGCCGAACAGCTGCGGCAGCGGGTAGAACGGCGTGCGGAACGGCCGCGCGATGGCCGGGTAGCGGCGGCGCAGGGCGATCACGTCGAGGTGGACGATGATGTACGCCAGCAGCCAGGCCAGTGCGGCGGCCAGCAGCAGCAAGTTGATGGAGGCGGCGTCCTGGCCCATGGCGAGAATCGGCAGGCCGGTGATGGCGGCGACGAACAGCACCGCCACCCAGGGGGTACGGGCACGCGGGCTGAGCCGCTTGAACTGCGGGAACGCCTGGCCGTTCTGGGCCATGCCGTAGAGCATGCGCGGGATGGCCGCCAGCGAGGTGTTGAGGGTGCTGCAGGTGGCGGTGACGGCGGCGATCACCAGGAACACTTCGCCGGACTCGCCGAACACCGTGGTGGCGAACAGGTAGTGCGGCAGGGCGTCGGTGGTCAGCGCCTCGGCCGGCAGCATGAACAGCGCGCCCAGGCAGTACAGGGCGATGGTGAGGAAGATGACGGTGAGGCCGATGATCATCGAGCGCGGGATGTTGCGTTCGGGGCGCTTGGTCTCCTCCACCAGCGGGCAGACGAACTCGGCGCCGACGAAGCCCCACACGGCCATGGCGGTAAGGGTCAGCACGCCGGCGCCCATGGGGTTCCAGTCACCGTGCAGCACGCTGCTGGCGGTGGTGCCCGGGGCGCCCTTGGCGATGGCGGCAATGCCCAGCACCAGCAGGACGATGACCATCACCACTGCCAGGGCGGTCTGCAGCCTGGCGAAGATGTCGATGCCCAGCAGGTTGAGCACGGTGAACAGGCCGAGCACGCCGAAGGCGACGCTGAAGGGCGGGAACACGTCGGGGTAGACCTTGCCGATGATCAGGTCGAGCAGCAGCAGCTCGGCGGAGAGGGCGAACATCGCCACCACCACGTAGCCGGAGAAGGTGGCGAGGATGGCCGGGAAGTGCCCCAGGGCCACTTCGGTGTAGCTGGACAGGCCGCCGGCACGGGGGATCATCAGCGCCAGTTCGGAGAACGAGAAGGCGTAGCTCAGCGCCAGCAGCCAGGCCAGCCCCAGCGGCACCAGGAAGCCCAGGCCGGAAAGGCCGGCGCCTTGCAGCATCAGCACCATCACGCCCTGGGACACCACCAGGCCGATGGCCACGGCGAGCAACGCGCCGAGCCCCAGCACCCGGCGGAACCCGCCGACTTCCTCCTGCCCCTGCACGGGCATGGACACACTTGCACTCATGACACCCTCCGATCTTGTCGTTGTTATGCGCCCGCCGGCCGGCGGGTCGGTGATGCAGGGCGCGGGCCGGCCGCGCCCTTGTGATCTCAGCGCGCGGCCCAGGCGTTGAAGCGCTCCTCCAGTTCCTCGCCGTGGTTGACCCAGAACTCGGCGCTCACCAGTTGGGCGTCGGCCAGGTTGGCCGGGGCGGTGGGCAACTGGGCGCGGGTGGCCTCCGGCAGGGCATCCAGGGCGGCCTTGTTCACCGGGCCGTAGGGGATGCGGGTGGAGAACGCCTGCTGGTTCGGCGCCTGGCTGGCAAAGGCGATGAAGCGTTCGGCGGCGGCCTTGTTCGGGCTGCCGCGGACGATGGCCCAGTGGTCCGGGTCGTAGAGGTTGCCGGCCCAGACGATGGACAGCTTCGAGCCTTCCTGCTGGGCGGCGGCGATGCGCCCGTTGTAAGCGGCGGACATCACCACGTCGCCGGCCACCAGCCATTGCGGCGGCTGGGCGCCGGCTTCCCACCACTGGATGCTGGGCTTGATCTGGTCGAGCTTGCGGAAGGCGCGGGCGACGCCTTCGGGGGTCTCCAGCACGCGGTAGAGGTCGGCGGGCTTGACGCCGTCGGCGAGCAGCGCGGCTTCCAGGGTGTACTTGGCGCCCTTGCGCAGGCCGCGCTTGCCGGGGAAGCGCTGCAGGTCCCAGAAGTCGGCCCAGGAGGTGGGGGCGCTGCTCAGCCGGCTGGCGTCGTAGGCCAGCACCATGGACCAGACGTAGCTAGCCACGCCGCACTCGCTGACGGTGTTGGGGATGTACTGGCCGGGGTCGCCAAGCACCGCCGGGTCGAGGCGCTCGAACAGGCCTTCCTCGCAGCCGCGCAGCAGCTCGGGGGACTCCACTTCGACCACGTCCCAGGTGACCTGGCCGATGTCGACCATGGCCTTCACCTTGGACAGCTCGCCGTTGTATTCGCCGGCCACCACGCGCGCGGCGCCGCTGGCTTCGAAGGGGCGGAAGTAGGCCGCGTCCTGGGCGGCCTTGGTGGCGCCGCCGAAGGAGATGACGGTGAGGCTGGCCGGGGCGGCCAGCACGGAACCGCTGAGGCCGGCCAGGGCGCTCAGGGCAAAAGCGGTACGACGCAAGGACATGCGCATGGGAACTCCCTCACTGCTTGTTGGGTTGTTGTCAGTTACGGAGGCAGTCATGACCCCGCGCGAACGCGGGGTGGATCGGGGCCGGTCGTCTGGGGCGACCTTGGTCCCCGCGCGGGCGGGGCCTACGCGGGGCCGGGGCGCAGCTGGAACCAGGTGGTCTTCAGCTGGCAGTACTTGTCGAAGGCGTGCAGCGACAGGTCGCGGCCGAAGCCGGACTGGCGGCCGCCGCCAAAGGGCACGCTGACGTCGAGGGCATCGACGGTGTTCACCGACACGGTGCCGGCCTTGAGGGCGCGGGCCACGCGGTGGGCGCGGTGCAGGTCGTCGCTCCAGACCGAGGCGGCGAGGCCGTAGACGCTGTCGTTGGCCAGGCGGATGGCTTCGTCTTCGTGGTCGAAGGTGCTGATGGCCAGCACCGGGCCGAAGACTTCCTCGCGGGCGAGGACGGTATCGGGGCCGACGTCGGCGAACAGGGTCGGTTCGATGAAGTTGCTGGAGCCGTTGAAGGTCAGCTGCCGGCCACCGGCGAGCAACCGGGCGCCCTGGCCCTGGGCCTGCTCGATGAAGCCCAGGATGCGGCGGGTCTGGCTGCTGTCGACGATGGCGCCGGCGCGGCTGGCCGGGTCCAGCGGGTCGCCGGGCATCCAGTCGCGGGCCTTGGCCAGCAGGCGTTCGATGAACTCGTCGCGGATGCTGCGCTGCACGTAGAGGCGCGAGTTGGCCGAGCACACTTCGCCCTGGTTGAAGAAGATGCCGAAGGCGGCCTTTTCGGCGGCGAGGTCGAGGTCGCGACAGTCCTCGAACACCAGGTTGGGGCTCTTGCCGCCGCACTCCAGCCAAACCTGCTTGAGGTTGGACTGGGCCGAGTAGCCCATGAAGTACTTGCCCACCTGGGTGGAGCCGGTGAACACCAGGCAGTCCACGTCCGGGTGCTGGCCCAGGGCGCGGCCGGCCTGCTCGCCGAGGCCGGGCACCACGTTCAGCACGCCTTCGGGGAGGCCCGCCTCCAGGGCCAGCTCGCCCAGGCGCAGGGCCGAGGCCGGGGACTGTTCGGCAGGCTTGAGTACCACGCTGTTGCCGGCGGCCAGGGCCGGGGCCAGCTTCCAGGCGGCCATGTCGAGGGGGAAGTTCCAGGGCACCACGGCGGCGACCACGCCCAGCGCTTCGCGGGTGATGGTGGCCAGGGCGTTGGGCGCGGCGGGCGCCACCTGGTCGTAGAGCTTGTCGAGGGATTCGGCGTACCAGGCGAAGACGTTGGCGGCGCCGGGCACGTCGATGGTGTAGGCGTCCATCACCGGCTTGCCCATGTCCAGCGAGTCCAGCAGGGCCAGCTCTTCGCGGTGGGCCAGCATCAGCTCGGCGAGGCGCAGCAGGCTCTTCTTGCGCTCGGCCGGCGCCATGCGTGCCCAGGGGCCGTGCTCGAAGGCCTGGCGGGCGCTGCGCACGGCGAGGTCGACGTCCGCCGTGTCGCAGGCGGCGACGCGGGCCAGCAGCTGGTTGGTCGCGGGGTTGATGGAATCGAAGGTGGCGCCGGAAGCGGCACTCACCAGGCGGCCGCCGATCAGGGCCTTGTCGATGATGGATTGCCGGGCGGCTCGCTGCTGCCAATAGCCGAGGTCGTACACGCTGCACCCCCTGTCGACCGTCTTCGCGGTCTGGTTGTCGTTCGGGTCGGGGCAGATGGTGCGCCAGCGGGGGCATGAGGAAAATTATTAAAAATATGCTCGCTAGCCATGAAAAAGCTCACCAGCCGATCGGCCCACCCGCTGCGGCCTGGGGTATGGTGCTGGCCTTCCGCTCCACGGGCGAGGCGCGGCCGGCACAGGTGGCACAGGCCGTCGAGATCGGGCTGCTGAGATCAGGCTGTTGAAACGAGGAGGAGTCCCATGGCGACCTACACCCTGCGGCAACTGAGGTACTTCGTGACCACGGTGGAATCCGGCAGCGTGGCCGAAGCGTCCCGCAAGCTCTACATCGCCCAGCCGTCCATCTCCACGGCCATCAAGGGGCTGGAGGAGAGCTTCGGCGTGCAGCTGTTCATCCGCCACCACGCCCAGGGCGTGTCGCTGACCCCCAGCGGCACGCGCTTCTACGAGAAGGCCCTGGAGCTCCTGCGGGTGGCGCGGGAGTTCGAGCAGAACGCCCTGGCGGACAACGACATCGTCGCCGGGCAGATCGACATCGGCTGCTTCGAGACGGTGGCGCCGCTCTACCTGCCACAACTGATCGCGGGGTTCCGCGCGCTGTACCCGGGGGTGGACATCCGCATCCGCGACGGCGAGCAGCAGGAACTGGTGCAGGGGCTGACCGCCGGCACCTTCGACCTGGCCTTCCTCTACGACCACGAGCTGGACAGCACCATCGCCACCGAGCCGCTGATGGCCCCGCAGAAGCCCTATGCGCTGCTGCCGGAACACCACCGCTTCGCCCGCCAGGCCCAGGTGTCGCTGCGCGACCTGTGCCTGGAGCCGATGATCCTGCTGGACGTGCAGCCGAGCCGCACCTACTTCGTCAGCCTGTTCCACGAGCTGGGGCTGACGCCCAACATCGTCTTCAGCTCGCCCTCCATCGAGATGGTGCGCGGCATGGTGGGCCAGGGCTTCGGCTTCTCCCTGCTGGTCACCCGCCCCCATTCCGAGTGCACCTACGACGGCCAGCGGGTGGTGTGCGTGGACATCACCGAGCCGGTGGCCACCTCCGGCCTGGTGGCCGCACGCCTCAAACGCGCCCAGCTGACCAAACCGGCCCAGCTGTTCGTGGACTTCTGCCGCGAACGCCTGGGCCAACTGGCCCAGGCCCGCGAGGCCACGCCTCAGCCCTGAGTCCCGCGCCCACCGAAAGCAGCGAAGCGCTTGTTGAAGTGGGCAATGCGCCCCTCCGCCGCCACCTGGCGCTGCTGGCCGGTGTAGACCGGGTGCGACGCGCTGGACACATCCAGCGCCACGTAGGGGTAGGTCTGGCCATCGCTGTGCACGTGGGTGCGGTCGGTTTCCACGGTGGAACCGATCAGGAAGAACGCATTGGCCGAGGTGTCGTGGAACAGCACAGGCCGGTAGTCGGGGTGAATGCCGGGTTTCATGGAGCCTCCGATGCAAATGTTATAAAGTTACGCATCCTGCGCTTGTCGAGAATGATTTTCAATATCTCGCTGTGCTAGCCATAACCCACTCGTCAGCTTCTCTCAGAAGTAAGACCCCAGTGCGCATCCCGAAACGACATCTGGCTCAAGCGTTGGAGCGGGGCAGCGCCCCTTCAGGAGGCCGAGCGCAGTCGTTGCGCAGGGGGACGAGCGGCATGGATGCCGCGAGAGGCGCGCCAGGCCACGGATGGCCCATCGCGCCGGCCCCCGAAGCAACGATGGAGCGAGGGGAGTCCCGCGAAGCGGGCCCCGGATGCAGGGGCGAGCCCTTTTGGTTACTTTTCTGGGCGATTGAGAAAAGTGACTCGCCCGGCGGGGCGAAACAGAAAACATCGACAGAACTCGATAACCAACCTGGCTCCGCGCTCACTCAACCCCCGGGAACGCTCTATCCATGAACATCCCGCGTCTCGCCCTCCTGACCACCCTGATGCACTGCAACGACGGCCAGGGCGGCTTCTACGGCATGGCCATCCAGGGCGATGACCTCTACCTGCGCGGCCACGACGGCCAGACCGGCCTCGGCTGGGCGCAGACCAGCACACGCTTCGGCCGCCTGCTGCTGCTCAGCGGCATCAGCAGCGACGGCACCGTGTGGTTCGGCTTTGGCCGGCGCATGGGCTGGAACGTGCTGAACCGCCTCTCCACCTCCGCCGGCGACCGCATACGGCTCTCCTGCAACCGCTTGAAGGGCTGCGACTGACCTCCGGGCGGGACCATTGCGCACCGAGCCGGTGCAGCGGCGACAAAACCGGCACCGATCCCGTCGTGCGGCTTGTCGGCGGGCCCGCGCTTGCGGTATCAGTGCATTCGCCCGCCCCTGAATTCCCTGGAAACACCATGACTGTCCTGGTTCCCGCCCACAGCCCCGCCGCCACCGGCAAACCCGCCGGCCGCATCCGCCAGAAGAACGAAGAGATCATCCTCGCCGCCGCCGAGGAGGAGTTCGCCAAGCACGGTTTCAAAGGCACCAGCATGAACGCCATCGCCCTGCGCGCCGACCTGCCCAAGGCCAACCTGCACTACTACTTCAGCAACAAGCTGGGGCTCTACGTGGCGGTGCTGAGCAACATCCTCGAGCTGTGGGACAGCACCTTCAACACCCTCACCGCCGAGGACGACCCGGCCGAAGCGCTGGCTCGCTACATCCGCGCCAAGCTGGAGTTCTCCCGCCGCTACCCGCTGGCCTCGAAGATCTTCGCCATGGAAGTGATCAGCGGCGGCAGCTGCCTCGACAAGCATTTCAACCAGGACTACCGCGACTGGTTCCGCGGCCGCGCCGCCGTGTTCGAGGCCTGGGTGGCCGCCGGCAAGCTGGACCCGGTGGACCCGATGCACCTGATCTTCCTGCTCTGGGGCAGCACCCAGCACTACGCCGACTTCGGCTCGCAGATCTGCCGCGTCAGCGGCCGCAAGCGCCTGACCAAGGACGACTACGAAGTCGCCGCCCAGACCCTCACCCACATCATCCTCAAGGGCTGCGGCCTGACGCCGCCGGCCAGCGCCTGATGCCCTTCACCCTGGCCGGGCCCTGCGAGTACCGCGAGGAAATCCGCAAGAGCCGCTTCATCGCCCTGGCCGCGCCGGTCACCAGCGCGGCAGAGGCCCAGGCCTTCATCGCCACCCACAGCGACCCCGCCGCCAGCCACAACTGCTGGGCCTGGAAGGTGGGCGCGCAGTACCGCTTCAGCGACGACGGCGAACCCGGTGGCACCGCCGGGCGGCCGATGCTCGCCGCCATCGAAGGCCAGGACATGGACCGCGTGGCGGTGCTGGTGATCCGCTGGTACGGCGGCATCCAGCTCGGCACCGGCGGCCTGGCGCGGGCCTACGGCGGCAGCGCCGCGAAGTGCCTGCAGGGCGGCGAACGCACCGAGTTGCTGGCCCTGCAGCGCCTGCGCGGGCACGTGGCCTTCGCCGAGCTGGCCCCGTTCAAGGCGCGCCTGGCCGAGCACCAGGCGCGGTTGGAAGACGAGGCCTACGACGCCGAGGGCGCCTGGCTGGAGCTGGCCCTGCCGGCGGAACGCCAGGCAGCCCTGCAGCAGGTGCTGGCCGACCTCAGCCGGGGCCGCAGCCAGCTGCAACCGGTGGAGGCGGTGGCGCCGTGAGCGGCCGCCTGCGCATCCACTCCCCGGCCATCCTCTACTTCGACATGGTCCGGCGCTGCCACTCCATCCGCGAGGCGGCGCGCCGGCTCAACGTCGCCTCGTCGGCGGTGAACCGGCAGATCCTCAAGCTGGAGGACGAACTGGGCACGCCGCTGTTCGAGCGCCTGCCCGGCGGCCTGCGCCTGACCCCGGCCGGCGAGACCCTGTCGCGCCACGTCACCGTGGTGCTGCAAGACCTGGAGCGGGTGCGCTCGGAACTGGACGCCATGCAGGGCCTGAGCACCGGCCACGTGGAGATCGCCACCGTCGAAGGCGTCACCCTCGACCTGCTGCCCCGCGTGCTCGACGCCATGCACACGCGCTATCCGCGCATCACCGTGGGCGTCACCACCCTCGGCTCCCAGGCCATCCCCGAGGCGGTGCTCAGCGGCAACGCCGACCTGGGCCTGGCCTTCGGCCTGCAACGCAGCGCCGAGCTGCAGCAGCTGTGCCTGGGGCACTTCCGCCTGGGGGCCATCGTCCCCGCCGGCCATCCCCTGGCCCAGCGCCAGGAGGTGGCCTTCGCCGCCTGCGCCGAGCACGGGCTGATCCTCGCCAAGCGCGAGCTGTCCCTGCACCACCAGATCGGCCCGCTGTTCCGCCGCCTGCGCCAGCCGGGCCTGCCGGTGCTGGAAAGCAGCTCCCTGGAGCTGGCCCGGCAGATGGTCAGGCGCGGCCTGGGCATCGCCTTCCAGACCCGCATCGGCCTGGAGGCCGACCTCGCCAGCGGCGAGCTGCTGCACCTGCCGCTGACCGACCAGGGCGGCCTGCACAGCGACCTCGGCCTGTACATGCGCGCCGGGCGTCACCTGCCGGTGGCGGTGGACGCCTTCGCCCGGCTGATGGCCGAGGAGATCGCCCGCCGCGAGGGCGAGGAACCGCCGCGGCTCTGAGGCTTCACTAAGCGATCGAATTCACCGAAGCGTTTTCTGCCCCTGAGATAAGCTCTCGGGCTTGCCCAATAGGCCATTCGCAAACGCTCCAACCTACGCAAGAGAAGCAGTCGTTATGTTTTCGAAAAAGATATTTATCTGCTTGGTTTCAATTTCACTTTATGGGTGCGCCAGTGGTGAAAAAATTCTTGTGAGTGCAGAAAAAGGCCATCGATGCTCTGGGGATATATTCCCTGTAGATTCTCCCTCAATAACTCTTTTTCCAGAGCGTTCATGCGAACTCCCCCTCGCAAACGCCAACCGGATGAAGTCCTACGTACTCAAGTCCAATGGCACATCTACATATGGCTGCTGGGAAAGGAAATCTGGCGGTAATTTTTTGATAGTTACCGCTCAAGGCGAGGAATATACACACAGGATTCTGGACTATGTCGACGCCACTCTAATCACACCGAAAACTGCAAAAGTAACGTTCTCGCTTTTCCAAGCTACTTGGGGAAAGGAAGAGTGTCCCAAGCCGGTCGGATTTAATGCATGGGTACCTTAGCAACTCCAAAGACAACAGCCTTGTTGTGATCTAGAGCCTACCGCCCTGGCCGCTTTCCATCGTAAAGATTGCTTCTAGCACTGGTGCCGGCGCCGGCTTTCGGCGTCAGCCCATGCCCTCTGCCTACCCGCTCGATTTCTGCCCTTCACGCCAGCCTGCGCCCTTGAGCGCGCGGAACGCCCGCCGGGCTGGAGGCCGCGAAAATACTGACTTCCAGGTCAATTCAGCGCTGCCGTTCCGGCATCAGCCCGAGCGAAATACTGTTCTTTGGCGCACACCGGGCTTGTGCCGATACTGCGTCGCTCGGTGTCCGTACCGAACTGTCGATACCCCACTCCACAGGAGCCACAACAATGAAAAAAGCACTGCAGGGAGCGTCGTTGGCACTGGCCTTCGTCATGGCCGGGGAGGCCAGCGCACTGGAATGGATGAACAACAGCCTGGGCTTCCGCTATGGCCAGCAGTTCACCAACCCCAACAACCCGGACAAGTTCGCCAAGCGCATCTACAGCTTCACCCACGCCAGCGGCTACCAGTACGGCAGCAACTTCTTCAACCTCGACGTGTTCCTCTCCGACAACCGCGACCCGCGCAAGGGCTCCGACGAGGGCGGCAGCGAGGTCTACGCCACCTACCGCCACCAGCTGTTCGCCTCGCGGGTGTTCGACCAGCCCCTGGGCACCGGCCTGATCAAGGACTACGCCTTCACCGCCGGCTTCGACGCCAGCCGCAACAACAACCGCGCCTCGGCCAAGAAGCGCGCCCTGGTGTTCGGCCCGACCCTCAAGTTCAACACCGTCGGCGTGCTCGACCTGAGCCTGCTCTACTACCGCGAGCGCAACCACAGCGGCATCCCCGGCGTGCGCCACGAGAACCTCACCTTCGACGGCACCTACAACCTCAACCTGACCTGGCTGCGGCCGTTCAAGGTGGGCGACCACGCGGCCAAGTTCCAGGGCTTCGTCAACCACATCGGGGAGAAGGGCGAGGACTACAACAACCGCGACACCGCCCCGGAAACCCTCATGCGCACCGCCCTGATGGTGGCCGCCCGCCCGGGCGACCGGGTGCAGCCCAACCTGTGGTTCGGCGTCGGCTACGAGTACTGGCACAACAAGTTCGGCGTGGACGGCGGGCGCGGCAGCCGCACCTCAACCCCGACCCTCAACCTCGAACTCAGCTTCTGAGCCCAACCCGGCCCCGTGGTTCGGGCTTCAACCCGGAGCGCCTTCGCCGGCCATGCCCCGGGCTGAAGCCCGGGCTACGGGTGCCCTCCGCAACGTCGTGGTGCGGGGTGTAGCCCGGACTTCAGTCCGGGGATTCCACGCACCCGGCCTTGAGCTTCAACCAGAGAATCCTGCGCCAGCCCATCCCTGGGCTGAAGCCCAGGCTACGGGTGCCCTTCGCAACGTCGTGGCACGAGGTGTAGCCCGGACTTCAGTCCGGGGATTCCGCACACCAGACCCTGAGCTTCAACCTGGGAATCCTTCGCCAGCCAGTCCCTGGGCTGAAGCCCAGGCTACGGGTGCTCTCCGCAACGCCGTGGCACGGGCTGTAGCCCGGACTTCAGTCCGGGGATTCCGCGCACCAGGCCCTGAGCTTCAACCTGAGAATCCTTCGCCAGCCCATCCCTGGGCTGAAGCCCAGGCTACGGGTGCTCTCCGCAGCGTCGTGGCACGGGGTGTAGCCCGGACTGTAGCCCGGACTTCAGTCCGGGGATTCCGCGCACCGGGCCCTGAGCTTCAACCTGGGAATCCTTCGCCAGCCCATCCCTGGGCTGAAGCCCAGGCTACGGGTGCCGCCTGCCGCTTACGGTGATCCGGAACCGCCCACAAAAGCCGGGGACAAGCCTGTGGATAACCTTTGCAAAGGTGGCGTCGGGCTGCGTGCCGTGGTGCCTGCCGCGAGCTGATCAAATAACGACCACCCTGCCCTGCGCCCAAATGGCGCACGCAAGGGCTTGACAGGCATGGATTAATTTCGCTGGGAAATAAGGCACCGCGCCAGCATCCCGTCGAGGTGCCCCGTGCTCGCCCACAATAACCGTGGACAGACCTGTGGATAACCTTGGGAATAACCGCGCCAGCCCTGCTGCGCCAAGGCCTGCGCCGCCCTGATCGAAAAACCGCCACAACGGTGCGCCACCCCACCGTCCACGCCCCATTTGCGTGCAGCCTCCGCGCGCCCCTGGCACCTGGTCGTCTCGCTGTCCCAAGGCCCGCGCGCTTTCTGACCTGGTGGCCAGCTTTTTGCTTTGGCAGGGCCAGCTGATTGATCGAGTGAAGCCCCATGACCGCCTCCCCTCCCCGCCTGGAACTCCTGGGCATCACCAAGCGCTACCCCGGCTGCCTGGCCAACGACCGTGTCGACCTGGCCATCGCCCCCGGGGAGATCCATGCCCTGCTGGGCGAGAACGGTGCCGGCAAGAGCACGCTGATGAAGATCATCTACGGCGTGGTGCAGCCCGATGCCGGCGAGATCCGCTGGCAGGGCGAGACGCGGCGGGTGCGCGACCCGGCCCAGGCCCGCGCCCTGGGCATCGGCATGGTGTTCCAGCACTTCTCGCTGTTCGAGACGCTCACCGTGGCCGAGAACATCGCCCTGGCGCTGGGTCGCGAGGCCGGCACGCCCAGGCAGCTGGAGGCGCGCATCCGCGAGGTGTCGCAGCGCTATGGCATGGCCCTGGAGCCGGGGCGGCTGGTGCATGCGCTGTCCATCGGCGAGCGCCAGCGGGTGGAGATCGTCCGCTGCCTGATGCAGGACATCCGCCTGCTGATCCTCGACGAACCCACCTCGGTCCTCACCCCGCAGGAGGCCGAGGAGCTGTTCGTCACCCTGCGCCGGCTGGCGGCCGAGGGCTGCAGCATCCTCTTCATCAGCCACAAGCTGGCCGAGGTGCGGGCGCTCTGCCACAGCGCGACGGTGCTGCGCGGCGGCCGTGTCTCCGGCCAGTGCATCCCGGCCGCGTGCAGCGACCTGGAGCTGGCGCGGCTGATGGTGGGCGATGCCGAAGGGCTGGTGGCGCAGTACCCCAAGGTCAGCGGCGGCGCGCCCTTCCTGCACCTGGAGGGCCTCGACTGGCACAACCCCGACCCGTTCGGCGTGTCGCTGAAAGCCATCGGCCTGGAGGTGCGCAGCGGCGAGATCGTCGGCATCGCCGGGGTGGCCGGCAACGGCCAGGACGAGCTGCTGGCGCTGCTCTCCGGTGAGGCCCGGCTGCCGCCGGCCAAGGCGGCGGCGGTGCGTTTCGCCGGGCAGGCGGTGGGCCAGTTGCCGCCGGATGCGCGGCGCGCCCGGGGCCTGGCCTTCGTGCCCGCCGAGCGCCTGGGGCACGGCGCGGTGCCGGAGCTGTCCCTGGCGGACAATGCGCTGCTCACCGCCTCGCGCCAGGGCCTGCTGCGCCACGGCCTGGTACGCCGAGGCCGGGTGCTGGCCTTCGCCGAGGAAGTGATCCGCCGCTTCGCGGTGAAGACCCCAGACGCCCACACCGCCGCCCGCAGCCTCTCCGGCGGCAACCTGCAGAAGTTCATCCTCGGCCGCGAGATCCTCCAGCAACCCAGGCTGCTGGTGGCCGCGCACCCCACCTGGGGCGTGGACGTGGGCGCGGCGGCGGCCATCCACCGCGCGCTGATCGCGCTGCGGGATGCCGGCGCGGCGATCCTGGTGATTTCCGAGGACCTGGACGAGCTGTTCCAGATCAGCGACCGCATCGGTGCGCTGTGCAGCGGCGAGCTATCGGCGCTCAAGCCGGTGCCGGACACCACCGCCCAGGAGGTCGGCCGCTGGATGGCCGGCCGCTTCGATTCGCCCCAAGCCGCCTGACCCGGAGCCCCCCATGCTGTTATCCCTCGTTCCCCGCACCCAGCCCTCGCGGGCGATGCTGGTGCTCTCCCCGGTGCTGGCCGGCCTGCTGACCCTGGCCTGCGGCTCGCTGCTGTTCCTGGCCCTGGGCAAGGACCCGCTGGAAACCCTGCACACCCTGCTGATTGCTCCGGTGAGCGACCTCTACGGCGTCTCCGAGCTGCTGGTGAAGGCGCTGCCCATCCTGCTCTGCGCCCTGGGCCTGGCCGTGGCCTACCAGGCGCGGGTGTGGAACATCGGCGCCGAGGGCCAGTTGCTGGTCGGTGCCCTGGCCGGCAGTGCGCTGGCGGTCCACGTCATCGACTGGGAGAGCCGCTGGGCGCTGGTGCTGGTGCTGGCCGCCGGCACCCTCGCCGGGGCCGCCTGGGGCGCGCTGGCGGCCTGGCTGCGCACGCGCTTCAACGCCAACGAGATCCTCACCACCATCATGCTCAACTACGTGGCGCTGAACCTGCTGCTGTACGCAGTGCACGGGCCGCTGAAGGACCCGGGCGGCTTCAACTTCCCCGAGTCGGCCATGTTCGGCGACGCCACGCGCCTGCCGCCGGTGTTCGAGGACCTGCGCCTGCACATCGGCCTGTACTTCGCCCTGCTGGCGCTGGTGGCGGTGTGGGTGCTGCTGCACAGGAGCTTCCTCGGCTTCCAGATCAAGGTGCTGGGCCTGGACAAGCGCGCGGCCGGCTTCGTCGGCTTCCGCGAGCGGCGCCTGGTGTGGCTGGTGCTGCTGCTCAGCGGCGGCCTGGCGGGCCTGGCCGGGGTCGGCGAGGTCACAGGGCCCATCGGCCAGCTGGTGCCGCAGGTGTCGCCGGGCTACGGCTACGCCGCCATCACCGTGGCCTTCCTCGGTCGCCTGAACCCGTTCGGCATCCTCGCCGCCGGCCTGCTGATGGCGCTGCTCTACCTGGGCGGCGAGAACGCGCAGATGGCCCTGAACCTGCCGCAGTCCATCACCCAGCTGTTCCAGGGAATGATGCTGTTCTTCCTGCTCGCCTGTGACGTGCTGATCCTCTACCGCCCGCGCCTGGCGGCCCGCTGGACGCTGCGCACGACGGCCCGCGCACGCGGGGCCCTGGCATGACCCTCTCCCCTCTTCCTGACGCGCGGCTCGCCGCCCGAGGCTTCTGACCCATGGATCTCGATCTGCTGACCAACATCCTCTTCGCCATGGTCCGCTGCGGCACGCCGCTGCTGCTGGTGGCCCTGGGCGAGCTGGTGTGTGAAAAGAGCGGCGTGCTCAACCTCGGCCAGGAGGGAATGATGCTGTTCGGCGCGGTGGTGGGCTTCATCGCCGCCATCGGCACCGGCAGCCTCTGGCTCGGGGTGCTGGCGGCGATGGCCGCCGGGGTGCTGCTGTCGGCGCTGTTCGCCCTGGTGGCGCTGGGCTGCAACGCCAACCAGGTGGCCACCGGGCTGGCGCTGACCATCTTCGGCATCGGCCTGTCGTCCTTCGTCGGCGCGGCCTGGGTGGGCAAGCCGCTGGCGGGCTTCGAGCCGGTGGCGATCCCGCTGCTGGGTGCGCTGCCGGTGCTGGGCAAGGTGCTGTTCAGCCAGGACCTGATGGTCTACCTGTCCTTCGCGCTGTTCGCGCTGATCGCCTGGGCCCTGTTGAAGAGCCGCATCGGCCTGGTGCTGCAGGCGGTGGGCGAGAACCCCGACGCGGCCAGCGCCATGGGCCTGCCGGTGCTGCGGGTGCGCACCCTGGCGGTGCTGTTCGGCGGGGCGATGGCGGGCATGGCCGGGGCCTACCTGTCCCTGGCGTACACGCCGATGTGGGCAGAGAACATGACCGCCGGGCGCGGCTGGATCGCCTTGGCGCTGGTGGTGTTCGCCAGCTGGCGGGTGTTCCGCGTGCTGCTCGGCGCCTACCTGTTCGGCCTGGCCAGCATCCTGCACCTGGTGGCCCAGGGCGTGGGGCTCGCCATCCCGGCCAACCTGCTGGCGATGCTGCCCTACGTGGCGACCATCCTGGTGCTGGTGCTGCTCTCCCGCGATGCCGTGCGCACCCGCCTGTTCGCCCCGGTGTCCCTCGGCCAGCCCTGGAAGGGCGGGCACTGAGGGCGGGGTGATTCAGGCCCGCAGGTGCTCGGCCAGGCGCAGCAGCATGGCGTCGCAGGCTTCCAGCTGGGCGAGGGTGACGAACTCGTCGGGCTTGTGGCCCTGGTCCATGCTGCCGGGGCCGCAGACCACGGTGGGGATGCCGGCCTCGTGGAACAGCCCGCCTTCGGTGCCGAAGGCCACGGTGCCGAAGTCCCGCGAGCCGCTGATCAGCGCCACCAGTTCGGCCGCCTCGCTGGCGGCGTCGGTGGCCAGGCCCGGGTAGCTGCCCAGGGGCTCGAAGCGGATGCCGGTGCCCGGCTGCACGGCCTGCATGCGCGGCACCAGCTCGGCCTGGGCGTAACGGTCCAGGCGCGTCGCCACCTGCTGGGCGTCGAAGCCCGGCAGGGCGCGCACCTCGAAGTCGAAGCGGCACTCGGCGGGGACGATGTTCAGCGCCCGGCCGCCCTCGATCAGCCCGGTCTGCACGGTGGAGTACGGCGGGTCGAAACGCGGGTCGTGGTGCTCGGGGCGGGCCAGCTCCTCGCCGATCTCGCCGAGGTGGCCGATCAGCCGCGCGGCGTATTCGATGGCATTGACCCCCTGTGGCGCGTAGGCGGAATGGCAGGCGGCGCCGTGCACCTGGCAGCGCATGGCCAGCTTGCCCTTGTGGCCGAGCACCGGGCGCAGTTCGGTGGGCTCGCCGATCAGGCACAGGCGCGGCCGGTTGGGCCGCTGGGCGAGGGCGTCGAGCAGGGAGCGCACGCCCAGGCAGCCCACTTCCTCGTCGTAGGAGAACGCCAGGTGCACCGGCAGGCGCAGCGGCTGGGCGAGGAAGGCCGGCACGGCGGCCAGTACCGAGGCGATGAAGCCCTTCATGTCGGCGGTGCCGCGCCCGTAGAGGCGGCCCTCGCTTTCGCTGAGGCGGAACGGGTCGCGGGTCCAGGCCTGGCCGTCCACCGGGACCACGTCGGTGTGCCCGGACAGCACCACCCCGCCCCGGTCGGTGGGGCCGAGGGTGGCGAAGAGGTTGGCCTTGGTGCCCTCGGCATTGAGGAACAGCTCGCTGGCCACACCGTGGCCGGCGAGGTAGTCACGGATGAAGCCGATCAGCGCCAGGTTGGAGTCACGGCTGACGGTGGGGAAGGCCACCAGCCGCTCCAGCAGGTCGAGGCTGGTGGCGTCACTCATCCCCGGGCACTCCGTAGCTGGGCGCCGCCGTCGGGTCCAGGGCGCGGGTGATGTAGTCCTGCTGCTGCGGGGCATAGGCCTGCCAGAGCCCGGCGAGCACGCCGATGGGGTCGTGCTCGGCCCAGTCCACCCGCAGGTCGACGATGGGCCAGGTGAGGTCACCCATCACCTTGAGCGCTGCCGAGTGCACCGGGCCGGCTTCGCCCCCGGCGGCCATGGCCGCCTGCATGGCGCTGAGCAGACGCTCGGCCAGTTGCCCTTCGGAGGTTTCAAAGGCGCGCACCATGGCATCGATCACCGCCGGGTCGGACAGCAGGTTGCCGGCGGCCACGCACTGCTCGCCGGCCACGGCGTTGTGCACGCCGAGGGCTTCGCTGCCGCTGAACAGCGCGGTGCGGCCCTGGCCGTCGATGACCGTCACCTGGCGGTACTGGCTCCAGCCGTTGGCGCCCAGGGCCCGGTCGAGGGCGGCCTGGGGCGCGAGGTGCTGGACGTCCAGCAGGTCGAGGATCTGCGGCCCCAGGGCCGGCAGGGTGACGTTCTGCGTGGCCACCGCCCCCACCCCGGCACGCACCCAGGGGCAGCGCGCGCCGACGGCGATGCTGGAGGAACTGATGGCGATGCCCAGCTGCCCGGTTTCCGCGCAACGGCCGACGATGGAAAAGGTCATGGGAGCTCCTTAGCGGGTGGCCTGCCAGTCATCGGGGATCACGGCGATCACGTCGATCTCCATCAGCCACTGCGGCTGGCCAAGGGCCGAGACCACCAGGCCGGTGGAGATGGGGAACACGCCCTTGAGCCACTTGCCCACCTCCTGGTAGACCGGCTCGCGGTAGCGCGGGTCGATCAGGTAGGTGGTGGTCTTGACGATGTGGGAGAGGTCGCTGCCGGCCTCTTCGAGCAGTTGCTTGACGTTCTTCATGGCCTGCTCGGCCTGGGCCCGGGGGTCGCCCAGGCCCACCAGGTTGCCGTCGAAATCGGTGCCCACCTGGCCGCGCACGTAGACGGTGTTGCCGGCGCGGACGGCCTGGCAGAGGTCGTTGTCCAGGGTCTGGTTGGGGTAGGTGTCGCGGGTGTTGAACATGCGGATGCGGGTATGGGTCGGCATGGCGGTGTCCTTGGCGTCGGGTTCGGGGCTCAGCCCTGACGGCGCTGGGCGGCGTCGTGGTAGGCGAGGTACTTGCGCTGGGTGGCGATCTGGTCGGCCACGTGCTTGGCGTCGTGCCAGACGCCCCAGATGAACGAGGAGCCCCGGCGCGACAGCCACGGCAGGCCGAGGAAGTAGACCCCTGGTTCGCTGGACACGCCGCGCTGGTGGCGG
Source organism: Pseudomonas sp. FeS53a (assembly GCF_000931385.1). Taxonomy (NCBI): domain Bacteria; kingdom Pseudomonadati; phylum Pseudomonadota; class Gammaproteobacteria; order Pseudomonadales; family Pseudomonadaceae; genus Pseudomonas; species Pseudomonas sp. FeS53a. The sequence continues at coordinate 19,496 of NZ_JYFT01000077.1, forward strand.
GGCTTGCCCTGGGCGTCGAAGGCGTCCACCTGCAGCCAGCTGTAGTCGGTGGCGAAGCCGGTGGCCCAGATGATGGCGCCGATGCCGGCGGCGGCCAGGTCCAGTTCGAGGATCGGCTCGCGCACGCAGGCCGGGTCGGGGCGCATGCGGCGGGCTTCGGGCTCGGCCGGCAGGTCCAGGCCGTTGCGCTCGATGTAGGCATCGGCGGCGTCCAGCAGGGACAGGTAGTTCTCGTCGCCCCGGGCGAGGTTGTCGGCCAGGTCGTTGGCGAAGCGGACGGTGCCGCCGTCGAAGGCCTGGGTCAGCCCCACCAGCGTGATGCCCTGCTCGGCGAGGGCGCGGAAGTCCACGGTGTGACCGCCCCGGGCGCCGCTGACGGCGATGGTGACGTGCTCGCGGCCGGGCTTCATGGCCTGCTGGTCCCACTCGCCGAGCACCCCCAGCCACCAGCAGAAATCGCGGCCGCGGTAGCTGCGCGGCGGGCGGTCGTGGGCACCGACGGAGAGGTAGACCTGCTTGCCGGCGCGTTGCAGTTCATCGGCGATCTGCACGCCGGAGGAGCCGGCACCCACCACCAGCACGGCGCCTGCGGGCAGTTGGCCGGGGTTGCGGTAGTCAGCGGAGTGCAGCTGCACCAGGGTCTCGCTGCGCGGGGCGATGGCGGGGATCACCGGGCGCTGGAAGGGGCCGGTGGCGGCCACGACATGACGGGCCTGGATCACGCCGTCGGAGGTCTCCACGCGGAACCCCGGCTGGCCGACGTTGCGCACCACGCGGGTGACTTCGACGCCGGTGCGCACCGGCACTTCGAAGCGTTGCACATAGGCTTCGAAGTAGTCCGCCACCTGCTCCTTGGAGGCGAAGGCGTCGGGGGACATGCCCTCGAATTCCATGCCGGGGAAGCGGTCGTGCCAGACCGGGCCGTTGGCCACCAGGGAATCCCAGCGCTGGGAGCGCCAGCGTTCGGCGATGCGGTCGCGCTCCAGCACCAGGTGGGGCACGCCGAGCCGGGTCAGGTGCTCGCTCATGGCGATGCCGGCCTGGCCCGCGCCGACGATCAGGGTATCGATTTCAGTCTGTCCAACGGTCATGGTCGGTGTCCTTCTGCTGGGCGGTTTTCGGCTCTTGGAATTGCAGGCCGCTCAGGGCCGGCGGAGAACGACGGACAAGGCGCAGAGGGATGAACCGGGCAGGCGGGCACGAGGCCGTTGGAGGCTGGAATCACGCACGCTGCACCCCGGCTCGACCGTCTGTGCGGTCTGGCTTTCGTTCGGGTCGGGCAGATGGTGCGCCAGCTTCCAGGCCAGGAAAATTATTAAAAATATGCTCGCTGCCCATGAAAAAACTCGGCAACGGCGCGGGGTTGGGAGCGGCGGCGCGGGGCGTGCTTGATGCGGTTCGCGTAGCTCACCGCATCCTACGGGGGCACGGAGCGGCCGTAGGATGGGTTGAGCTGTGCGAAGCCCATCGGGGTGGGGGTCGGCGTGGGGCGATGCGGTTCGCCGAGCTCACCGCATCCTACGGGGGCACGGAGCGGCCGTAGGATGGGCTGAGCTGTGCGAAGGCCATCGGGCGGGGACGGCGCGGGGCGATGCGGTTCGCCGAGTTCACCGCATCCTACGGGGGCACGGAGCGGTCGTGGGATGGGCTGCGCTGTGCGAAGCCATCAGGGCGGGGCACGGAGCGGGCGGGTCAACCTTCGTTGTCGACGGGGCGGCGCAGGGTGAAGGCGCCGCGCAGTTCGCCTTCGCGGAAGCCGGTGGCCTGGTCGTCGGGGTAGCGCTCGCGGATCAGGCGGGCCAGCTGCGGCTCGACCTGGGTGCCGTGGCAGGCGAGGCACGGCGCGCCGGTGGCGATGGGCTTCATCACCCGCACTTCGCCGTCGACCACCTCGGCGCGCTGCATGCCGGCCAGGGGTTCGCCGGCCTGGGCGCGGCGGGCGAAGTCCTCCAGCACCTGGCGCTCCCAGGTATCCGGGGCGTTGGCAGGGTTGCGCACCTTGAGGGCGGTGCGGCCGACGTGCCAGCCGTCCTGCCCGTGGGCCTCGGCGATGCCGGGGGCGAGGGTCTGGCAGGCCGCCACGGCCTGGGCCGGGCCGCCCTGGCGCATGGCGCCCTGGACGGTCTCCAGCAGGTGCTTCTGGAAGGCCGGGATCAGCGCGGCGCCTTCGGCAATGCGGGCGTCGAGGCTCTCGGCCTGGGCGCTGACACACAGCCCCAGGCAGGCGGCGAGCAGGGGGTAACGCATGACGAACTCCTTGGCCGCGTCGCAACGGCGATCCTTCGCGGCAGTGGTGAAAGGACGCAACCGCTCAGCGACGCGTGCAGGTGTTGATGCCCAGCAGCGGGTAGGCCGGGCAGAAACGGAACAGCCCGGTGAGCAGCGGGACGATGCCGATATACCCCCAGGTGCCGATCACGCCGAACACCGCAAGGGCGATCAGCAGCAGGCCGACGATGAGGCGCAGGGTGCGGTCGAGGGTTCCAACGTTGGCAGTCATGGCGGGTCTCCTTCAGTGGCCGCGCGGGCGATCCAGCACGGTGAACAGCGCCATGCCGGCGAGCATGGCGACAACGAACAGCAGCACCTGCCAGTGGCCGGTCAGCAGCAGCGCCACCGCCGGGCCGGGGCAGATGCCGGCGATGCCCCAGCCGATGCCGAACAGCAGGCTGCCGCCGATCAGGCGGCGGTCGAGGTCGCGGCGCTCGGGCAGGCGCATGGGCTCGCCCAGCAGCGAGCGGTCGTGGCGCCGGGCCCAGGCCATGGGCAGCAGGGCGGCGCCGATGGCGCCGGCCATCACCAGGGCCAGGGACGGGTCCCAGGCGCCGGCCAGGTCGAGGAAGCCGAGGACCTTGGTCGGGTCGGCCATGCCGGCCAGCAGCAGGCCGAGGCCGAACACCAGGCCGGCGAGGAATGCGCTGAGTCGGTTCATGTCAGGCTCCGAGCAGATGGCGGATGACGAAGACGCTGGCAAAGCCGCTGGCCATGAAGCAGGCCACCGCCACCAGGGAGCGCGGTGACAGCCGCGACAGGCCGCAGACGCCGTGGCCGCTGGTGCAGCCGGCGCCATAGCGGGTGCCCAGCCCCACCAGCAGGCCGGCCGCCACAAGGCCGAGGGCGCCGGTGTGGAATTGCGGTTGCGGCCAGTGGCCCAGCAGCCCCCAGAGCAACGGGGCGAGCAGCAGGCCGAGGAGGAACAGGGCCTTCTCGCCCCGCCCTTCGCTGCCCGGTTGCAACAGCGCGCCCAGCAGGCCGCTGATGCCGGCGATGCGCCCGTTGAAGGCGGCGAAGGCGCCCGCCGCCAGGCCGATCAGCACGCCGCCGGCCAAGGCGGAGCCGGGGGTGAAGGCCATCCAGTCGATGTGCATGGGGTCTCCTCGTTGACCATCGGGCGCGGCGTTTCCGCCCGCCAATATACCCATAGGGGTATTTAGCTACAGCGCAAACGTGCCGGCAAGCGGCCATTTCGCCGCAGCGGATGAACGGTCGAGGAGAAAGGCGGAGCCCCGGAGGGCTCCCGAGGCAGGCTCAGCCGCGCTTGACGGCCTGAAGGGTGTAGCTGAGGGGCAGGCGGTCGGGGGCTTCGCTGAGGCGCCATTCGCCGCCGCTGACGCGGTGCATGCGCCCGGGCAGGGCCTCCCAGGGCAGGCTGCGGTGTTCTTCCAGCCCGGTGAGGGTCATGCCGTTCTCCAGCAGCGCGGTGATGATCTCGCCGAGGCCGTGGTTCCACTCGTGGGTACGGGTGGCGGTGAGGGGGCGGTCGGTTTCGACGTAGCTGCTGGCGTCGTCCCAGATCATCGGCTCGGGGCGTTCGAAGTAGGGGTATTCGATCACCAGGCCGTCGGTACGCTCCTCGTTCACGGTCCATAACATGGGGTGCCCGTCGCGGATGAACAGCCAGCCGCCGGGCTTGAGCAGGGCCGCAACGGTACGCGCCCAGTCGCGGATGCTGGGCAGCCAGCAAAGGGCGCCGATGCCGGTGTAGACGAAGTCGAAGCTGGCGCGCGGCAGTGCCTGGTCGGCGGCACAGACCTCGGCCTCGACGAACTCCAGCGGGGCGTCGCAGCGCCGCGCCAGTTCGCGGGCCTGCTCGAGGGACGCGGGGGAGAAGTCGAGGCCGGTCATGCGGGCGCCGAGGCGCGCCAGGGAAAGGGTATCGGTGCCGATGTGGCACTGCAGGTGCACGCCGCGCAGGCCGACGATGTCGCCGAGGCGCGGCTGGTCGAAGCGCACCACGTCGGAGAGGTGGCCGGGGTCTCTGACGAAGCGCTCCACCTGGTAGTCCGCCGAGGCGGCATGCAGGGGCGCGCGGTCATCCCAGTTGGCGCGATTGAGGTCCAGGTATCCGTTCATGGGGTCTTCCTGTCGTCCGTGAAGGCCGTCGATGCTGCGCCTCGGGGGCGCCTCCGTCCAGATACCGGCGACGGCGGGCACTGTCGGATTAAGCCGCCGACCGATGGCGTGCGCGCTGTAAGGCTAGAAGTGCGAGGCCGAGTAGGCGTCCCAGGGCAGCAGCACGGTGTCCACGGTGGCGTCCACCGGCATGGAGACGACGGTGGCCACCGGGCAGACCACGCTGAGCCAGCAGAACAGCGAGGCATAGCCGCCGTAACCGGGGTACAGGTCGAAGCTGAGCAGCATGACGTCGGCCTTCACGCCCTTGTAGTAGTCGTGGCCGATCAGCCCGCTCGGGGTGTGGTCGTCGGCGCGGCCGAGCAAGGTGCCGCAGCCGCTCAGGGCCAGGCAGGTGAGTGCGGTGATGAGGGTTCGCATGGTCCGTCACGCCAGGGATGGAGGGGGGCGCAGCCTACCCCATCGGCGCCTCCGCGGTCCGTGAACGGCTGCGACATCTCGACACGCCAGGCGTGCCGGCGATCATCCCGACCTCGGCTGCAGCCCTCGCCAACCTTGACATGCGCGAGAACTGGCTAAGCTTGCACTGCGACACCCAGCCGCATTACCCACACCTTGTGCAGGGAGATGGCCAGGATCAAGAATAGGGACCATTCATACCCCAAGGGGTATCTGGCATGCACACACGTCGTACGCTCATGTCCTCGCGCACCCTGGTCAGGGAAATCACCTGCATCCTGCTGATCAAGCTCCTGCTGCTCTGGGGCATCAAGACGCTCTGGTTCGACGCCCCCACGGTCCCCCGTGACGGCGCATCACGTACGGCGGCCCGCCTGCTCGATGCGCCCACGCCCCCTTCCGCATCCCCCCAACCATCCACTGAGGAGAGCCCGAGATGATCACGGAAGCAGTCGTCGATCTATCGCGCCTGCAGTTCGCCCTGACTGCGATGTACCACTTCCTGTTCGTACCCCTGACGCTCGGCCTGTCGTTCCTGCTGGCGATCATGGAGTCGGTGTACGTGATGACCGGCAAGCAGGTGTACAAGGACATGACGCAGTTCTGGGGCAAGCTGTTCGGCATCAACTTCGCCCTCGGCGTCACCACCGGGCTGACCATGGAGTTCCAGTTCGGCACCAACTGGGCCTACTACAGCCACTACGTGGGGGACATCTTCGGCGCGCCGCTGGCCATCGAGGGCCTGATGGCGTTCTTCCTCGAATCCACCTTCATCGGCCTGTTCTTCTTCGGCTGGGACCGCCTCTCCCGCGTGCAGCACCTGACCGTGACCTGGCTGGTGGCGCTGGGCTCGAACCTCTCGGCGCTGTGGATCCTGATCGCCAACGGCTGGATGCAGAACCCGGTGGGCGCGGAGTTCAACTTCGAGACCATGCGCATGGAGCTGACCGACTTCGGCGCCCTGCTGTTCAACCCGGTGGCCCAGGTCAAGTTCGTCCACACCGTGGCGGCCGGCTACGTGACCGGCGCGATCTTCGTGCTGGCCATCTCCAGCTGGTACCTGCTGAAGAAGCGCGACCAGGGCTTCGCCCGCCGCTCCTTCGCCATCGCCTCGGCCTTCGGCCTGGCGTCGATCCTCTCGGTGATCGTGCTGGGCGACGAGTCCGGCTACGAGATCGGCGACGTGCAGAAGACCAAGCTGGCGGCCATCGAGGCCGAGTGGGACACCCACCCGGCGCCGGCGGGCTTCACCCTGTTCGGCATCCCCGACCAGGAGGCCATGCGCACCGACTACGCCATCAAGATCCCCTATGTGCTGGGCCTGATCGCCACCCGCTCGCTGGACAAGGAGGTCACCGGCATCAAGGACCTGCTGGTGCAGCACGAGGCGCGCATACGCAATGGCATGAAGGCGTACGCGCTGCTGGAGCAACTGCGCGGCGGTGACCGCAGCGAGGCCACCCTGGCGGCCTTCAACGCGGTGAAGCTGGACCTGGGCTACGGCCTGCTGCTGAAGAAGTACACCGACAAGGTGGTGGACGCGACCGACGAGCAGGTGCGCCAGGCCAGCCTGGACACCATTCCCGACGTGCTTTCGCTGTTCTTCAGCTTCCGCGTCATGGTGGCCGCCGGCTTCCTCATGCTGGCGCTGTTCGCCTGTGCCTTCTGGGCCTCGGCGCGCAAGAACGAGGAGCGCAAACCCTGGCTGCTGAAGTGGGCGCTGTGGAGCCTGCCGCTGCCGTGGCTCGCTGCGCAGACCGGCTGGTACGTGGCCGAGCATGGCCGCCAGCCCTGGTCCATCGGCGAGGTGCTGCCGACGCACCTGTCCACGTCGAGCCTGAGCACCGGCGATGTGTGGGGTTCGCTGACCGCGCTGATCGCCTTCTACAGCCTGCTGCTGGTGGTGGAGATGTACCTGATGATTCGCTTCGCGCGGCTCGGGCCCTCCAGCCTGCACACCGGGCGCTACCACTTCGAGCAACAACCGGCCGCTGCCTGAGGAGACCGCCATGCTGGATTACGAAAGCCTCAAGCTGATCTGGTGGGTCCTGGTGGGCGTGCTGCTGATCGGCTTCGCCCTGACCGACGGCTTCGACCTGGGAGCGGCGGCGCTGCTGCCGATCGTCGGCCGCACCGACAGTGAACGCCGGGTGGTGATCAACACCATCGCACCGCACTGGGACGGCAACCAGGTCTGGCTGATCACCGCGGGCGGCGCGCTGTTCGCCGCCTGGCCGCTGGTCTACGCCGCCGCCTTCTCGGGCTTCTACTGGGCGATGCTGCTGGTGCTGTTCGCCCTGTTCGTGCGCCCGGTGGGCTTCGACTACCGCAGCAAGCTGGCCAACACCCGCTGGCGGCAGACCTGGGACTGGGGGCTGTTCGCCGGGGCGCTGGTGCCCTCACTGGTGTTCGGCGTGGCCTTCGGCAATCTGCTGCTGGGCGTGCCCTTCCAGTTCGACGGGGACCTGCGGGTGAGCTACCACGGCAGCTTCTGGCAACTGCTCAACCCCTTCGGCCTGGTGGCCGGGGTGACCAGCCTGTCGATGCTGATGCTGCACGGCGCCACCTGGCTGATGATGCGCACCGAGGGCGATGTCGCCCTGCGCAGCCGGCGCGCGGCGCAGGTGGCGGCGCTGGTGTACCTGGCGGCCTTTCTCGCTGCGGGGTCCTGGCTGTGGCTGGGCGGCATCGGCGGGCAGGTGATCGCCGCTCCGCTGGAGACCGGCAAGGCGCTGAGCCCGCTGGCCAAGCAGGTGGCCGTCGGCAACCCCGGCTGGCTGGGCAACTACGCAGCCTACCCGTGGACCATGCTGGCGCCGGTGCTCGGCGTGCTCGGCGCGCTGCTGGCCCTGGCCGGTGCCTCGGCGCGGCGCGGCGGGCTGGCCTTCCTCGGGTCGAGCCTGGCCATCGTCGGCACCCTGTGCACCGCCGGCTTCGCGCTGTTCCCCTTCGTCATGCCCTCCTCGCTGGACCCGATGTCGAGCCTGACGGTGTGGGACGCGGTGTCCAGCCACAAGACCCTGGGGATCATGTTCGTGGTGGCCTGCCTCTTCGTGCCGCTGATCCTGATCTACACCCTCTGGGGCTACGCGAAGATGTGGGGCCGGGTGACCACCGCGCACATCGACGAAAACACCCATCGCCTCTACTGAAGGAGCCCGACCATGTGGTACTTCGCCTGGATACTCGGTGTGCTGCTGGCCTGCAGCTTCGGGATCATCAACGCGCTGTGGCTGGAAACCACGCAGAACCTGGATGAGGACGCCAGTGACTGAGCCCCGCGCCCTGAGCGCCGCCCCGCTGGGGCGAGCGCTCTCGCTGCTGCTGGCGGCGCCGCTCGCGCTGCTGTTGCTGATCCACCCCGGTGCCTTCGTCGACGACGCGGGCGCCTACTCCCACGGCCTGCTGATGCTGACCATGCTCGGCATCAGCGGCGGTTTCGTCCACGGCGTGGGCTTCGTCCCGCGCGCCCTGCCCTGGCGCCTGCTGTTCAGCCCCTGGTGCGCCTGGCCGTTGCTGGTGCTGGGCTACGCGCTGCTGGCCCGGGCGCAGGGTTTCTGAACGCCCCCGCGCAAGGCGGGGGGTATCGGCAGTTGTGAAGTTGTCGAGTTGGTCAACTTACAATTGCACTTCGCCCATGTTCGAAAGTGTTATCAACGCCACGCCAGTGCATTCACCAGACGGTTAAGCTGCGCAACTCTCGCGCATACCCATCAGAACTTCAGTGATCCATTGCCCGGTATATCCGGGTGATCGACACGCGGCATGCCGAACAAGAAGCCTTGCAGCCATTCGACATTTACCGCGCAGGCAAGTTGATGGTCGGCCGGGGTTTCGATGCCTTCGAGTACCACCACCGGGGATATATCCCGGCAGGTTTCGACGACCTGTTCCAGACGCCTGAGTGCCGAGCCACCCTCCCGTGCTTCCACCAGGTAGCTGCGGTCGATCTTGATGATGCCGGGGCGCGCCTCGGCGACGAAATCCAGGGTGAAGCAGCCGGCGCCGAGGTCGTCCACCGCCACCTTGCAACCCAGGTGGGAGAAGCGCTGGAAGAACGCCAGGGCATCGGCGTGGCTGCCGAAGCGGGCGCTCTCGGTGATCTCGATGACCAGCCGACCGGCCAGTTCCGGACGGTCCTCGAACAGGCCGCCCAGAGCCTCCCAGCCGGGGTCGAGGGTGGCGCTCAGGGCCGAGATGTTGCAGCCGAGGGTGAGGGCTGGGTTGCGGTCCAGCAAGCGCACGACGTTGGACACCACCGAGGCGTCCAGCAGGCGGATACGCCCCAGGCGCTCCAGCAGGGCGATGGGATTGCAGGGAAACGGTTCGGCCAGGCTGCGCAGCAGGCCTTCGTAATAGAGAACACGATGGGGGTGCCGGGAATGGACCACCGGTTGAAAGGCCAGGCCCAACTTCCCGTCGTTCAATGCATCGTAGAACTCACAGGCAAGATCACTGGATTGGGACATGCGCGCACACAAGGACGACCTCGATGAATGTTTTAAATCCACAAAGAACCGGCATGCGCGGGAACATGCACGCACATAAAACTTTGTGAAGTTTTTCACGGAAATTATCCTATTGCGAAGAAATGCGCGGTAAGTGTCCGGGGACACCTTTTCCTTGTCCTGAAGTACAGGGCGACCCCACTTCCAAGAACTCAATGACCCGGCCTGGATAGATTCATGTACGCGATTACCGCCGCCTGTTCGAAGGTCCTGTGGAAGGCCCTGGTCAAGTCAGGAGTCGACCCGGACAGCCTGGCGATCCCCGCACAGGAGATCGAAGCCGCGCTGGCCAGTGGCGCGCCAATCCGGACGGCAGTGATCTACGGCCTGTTCGACGAGGCCCTGCGGCAGACCGGCAACCCGGATCTGGGCCTGCTGGCCTACCACTACGCCCATCCCTCGGTGTGGAGCCCGTTCACCTACAGCATCATGTCCGCCCCGACCCTGGGCAACGCGCTGGAACGGGTGGTGGAGTACCACCCGCTGATCAGCAGCGGCTCGCAGCTGTTCCTCGACCGGGACAGCGCCGGCAACCTGGTGCTGCACGGGCGCGAGCTGGGCCAGCTGAGCGCCCCCCGGGCCTTCCTCGACGCTGGCGCGGCGCTGGTGCTGGCATTGATCCACTGGCTGGAGCCCTATCACCGGCCGATGCCGATCCGCGTGGAGTTCACCTACCCCGAGCCGGAGAACACCGCCCGCCTGGCGCGCCTGTTCGGCCCGGACCTGGTGTTCTCCGCGCGCACCAATGCCCTGGTGTTCTGCCCGTCCATCGCCGAGCTGCCGCTGCCCACCGCCGACGAAGCGCTGGACGCCCTGCACGCCGAGCGCGCCCAGCACATGGCCCACGAGATCCTCAACGGTTCGGTGGCGGCCCGGGTGCGCCGCCTGCTGATGGAGCTGATCGCCGCCCAGGCCCGCCCTACCCTGCCGGACATCGCCGAGCGCCTGGGCCTCAGCCCGCGCAGCCTGCAGAACGCGCTGGACCGCGAGGACACCCACTTCAAGGCCATCGCCGACGATTGCCGCCTGCGCCTGGCCCACGACTACCTGAGGCGCTCCACGCGGAGCATCAAGTACATCGCCACCACCCTCGGCTTCAACGACCAGAGCAGTTTCCACAAGGCCTGCCTGCGCTGGTTCGGCATGTCGCCCAATCGCTACCGCGCCGACCTGGGTTGAATACCCGAAGGTTTCAGCGCGCCGCCGCATATATCAAAAAAATATAAATATATAACTGGATGACAGCTATGCTCAGCTCCATACAAATACCCCAAGGGGTATTTAAGGAGAGCTGAACCATGACTGCCCACGTTGAACCCTTCTTCGACCCCGCCACCTTCACCTACAGCTACGTGGTGAGCGACCCGGCCTCTCGGCGCTGCGCCGTGGTCGACTCGGTGCTCGACTACGACCCCGCCGCCGGGCGCACCCGCACCGCCAGCGCCGACCGCCTGATCGCCTACGTGCGCGAACAGGGGCTGACCCTGGAGTGGATCCTGGAGACCCACGTCCACGCCGACCACCTCTCCGCCGCGCCCTACATCCAGCGCCAGCTGGGCGGCAGGCTGGCCATCGGCGAGCACATCACCGTGGTGCAGCGGACCTTCGGCACGCTGTTCAACGCCGAGAGCGGCTTCGCCACCGATGGCAGCCAGTTCGACCACCTGCTCAAGGACGGCGACCGCTTCAGCGTCGGCGGCATCCAGGCCCAGGCGCTGCACACCCCCGGCCACACCCCGGCCTGCATGACCTACCTGATCGGCGACGCCGCGTTCGTCGGCGACACCCTGTTCATGCCCGACTACGGCACCGCCCGCTGCGACTTCCCCGGCGGCGACGCGCGCACCCTGTACCGCTCCATCCGCCGGCTGTTCGCCCTGCCGGACACCACCCGCCTGTTCATGTGCCACGACTACAAGGCCCCGGGGCGCGAGCACTTCCTCTACCAGACCAGCGTGGGCGAGGAACGTGCCCACAACGTGCACGTACACGAAGGCATCAGCGAAGACGAGTTCGTCGCCATGCGCCAGGCCCGCGACGCCACCCTCGGCATGCCCGCCCTGATCCTGCCCTCGGTGCAGGTGAACATGCGCGCCGGGCAGTTGCCGCCGGCCGAGGCCAACGGCACCCGCTACCTGAAGATTCCCCTGAACGCACTCTGAGAGGCCGACCATGGACAGCATCAAGCGCCTCACCCCCTTCATCGCCGTCTCCACCCAGTTGCAGCCGGCGGACATGGGCACCCTGGCCGCCGCGGGCTACCGCTGCGTGATCAACAACCGTCCGGACAACGAGGGCGAGCAGCAGCCCAGCTCTGCCGAGATGCAGGCCGCCGCCCAGGCCAACGGCCTGGACTACCACCACCTGCCGGTGGTGTCCGGGCAGATCCGCGATGCCGACGTCGAGGCCTTCAACGCCCTCCTCGCCCAGGTGCGTGGCCCGGTGCTGGCCTACTGCCGGACCGGCACCCGCTCCTGCAGCCTGTGGGCCCTGAGCGAGGCCCACCACCTCGACCCGTTGGCCCTGCTGGCCACCGCCCGCGAGGCGGGCTACGACCTCAGCGGCCTGGCCCCGCGCCTGGAACAGCGCTGGCAGGACGCACCGCGTGCCGAGCCCAGCCACGCCAGCCCCGGCCAGCGCTACGACGTGGTGGTGGTGGGCGGCGGCGCCGCCGGCTGCGCGGTGACCGCCAGCCTGCTCAAGCGCCAGCCCGGCTTGCGCATCGCCGTGGTGGAGCCCCGCGACCAGCACCACTACCAGCCCGGCTGGACCCTGGTGGGCGCCGGCGTGTTCGACCGCGCCCGCACCGAACGCCCCATGGCCCAGTGCATCCCGCCCCAGGCGCAGTGGGTGCACGCCGCCGTGGCCGCCTTCGAGCCGGAGCAGCAGTGCGTAGTGCTGGAAGACGGCACCCGCCTGGCCTACCGAGCCCTGGTGGTGTGCCCTGGGCTGAGCCTGGACTGGGGCGCCATCGACGGCCTGGAGGAAACCCTCGGCCGCAACGGCGTCACCTCCAACTACCGCTTCGAGCTGGCGCCCTACACCTGGCGCCTGGTGCAGGAACTGCGCGAAGGGCGCGCCCTGTTCACACAGCCGCCGATGCCGATCAAATGTGCCGGCGCACCGCAGAAGGCGCTCTACCTGTCCTGCGACTGGTGGCAGCGCGAGGGCCGGCTGGGCGCCATCCAGCCCGAGTTCTGCAGCGCCGGTGCCGCGCTGTTCGGCGTGGCCGACTTCGTCCCGACGCTGATGGGCTACATCGAGCGCTACGGCGTGAACCTGCAGCTGACCACGCAACTGGTGAAGGTGGACGGTCAGGCGCGGCGTGCCTGGTTCCGCCAGACCGACAAGGACGGCCAGGTCCACGAACTGGAGAAGACCTTCGACCTGCTCCATGTGGTGCCTCCGCAGAAGGCCCCGCGCTTCATCCGCGACAGCGTGCTGGCCAACGCCGAGGGCTGGGTCGAGGCCGACCACGAGACCCTTCGCCACCCGCGCTTCGGCAACATCTTCAGCCTGGGTGACGTCTGCGCTGCGCCCAATGCCAAGACCGCCGCCGCCGTGCGCAAGCAGGCCCCGGTGGTGGCGGAGAACCTCCTGGCGGTACTGGCCGGCCGTGGGCCAAGGGCGCTCTACGACGGCTACGGCGCCTGCCCGCTCACCGTGGAGCGCGGCAAGGTGGTGCTGGCCGAGTTCGGCTACGGCGGCAAGCTGCTGCCCACCTTCCCCCTCGACCCACGGGTGCCGCGCCGCCTGGCCTGGGACCTGAAGGTGCGGGCCATGCCCGGCATCTACTTCGACATGATGCTGCGAGGCCGCGAGTGGCTGGCCGAGCCCAAGCACCTGCCCCATGAACCCCTGGCGGTGGAGGCCCCGGCCGCCTGCGACTTCGAGCGGGAACGGAAGTGAGCCTCAAGCACTGGCTGCCCTTCACCGACTGGCTGCGTGGCTACGACCGCGCCGCCGCCGGCCAGGACGCCCTCGCCGCAGTGATCGTGACCCTGATGCTGGTGCCCCAGAGCCTGGCCTACGCCATGCTCGCCGGGCTGCCCCCCATCGCCGGGCTCTACGCCAGCATCCTGCCGTTGCTGGCCTATGCGCTGTTCGGCTCCAGCCGCACCCTGGCGGTGGGGCCGGTGGCGGTGGTGTCGCTGATGACCGCCAGCACCCTGCAGCCGCTGTTCCCCGCCGGGGGGGCCGAGTACGCCAGCGCCGCCCTGCTGCTGGCCCTGCTCAGCGGCCTGCTGCTGGCGGGCATGGCGGTGCTGCGCCTGGGGTTTCTCGCCAACTTCCTGAGCCACCCGGTGATCTCCGGCTTTATCAGCGCCTCCGGGTTGCTGATCGCCTGCGGCCAGCTCAAGCACCTCCTGGGTGTACAGGCCGGCGGCGACACCCTGCCGGAGCTGCTGCCCTCGCTGGTCCAGCACCTGCCCTCGCTGAACCCCACCACGCTGCTGATCGGCGGGCTCAGCCTGCTCTGGCTGTGGTGGGCACGCAGCCGGGCCAAGGCCACCCTGCTCCGCCTCGGCCTGCCCGCCGGCCTGGCCAGCGCCCTGGCACGGGCGGCGCCGGCCCTGGCCATCGTGGTGGCGATCCTCGCCGTCAGCCTGCTGGGCCTCGGTGCCCACGGGGTGAAGGTGGTGGGGGACATTCCCTCGGGGTTGCCCGGCTTCACCCTGCCCAGCCTGGACCCGGCGCTGGCAGCCAAGCTGCTGCCTTCCGCCCTGCTGATCAGCCTGGTGGGCTTCGTCGAATCGGTGTCGGTGGCGCAGACCCTGGCCGCCACCCGGCGCCAGCGCATCGGCCCGGACAACGAGCTGCTCGGCCTCGGTGCGGCCAACGTGGCGGCGGCCTTCAGCGGCGGCTTCCCGGTCACCGGCGGCTTCGCCCGCTCGGTGGTGAACCACGACGCCGGCGCGCAGACGCCCCTGGCCGGGGTGATGACCGCCGGCGGCATCGCCCTCGGCACCCTGCTGCTGACGCCGCTGCTGCACGAACTGCCCCAGGCGGTGCTGGCCGCCACCATCATCGTCGCGGTGCTCAGCCTGGTGGACCTGGGCTCGCTGCTGCGCACCTGGCGCTATGCCTGGCAGGACGGCGCCGCGCAGCTGGCCACCATGGCCGGCGTGCTGCTGATGGGGGTGGAGAGCGGCATCCTGCTGGGCGTGGGCCTGTCGCTGCTGCTGTTCCTCTGGCGCACCAGCCGGCCGCACATGGCAGTGGTGGGCCAGGTGCCGGGCAGCGAGCACTTCCGCAACGTCGAGCGCCATGCGGTCAACGAGAGCCCGACGGTGCTGTCCCTGCGGGTGGACGAGAGCCTGTACTTCCCCAACGCCCGCTACCTGGAGGAGCGCATCGTCGAGCTGATCGCCCAGCGGCCCCAGGTGCGCCACCTGGTGCTGATGTGCTCGGGGGTGAACCTGATCGACGCCAGTGCGCTGGACTCCCTGGAGGCCATCGTCGAGCGCCTGCGGGCCAGCGACGTGCAGTTGCACCTGTCCGAGGTGAAGGGCCCGGTGATGGACCAGCTCGGTCGCAGCACCTTCCTGCGCACCTTCGGCGGGCAGGTGTTCCTCAGCCAGTACCAGGCGCTGAAAGCCCTGGCCCCGGACAGCCTGCAGGAGCCGGCGCCGCACCACCCGTGCGTGGCGCACCTGCCCCGGCGCTCGCCCTGACAGCCGCTCATTCGTGCCCGAAGGGGCGCTATGCTTGCCCGGCATTTGCGCCCCGTTCACGAATGAGCCGCCATGAAAGCCACTTCCGATGAGCTCCTGCACTTCGTCGCGGTCGTCGACTGCGGTTCCATCAGCGCCGCTGCCGAACAGCTGCACCTGACGCCCTCGGCCATCAGCCGCAGCCTCGCGCGGCTGGAGGGCAAGCTCGCCACCACCCTGCTCAACCGCACCACCCGGCGCATGGAGCTGACCGAGGAGGGGCGCTTCTTCCTCGACCAGGCGCGGGACATCCTGCAGCGCATGGACAGCCTCGAAGAGCGCCTGGCCCTGCGCCGCCAACGCCCCGCCGGGCGTCTGCGGGTCAACGCCGCCTCGCCCTTCATGCTGCATGCGGTGGTGCCCCACGTCGGCGCCTTCCGCGCGCTGTACCCGGACATCCAGCTGGAGCTGAACACCAACGACCAGATCATCGACCTGCTGGAACAGCGCACCGACGTGGCCATCCGCATCGGCCCGCTGGGGGATTCCAGCCTCCACGCCCGCCCGCTGGGGGCCAGCCGCCTGCACCTGCTGGCCAGCCCCGACTACCTGGCCCGCCAGGGCCGGCCCGAGCGGGTGGAGGACCTGGCCGGGCACAGCCTGCTGGGCTTCACCCAGCCGGAGAGCCTGAACCTGTGGCCGTTGCGGCACGCGGGGGGCGAGCAGTGGCGGATCACCCCGAGCCTCAGCGCCTCCAGCGGCGAGACGCTGCGCCAGCTGGCCCTGGCCGGCGAGGGCATCGCCTGCCTGGCGAGTTTCATGAGTGATCGGGACCTGGTCGAGGGGCGTCTGGTGAAGCTGCTGGGGGAGGCCATGAGCGACTACCGCCAGCCGATCCACGCGGTGTACTACCGCAACACCCAGCTGGCCCTGCGCATCCAGTGCTTCCTCGACTTCCTCCAGGCGCGCCTGGCCGGCTGAGGCTCAGCGGCGCAGGGCGGGGCTGAAGCGGAGCATGTCCAGCAGGGCATCGACCATGGCTTCGGCCTGGTGCTCCAGGTCGAGGCCTTCCGGCACCAGCAGCCAGTTGGCCTGCAGCCCGTCGATGTAGGCATGCACCGCCACGGCGGCGCGCGGGCAGTCGAGGTCGGCCGGCAACTGGCCCTTGCCGACGGCATTGGCCAGGGTGCGGGCGATGCGCTGGTCGCACTCGATGCCGAAGGCCTGCATCCGGCGCCGCAGGTCGCCCAGGTCGTCGGTGTATTCGCACTTGTGCTGGAGGATTTCGGTGATGCGACGGCTCTGCGGGTCATCCACCAGGCGCAGCAGCAGGCGCACCAGCAGCTGGCGCATGCGCCCGAGGGGGTCGCTCTCGCGCTCGCTCTCGCTGGCGCGGGCCAGCTCCTCAAGCGGGCTGCGCAGGCGCTCGCAGAGGGCCTGGAACAGGTCGACCTTGTTCTCGAAGTGCCAATAGATGGCGCCCCGCGACACACCCGCATCCGAGGCAATCTCCGCCAGAGAGGCGCGGGAAACGCCCTTGTCATAAAAGACGCGCTCGGCGGCATCCAGGATCTGGATGCGGGTTTCCTCGGCTTCTTCCTTGGTTCGTCTGGCCATGCCTACAGGTGCTTTGAATGAAAGGTACGAATCGGCGAAATCCCACATCTCTATCGACACATTCTCTGACAGAGATACCGGAAGAATCATTTACAAACGTTCACGCATGTAAGTATATTCGTTAGCAGCCTAAAGAATCTACCCTCACTGTCTGTGGGGGTTTCGCCCGTTCGGGCACACAAATTCTCACAACGAGGTCTTACACAGATGCAGAAGAAGCCAGCCTTCGCCGCCATGGTTTCCGCCGTCGCTCTGGCTACGCTCACGCTCGTCGGGTGCCAGGAGGCCTCGGCACCGCCGCCTCAGCAGACGCCCCAGGTGGGCATCGTGACCCTGCAGGCCGAGCCCTACACGCTGACCACCGAGCTGCCGGGCCGCACCAGCGCCTTCCGCATCGCCGAGGTACGCCCGCAGGTGGACGGCATCATCCAGAAGCGCCTGTTCCAGGAAGGCACCGAGGTGAAGGCCGGCCAGCAGCTGTACCAGATCGACCCGTCCGTCTATCAGGCATCGCTGAAGAGCGCCGAGGCGACCCTCGCCTCCGCCCGTTCCCTGGCCGACCGCTACAAGGCCCTGGTGAGCGACCAGGCCGTGAGCCGCCAGTCCTACGACGAGGCCCGCGCCGCCCAGCTGACCGCCGAAGCGGCACTGGAGAAGGCCCGCATCGACCTGCGCTACACCAAGGTGCTGGCCCCCATCAGCGGCCGCATCGGCCGCTCCGCCGTGACCGAGGGCGCGCTGGTCAACAACGGCCAGACCACCGCCATGGCCACCATCCAGCAGCTCGACCCGATCTACGTCGACGTCACCCAGTCCACCAAGGAGCTGCTGCGCCTGCGCCGTGACCTGGAGAGCGGCCAGCTGCAGAAGGCCGGCGACAACGCCGCCAAGGTGCGCCTGACCCTGGAAGACGGCAGCACCTACGAGCACGAAGGCACCCTGGAGTTCTCCGAGGTGTCGGTGGACGAAGGCACCGGCTCGGTGACCCTGCGCGCCATGTTCCCCAACCCCGAGCACACCCTGCTGCCGGGCATGTTCGTGCACGCCCAGCTCAGCTCCGGCGTCAACCAGCAGGCCATCCTCGCGCCCCAGCAGGGCGTGACCCGCGACCTCAAGGGCCAGGCCGTGGCCATGGTGGTGAATGCCGAGAACAAGGTGGAGATGCGCCAGCTGGAAGCCGACCGTGCCGTGGGTGACCGCTGGCTGGTGACCAAGGGCCTGAACCCGGGTGATCGCCTGATCACCGAAGGCCTGCAGTTCGTCCAGCCCGGCATCGAGGTCAAGACCGCCCCGGCGACCAACGTGGCCCAGGCCAAGCCCGCCGAAGCCGAGCCGGCCAAGCGCTCATAAGGAGCCCGTTCCATGTCGAAATTCTTCATCGACCGGCCGATCTTCGCCTGGGTGATCGCGCTGGTGATCATGCTGGCCGGCGGCCTGTCCATCCTCAAGCTGCCGATCAACCAGTACCCGAGCATCGCCGCGCCCGCTGTGGCGATCCAGGTCAGCTACCCCGGCGCCTCGGCGCAGACGGTGCAGGACACCGTGGTGCAGGTCATCGAGCAACAGCTCAACGGCATCGACGGCCTGCGCTACATCGCCTCGGAGAGCAACTCCGACGGCAGCATGACCATCACCGCCACCTTCGAGCAGGGCACCAACCCCGACATCGCCCAGGTGCAGGTGCAGAACAAGCTGCAGTTGGCCACCCCGCTGCTGCCCCAGGAGGTCCAGCAACAGGGCATCCGCGTCACCAAGGCGGTGAAGAACTTCCTGCTGGTGATCGGCGTCGTCTCCGAAGACGGCTCCATGGACAAGAACGACCTGGCCAACTACATCGTCTCCAACATGCAGGATCCGATCTCGCGGACCAAGGGCGTGGGCGACTTCCAGGTGTTCGGAGCCCAGTACGCCATGCGCATCTGGCTCGATCCGGCCAAGCTGAACAACTACCAGCTGACCCCGGTGGACGTGAAGACCGCCATCCAGGCGCAGAACGTGCAGATCTCCTCCGGCCAGCTCGGCGGCCTGCCCGCCTCCCCCGGCCAGCAGCTCAACGCCACCATCGTCGGCAAGACCCGCCTGCAGACCCCCGAGCAGTTCCGCGAGATCCTCCTCAAGGTCAACCGCGACGGTTCCCAGGTGCGCCTGCGTGACGTTGCCACCGTGGAGCTGGGCGGCGAGAACTACAGCATCAGCGCCCAGTTCAACGGCAACCCCGCCTCCGGCATGGCCATCAAGCTGGCCACCGGCGCCAACGCGCTGGACACCGCCAAGGCCATCCGCCAGACCATCTCCGAGCTGGAGCCGTTCTTCCCGCCGGGCATGAAAGTGGTGTTCCCCTACGACACCACCCCGGTGGTCAGCGCCTCCATCGAGGGCGTGATCCACACCCTGGGCGAAGCCATCGTCCTGGTGTTCCTGGTGATGTTCCTGTTCCTGCAGAACTTCCGCGCCACCATCATCCCCACCCTCGCGGTGCCGGTGGTGCTGCTGGGCACCTTCGGCGTGCTCGCCGCGTTCGGCTTCACCATCAACACCCTGACCATGTTCGCCATGGTCCTGGCCATTGGCCTGCTGGTGGACGACGCCATCGTCGTGGTGGAGAACGTCGAGCGGGTGATGGCCGAGGAAGGCCTCTCGCCGCTGGAAGCCACCCGCAAGTCCATGGGCCAGATCCAGGGCGCCCTGGTGGGTATCGCCCTGGTGCTCTCGGCGGTGTTCCTGCCGATGGCCTTCTTCGGCGGCTCCACTGGCGTGATCTACCGGCAGTTCTCCATCACCATCGTCTCGGCCATGGCCCTGTCGGTGCTGGTGGCCCTGGTGTTCACCCCGGCGCTGTGCGCCACCCTGCTCAAGCCGGTGCACGGCGGCCACCACGAGAAGCGCGGCTTCTTCGGCTGGTTCAACCGCACCTTCGACCGCAGCGTGCGCGGCTACGAGCGCGGCGTGCGCAGCATCCTCACCCGCAAGCTGCCGTACCTGCTGATGTACGTGGTGATCCTTGGCGTCATGGCCTGGCTGTTCACCCGCATCCCCACCGCCTTCCTCCCCGAGGAAGACCAGGGCGTGCTCTTCGCCCAGGTGCAGACCCCGTCCGGCGCCAGCGCCGAGCGCACCCAGGTGGTGGTCGACCAGATGCGCGAGTACCTGCTGACCCAGGAGAAGGACACAGTCAAATCGGTGTTCACCGTCACCGGCTTCAACTTCGCCGGTCGCGGCCAGAGTTCGGGCATGGCCTTCATCATGCTCAAGCCGTGGAACGAGCGCCCCGGCGCCGAGCACAGCGTGTTCGCCCTGGCCAACCGCGCGCAGATGCACTTCTTCAGCTTCCGCGACGCCATGGTGTTCGCCTTCGCCCCGCCGGCGGTGATGGAGCTGGGCAACGCCACCGGCTTCAACTTCTTCCTCCAGGACCGTGCCGGCGTCGGCCATGAAACCCTCAACGCCGCCCGCGACCAGTTCCTCGCCCTCGCCTCGAAGGACCCGGTGCTCACCCGCGTGCGGGCCAACGGCCTGCGCGACGAGCCGCAGTACCAGTTGCTGATCGACGACGAGAAGGCCCGTGCCCACGGCGTCTCCCTCTCCGACATCAACAACACCGTGTCCATCGCCTGGGGCGCCAGCTACGTCAACGACTTCATCGACCGTGGCCGGGTGAAGAAGGTCTACCTGCAGGGCGAAGCCGATGCGCGGATGAACCCCGAGGACCTGAACAAGTGGTACGTGCGCAACGACCAGGGCCAGATGGTGCCGTTCAGCGCCTTCGCCAGCGGCGAGTGGACCTACGGTGCGCCCAAGCTGGCCCGCTACAACGGCGTGTCGGCGGTGGAGATCCTCGGCGAGGCGTCCCCGGGCCACAGCTCCGGTGAAGCCATGGCCGCGGTCGAGCGTATCGCCAAGCAGCTGCCGGCCGGCGTCGGCTACTCCTGGACCGGCCTCTCCTACGAGGAGCGCCTGTCCGGTTCCCAGGCCCCGGCGCTGTACGCGCTCTCGCTGCTGGTGGTGTTCCTCTGCCTGGCGGCGCTCTACGAGAGCTGGTCGATCCCGTTCTCGGTGATGCTGGTGGTCCCGCTCGGGGTGATCGGTGCGCTGCTGTTCACCAGCCTGCGCGGCCTGTCCAACGACGTGTTCTTCCAGGTCGGCCTGCTCACCACCATCGGCCTCTCGGCGAAGAACGCCATCCTCATCGTGGAGTTCGCCAAGGAGCTGCACGAACAGGGCAAGAGCCTGTTCGACGCCGCCGTGGAAGCCTGCCGCATGCGCCTGCGCCCGATCATCATGACCTCGCTGGCGTTCATCCTCGGCGTGGTACCCATGGCCATCTCCAGCGGCGCCGGTTCGGGCAGCCAGCACGCCATCGGTACCGGCGTGATCGGCGGCATGCTCACCGCGACCATCCTGGCGATCTTCTGGGTGCCGCTCTTCTATGTACTGGTCTGCTCGCTGTTCAAGGACAAGCGCAGCAAAGACGAACTGACCAAGGAGGCCGCCGAATGAGGCCGTCCCTGCTGTCCCTCACGGTCGCCGGCGTCCTGCTCGGCGGCTGCTCCCTGATCCCCGACTACCAGCGCCCCGAGGCCCCGGTGGATGCCGCCTGGCCCCAGGGCGAGGCCTACACCGCCAGTGACAGCGGCGCCCAGTCCCGGGTGGCCGCCGCCGATCTCGGCTGGCGCGAGTTCTTCCAGGACCCGGCCCTGCAACGCCTGCTGGAAAGCGCCCTGGCCAACAACCGCGACCTGCGCGTGGCGGCCCTCAACGTCGAGGCCTACCGCGCCCAGTACAGCATCCAGCGCGCCGACCTGTTCCCCAGCGTCAGCGCCGATGGCAGCGGCACCCGCCAGCGCATGCCGGCGGACCTCTCCAGCAGCGGCCACGCCACCACCAGTGGCTCCTACGCCGCCACCCTGGGCGTCAGCGCCTGGGAGCTGGACTTCTTCGGCCGCGTGCGCAGCCTGACCGAGCAGACGCTCGAACAGTACCTGGCCACCGAGGAAGCCCAGCGCAGCGCGCAGATCAGCCTGCTGGCCAGCGTCGCCAACGCCTACCTCACCCTGCAGGCCGACCAGGCCCAGTTGCGGCTGACCCGCGACACCCTGAAGACCTACCAGGAAAGCTACGCCCTCACCCAGCGCAGCTTCGACGTGGGCGTGGCCGACGCGCTGTCCCTCAGCCAGGCCCGTACCGCCGTGGAAAGCGCCCAGGTGACCCTGGCGCAGTACACCCGCCAGGTGGCCCAGGACCGCAACGCCCTCACCCTGCTGGTGGGCGGCCCGCTGCCCAACGACCTGCCCCAGGGCGAAGTGCTGAGCGACGACCAGTTGGCCGAAGTGCCCGCCGGCCTGCCCTCGGAGATTCTCCAGCGGCGCCCCGACCTGCTCCAGGCCGAGCACCAGCTGAAGGCCGCCAATGCCAGCATCGGCGCGGCACGGGCGGCGTTCTTCCCGCGCATCACCCTCACCGCCAACGCCGGCAGCCGCAGCGCCGAGCTGTCCGGGCTGTTCGACGCCGGCTCCGGCAGCTGGCTGTTCCAGCCGCAGATCAGCCTGCCGATCTTCAACGCCGGCCGGCTGAAGGCCAGCCTCGACTACGCCGAAGTGCAGAAGAACATCCAGGTGGCGCAGTACGAGAAGGCCATCCAGACCGCGTTCCAGGAAGTCGCCGACGGCCTTGCCGCCCGCACCACCTACGAACAGGAGCTGGACGCCCAGCGCAACCTGGTGCGCACCTCCGAGGAGTACTACGGCCTGGCCGAACGCCGCTACCGCACCGGCGTGGACAGCTACCTGACCCTGCTCGACGCCCAGCGCCAGCTGTTCAGCGCGCGCCAGCAGCTGATCAGCGCCCGCCTCAAACAGCTCACCAGCGAGGTCAACCTGTACAAGGCCCTCGGCGGCGGCTGGAACGAGCGCACCGCCAGCACCACCCCGGCGGCACCGAAATCCTGATTCGCGTGTATCGGCCGACGGAAGCGGCCACCCTTGCTGCGCGATGCCCCCGCCCCATGGCGGGGGCTTTTTTATGCGCGCGGAAAACGCGTTTCCCCTTCACCGGAAGCGCCACGACGGACCACGTCGGTGGCGTGGTGGAAACGGCCCTGATGGCGATTCTTACATCCACCAGCGGTGCCATGCCGGACTCCATTGGTGGATCGGTGGAGTCCGTAGGATGCGGTGAGCCCGGCGAACCGCATCAATCCAGGCCCGGCCCACCATGATGGGCTTCGCACAGCTCAGCCCATCCTACGAGTGCCTCGGCGCCATCCGGTGAGCATCGAGCCAGGGGGTTATAGCCAAGGCCTGGGTGCCGGGAGTTGGTGGATGAAAAGAGCGTCATCCCCCCTGCGTCGCCGCTGCCCCGTAGGGTGGGTCGCGCTCCACCGATCCACCGTCTCGACGCCGGAACGGTGTGAGTCCGTAGGATGCGGTGAGCTCGGCGAACCGCATCAATCCAGGCCCGGCCCACCATGATGGGCTTCGCACAGCTCAGCCCATCCTACGAAGCGCCTCGGCGCCATCCGGTGAGCATCGAGCCTGGGGGTTATCCCCAAGGCCTGGGTGCCAGGGCTTGGTGGATCGGTGGAGCACGGTCCACTGCGATGCCTCTGCCCGCGTGGGCTGAAGCCCACCCTACGGGGCGGCGGGACGGCTCGTTGGGTCGCCCCAAACTGATGCAGGCCTGTTCGATCGGTCAGCTCCGGCCGCCCATAACCGTGCAGCCCCCGCCCCTCCACAAGTCGGAATTTGACCTCGAAACACCGATAACCCCTTGAAACATCGGGGCCTATCCCGATAATCCCGCGCCCGGGGAAGGCGTCGCGAAAAACTGGCTCCTTTCTTGCTCTGGCAGGCAAGCCTGACCAATCAGACAGCTTCCACACAGAGGGAAGCCAATAAAACCAGCACCAGGAGCCCATCCCGAATGAACCGTACCCTCTCCGCTCTCGCGCTCGCCGGCGGCCTGCTGACCGCTGGCCAAGCCCTGGCCGACGGTCCCCTGCTGTGGCAGAACAACAGCATCACCTACCTCTACGGGCAGGACTTCAAGGTCAACCCCGAGATCCAGCAGACCTTCACCTTCGAGCACGCCAGCGGCTGGACCTGGGGCGACCTGTTCCTCTTCGTCGACCAGATCAACTACAACGGCAAGGCCGACGCCAACGCCGGCAACAACACCTACTACGGCGAGATTTCCCCGCGCCTGTCCTTCGGCAAGCTGTTCGACCAGAAGATCGCCTTCGGCCCCGTGACCGACGTGCTGCTGGCCGCCACCTACGAGCGTGGCGAGAACCGCAACCAGAACTACCTGCTCGGCCCGGGCTTCGACCTGGCCCTGCCCGGCTTCGACTACTTCCAACTGAACTTCTACTACCGCAAGCCCGACGGCATCACCAAGAACCCGTCCGGCCAGTGGCAGGTCACCCCGGTGTGGTCCTACACCGTGCCGGTGGGCAAGTCCGACATCCTCATCGACGGCTTTATGGACTGGGTCTGGAACAACAAGGACGCCACCACCAACCGCCCCAACGACCTGCACGCCAACCTGCACTTCAACCCGCAGATCAAGTACGACCTGGGCAAGGCCCTGGACCTGGGCGCCAAGCAGCTCTACGTGGGTGTCGAGTACGACTACTGGAGCAACAAGTACGGCATCGACGACAACAGCTTCCTAGGCGACAAGATCCTCGGCGGCACCGACCAGAACACCGCCAGCCTGCTGGTCAAGGTGCACTTCTGATCCATCCGCGCGCCGGCGTCCTGCCGGCGCGCCTCGGGTCCCGGCACCCGCCCTCTCTGCTCTTCACCTCCCCCACCACACTCCCCACGCACACCCGCCGGCCCATCCAAGGCACGGATTCGGCACGGCCGCACCTCGGGCAGCACAGGGCCGCCGCCTGGCACGCGGAGTCAGTCAGTACGAAGAGGAAGGGGTAACGCGGGCGGGCAGGCAAAGCGCCCTCCCCTGTCCGGGGAGGGCGCCCGGGGTCAGGCGCGGGCCGATGCAGAGGCGGTGATGCCCTGCACACTCTGGCCACGGTCACGGCTGAACTGCGGGATCAGCGAACCGATCACCATGCCCAGCAGGCTCATCAGCAGGCCGGCCAGTTGCGGCGGCCAGAAGTCGGTTTCCTGGTAGGTCAGCTCCAGGGACACCCAGCTCAGCAGGCCGAAGGCAATGGCGAACAGCGCGCCCTGGGTGGTTGCCCGCTTCCAGAACAGGCCAGCGAACAGCGGCACCACGGCGGCCACCAGGGTGACCTTGTAGGCGTTGCCGACCATCTCGTAGATGCTGGCGTTGGAGTTCAGCGCGAACACCGAGGTGGCGATGGTCATCAGCACCACACTCACGCGCATGGCCAGCAGGAACTGACGGTCGCTCATGGCCGGCACGAAGTTCTTCAGGATGTTCTCGGTGAAGGTCACCGACGGCGCCAGCAGGGTGCCGGAGGCGGTGGACATGATCGCCGACAGCAGCGCGCCGAAGAACATCACCTGGGCGAACAGCGGGGTCCGCTCCATGATCAGGTGCGGCAGGATCATCTGCGAATCCTCGGCCAGCCACTTCTGCACCATCGCCGGATCGATCAGCGAGGCCGCGTAGGTGAGGAAGATCGGCAGCATGCAGAACGACAGGTAGAACACCGCACCGGCCATGGAGGCGCGGGCGGCGATGTTCTCGGTCTTGGCCGACATGACGCGGGCGTAGACGTCCTGCTGCGGGATCGAGCCCAGCATCAGGGTCACCGCCGCCGCGATGAAGGCCACGATGTCCCGAGGCTCGAAGCCGTGGATGAAGGTGAACTTGCCCTCGGCTGCGGCGTGGCTGATGACCACGTCGGCACCGCCGGCCATGCCGCCGATCAGCCAGGTCAGGTACACCAGGCCGACCACGATGATGATCATCTGCATGAAGTCGGTCAGCGCCACCGACCACATGCCGCCGAACAGGGTGTAAAGCAGCACGATACCGGTGCCGATCAGCATGCCCTGGGTGGTGCTGATGGAACCGTCGGAGAGCACGTTGAACACCACGCCCAGGGCGGTCAGCTGCGCCGCCACCCAGCCCAGGTAGGAGCCGATGATCACCAGGCTGGTGAAGATCTCGACGTGCGGGCCGTAGCGCTTGCGGAAGAAGTCGCCGATGGTCAGCAGGTTCATGCGGTACAGCGGACGCGCGAAGATCAGGCCCACCAGCATCAGGCAGCCGAAGGAACCGAACGGGTCCTCGATGATGCCGGCGAAGCCTTCCTCGATGAAGGTGGCGGGGATGCCCAGCAAGGCCTCGGAACCGAACCAGGTGGCGAACACCATCGCCGCGACCAGGGGGAAGGACATGCTCCTGCCGCCGGCGGCGAAATCCTTGGAGTTCTTGACGCGAGTGGATGCGTAGAAGCCGACACCGACGGTGATCAGCAGGTAGACCGCAACAAACCAGATCAGCATGGGATGAATACCAGTGGCTCGCCCGTCATCCGGCGTGGGCTGGGCCCGCTAGGCCGCCGGGACTGACAGAATTTTTGTTTTCGTGGCGCGTCACGACCGGCGAGTGCTCCCCCTGAAGGCGCAGGCCTTGCCGGGGTCGTGGCCACCTGCCGCAACGGGCGAGCAGTCTGCCAAACCCGTCAAATATGTCAAACAGATACGCGCCCGGTGATCGCAAAAAGCGACAAACGATAGTCGTAGGCGCGACACAAGCAATTGATAAATCAGGAATTTGTCAGACAATTTGGCGGGCGACGTTGCGTATATTTCACAGCCCCGTTTCATAACCAGAACAAGCGGCAGGTTCACGGCGCTCTGCTAGCATCCTCGGGTCACGCCCATGGAGCCCGGCATGCACCCGCTCACCCCCGACCAGACCCACGCCTACCTCGCCCACCTCGGCCTTCCCGCACCGCAACGCCTGGATCGGGAGGCCCTGGATGCCCTGATCGCCGCGCACCTGGCGCGGGTGGCCTTCGAGAACCTCGACGTGCTGCTGGCACGGCCCATCCACATCGACGCCGAGCGGGTCTTCGCCAAGGTGGTGGAACGCGGCCGGGGCGGCTACTGCTTCGAACTCAACGGCCTGTTCGGCCGGCTGCTGATGAGCCTGGGTTTCCGCGTCACGCCGCTGGTGGCACGGGTGCGCTGGGGGCTGCCCGCCGAGGCGCCGCTGACCCTCACCTCGCACCTGATGCTGCGCATCGACCTGGCCGGCGGCGCCTACCTCGCCGATGTCGGCTTCGGCTCCGCCAACCCGACCCGCGCCCTGCCCCTGGAAGGCCGCGAGGGCCTGGGCGACCTGCCCTTCCGGCTGCTGCCGACGAGCGAAACGCAGGGCGACTTCCACCTGGAGACCCGCATCGGCGAGGCCTGGCTGCCGGTCTACCACTTCAACCTGCAGCCCCAGCCCTGGATCGATTACACCCCGCGCAACTGGTACACCTCCACCCACCCGGACAGCCTGTTCTGCCAGATGCTGGTGGCCGCCCGCACCGAGCCCGGGCAGCGCCTGACCCTGCGCAACGGCCTGTTCACCCGCCGCACGCCCGATGGCCAGGCACACCAACGCACCCTCACCGACCCGGACGCGGTGCTGGAGGTGCTGCAGCACGAATTCCGCCTGGCCCTGCGTGACGACGATCTGGCCGCCCTGCGCCAGCGCCTGGTCGGCCTGCTGGCGGCTACGCCGGGCTGAAGTGCCCCATGAAGATCACTTCCTGGATCTCCCGCAGGTAGGGCTGGAAGCGCAGGTCCCGCTCGCTGAAGGCCCGCGCGGCAGCCAGGGCCTGCTCGTGGGAGGTCCACTCCACCAGGTCGGCGTAGACCGGCGCGCCCTCGACAGCGGCCAGGCCGCGCAGGCCGATGAAGCCCTCGAAATCCCGCAGTGCCTCGCGCACCTGTTCGCGCAGCTCCGCCACCCGCGCCTCGCGACCGGGCTTGGTGGTGAACAGCACCAGTTCCAGAACCGATGACTCTTGCATGTTGATCGCCTTCCGCTGGGTGGGACGACGCAGCCTAGAGGCCCCCTGCTGACAGCGTGCTGTCAGTGGCCGGCTCCGGCGCGCAGCGCTGGCACATGTAGGCCTCCAGGCTCGGCGCCTCGCCAGCGGGCGCGGCAGCGGGCAGGCGCGCCAGTGCCTGGATGCGGTCCACGCGGAAGTCGCGGTATTCCCCACGCAGGTCGCACCAGGCCGCCACCGTCCACTTGCCCACCCAGTAGAACAACCCCACCGGCTGGATCACCCGCTGGGAGGCGCGCTCGTCCAGGCTCAGGTACTCGATGCGCAGCGCCGCACGGTCGCGGATCGCCCGGCGCAGTGCATCCCAGTGGCGCATCTGCTCCTGGGTGAAGGGGCTGACGAAGGCCCGCACCGGCGCCGCTTGCGGGTCCAGCCCATGGGCCGGCACCGCCGCCTGGATCTTGCTCAGCAACGAGCGCGCTGCCCCGGCCATCTCCGCGCCCACCGTGCGCGACAGCAGCTCGACGCCCAGCAGCAACGCATCCAGCTCATCGGCATTGAGCGCCAGCGGCGGCAACTCGAAGTGCTCGTCCAGCGCATAGCCCACACCGGCCTCGCCGTAGATCGGGATGCCGCTCAGGGACAGATCGTCCACGTAGCGGTAGATGGTCCGCACCGACACGCCCAGGCGCTCCGCCAGGCGTCGGGCGCTGATGGGCTGGTGGGCACGGATCAGGTTCACCACCTGGAACAGGCGATCGGCCTTGCGCATGACAGGGGTCGTCGTGAAAGGGAAACCGGCGGGCATTTGCGCACAGCGTCCGGGGAAAAACCAGCGCCGCCGGGCCACCACCTGCCGGGAACGCCACCGCCCCCGCAGAAATGTCCCGCCCGGCCCTCTATGCTGCGAGGCGCCGCCAACCGGGGAATGCCCATGTCCAGCAAGACGGAAATCATCCAGTAGTTCATCGCCTCCGGCGAAGCCGACTTCGCCGCCGCCAACAGCTCCAACGCCTACTACTGCAGCCACCACCCGAGCATCACCCCGCTGGTGAAGAAGCCGCCGAAGGAGCTCGATGACGCCACCCTGCAGGCCTTCTACTACTACCTGCTGTTGAACGGCGGCACACCGCCCGTTGAGAGCCAGCGCCACCTCGACCTGCTCACCGCTGCAGCGACGGACGCGGCCCGTGTGCTGGCCGAACACGGCTACCCGCGCTGCCGCCTCAAGCGCTGGGAGATGGTCCTGCTGTTCGGCGGCGAGATGACCCTGGAGGCCCACGCCCGCCGCCTGGCCCTGCTCGCCCAGGTTGGCCGCTTCGCCCACCAGCCCGGCATGCTGGCCAAGGCCGCGAAGCTCAGGGCCGAATTCGGCGAGGACGCCTGGCTGCACAGCGAAATCACCCGCGTGCTGCAGGCGGTGCCGTTCGCCCGGCTGGCCTTCGACCGCGACAACCTGGATTTCAGCCTCGCCTTCATCGGCGTGCTGTTCATCTTCCTGCTCGGGGCCGACGACGCCGACCAGCGCCTGCTGTTCGCCTGGTTCAAGCAGGCCACCGACGCCCTGCAGGACATCCCCCACTACAAGACCCGCGACGAACAGGTGCGCAGCCTGGTCTGGGTGCTGTTCCGCTTCGCCGACGCCGCAAAGGCCAGCGGCCTGGTCCAGGCCCTGCTCGCGGAATACGGCGAGACCTGGTGCCGCGAATACAGCGCCTGACGGAAAAACCACCAGCCGTCTGAACCCCACGGGCGGCCGGGGCCGCAGCGATCCGCCCCAATGTTATCCACAGCTTGCCCCACAGAAATTGTGGGCAGCGGTACACCGCCCGAACGCTCGGATCACAGTCGGAAGGAGGGCCCTGGTTTATGCTGGCGCACCTTTCAATCCTCCTGTGGTTACCTGACATGGAAGTTTCCCGCACCCGAATGCTGCTCTTGCGCGGCATTGCCTTCACCCTCGACATCGCCCTGATCGCCGGTCTGGTCGCGCTCCTCTATCTGCCGACCAGGCAGGTGCTCGCCGCCATACTGCCGGCGGCCCTGTACTTCCCGCTGTGCGAATGGCTGCTGCGCGGCTTCACCCCAGGGAAATGGATTTGCCGTATTCGAGTGATTGCTCCGAATGGCGAACCGCCTCACCTCACCCAGGTGCTGATTCGCAGCGCTTTCCGTCTGGTGGAAACCAACCCCTTCCTGCTGGGCGGCCTACCAGCTGCTGTCGTCTTCATCTGGTCCCGCCAGGCGCAGCGGATGGGCGATATGTGGGCCTTCACCTTCGTCATCCCGGTCAGCGACCTCGCGAGGATTCGCCAACGCATCGCCGAGATGGAAGACGCGCCCCCACCACAACCGGAAAGCTGAGGCCCGACCATGAGCGCCCCCCAAGGCTTCACCCCCGAGACCCGCGCCCAACTGGTAGCCCTCAAAGGCGTCGGCCCCACCGTGGTCAGCCGCCTGGAACAGATCGGCTTCCGCGACCTGGCGCAACTGGCCCGCTGCGAAGCCGCCGACCTGACCCTGCAGATCGCCCGCATGATGGGCTCCACCTGCTGGCACAACAGCCCCCAGGCCCGCGCCGCCATCCAGGCCATCATCGACTTCGCCCGCACCCAATCCCCAACGGATTGACGAAAGCGTCGCCCCGTAGGATGCGGTGAGCTACGCGAACCGCATCAAGCCCACCTCCGCGCCACGCCAACGATGGGCTTCGCACAGCTCAGCCCATCCTACGGACCGCATCCGTAGGATGCGGTGAGCCACGCGAACCGCATCAAGCTCACCTCCGCGCCACACCAGCGATGGGCTTCGCACAGCTCAGCCCATCCTACGGACCGCATCCGTAGGATGCGGTGAGCCACGCGAGCCGCATCAACCCCCACCTCCGCGCCACGCCAGCGATGGGCTTCGCACAGCTCAGCCCATCCTACGGGCCGCACCGCCACCCCACTGTCATCGACGATTGGCTGGCGAAAAAGCGAACAATGCCCAGCAGGCCAAGCTTGGCGGGCATTGCCAGCGCTTCTCCCGACGTTATCCACAGCCCCACCCACAGGTTCTGTGGGCACTCCAAGGCTGAACTGACCATGCCAAGCGCACGTGCCAACGTGAAACGCCTCGCGCCGAGGAAGAAATGTCCGAAACCGCCCGCGCCACCTTGTTCGCCGCCGCCACGCTCCCTAACTTCGCCCGGTCGCGGTCAATCCCGCGACCGGGCTTGACGACCTGAACCATGCGCGCATGCGTTTGATACGCACGCGACGAACTGCCGTTAACAGACAACGGCACTGCATTCACTTGCTGGTTACGGGTAGAGACGATGCCTGACGTACATGTTCCCTTCACCTTCATCCGCCACAAGCGCCCCCTGCGCGGAGTGATGATCGACAACCAACCCTGGTTCTCCACCTACGATTTCGCTCGCCTGCTAGGGCTGCATCATCCTCAAGCTTTACATCGGTGCCTGCGCGCCTTCGAGACACGGACCACTCGCTTCGTCTATGCCACGGGCAACGAAGAGGACGTTCACCTCCTCAACGAAGCCGGCCTCTACAAGGCCCTCATTCGCTTCGGTCATCCGGAATGCCTTCACCTTGATGAATGGCTGACCCGCGAAGTCATCCCCACGTTGCGTGACCAAGTGGCAACCAGCACCTATACGTCTCGCCGCGTCGTGATCGGCTGGCAGAACCAGAGGCTGTCGTTGCTGGAGTGGCAGGGCGAATTGTGGATGCCTTGGGAGAAAGTGCCCCGCTATATAGGCACCTGACCCCCTGCACGATTCACGTATCGATGAGCCCATGCACAACACCCAGGCCGCCAGCCATGGGCTGCACCCGTAGGATGCGGTGAGCTACGCGAACCGCATCAAGCCTCACCTCCGCGCCATGCCAGCGATGGGCTTCGCACAGCTCAGCCCATCCTACGGGCCGCACGATTTACGTATCGATGAGCCCATGCACAACACCCAGGCCGCCAGTCATGGGCTGCCCCCGTAGGATGCGGTGAGCCACGCGAACCGCATCAAGCCTCACCTCCGCGCCATGCCAGCGATGGGCTTCGCACAGCTCAGCCCGTCCTACGGGCGTTGCGTCTTTTGCGGTGGAAAGGTCCGACTTCACTGGCCTGGCCTTGTCGACAGGGGGGACGGTCCCTAGGGTCTGCGTTCCCTCCCGGCACGGATGCCTGCCCATGACCGCCTACCGACGCGACCTCACGCCGGGCTCGACCTGGTTCTTCACCGTCAACCTCGCCGACCGCCGCAGCCGCCTGCTGGTGGAGCAGATCGACCTGCTGCGCGAGAGCTTCCGCGCGGTGATGCGCCGCCACCCCTGGCGGATCGACGCCATCGTCGTGCTGCCCGACCACCTGCATGCGCTCTGTACCCTGCCGCCGGGTGATGCCGGCTACGGGCTGCGCTGGGGCTTGATCAAGGCACACTTCTCCCGCGCCCTGATGTCGGAGGAGCCCCTCTCGCCTAGCCGTCACAAACGCCGGGAGCGCGGCATCTGGCAACGCCGCTTCTGGGAGCACCGTATCCGCGACGATGCCGACTTCGCCCGGCACGTGGACTACATCCACCACAACCCGCGCAAGCATGGTCATGTGGCGCGGGTGGTGGACTGGCCGTGGTCGTCCTTCCATCGCTATGTGGAGATCGGCACGTTGCCCAGGGACTGGGCGGGCGGCGGGGACATGGCGGAGACCCGATCCGGGGAGCGCTGAAACGCCCCCTTGAATGCAAAAAGCCCCGGCCATGCCGGGGCTTTTGCGTTGCACACGGGGTCCGTCAGGCGCTGGCGGGGATGCCGGCCTCGATGCGCCGCTTGCGCCGGGCATTGAGCAGCCCGAGGCAGACGATGAGGACGCTGAGCAGGGCCGTGGCCAGCACTTCCTGCCGGTGGGCGGGCATGGCCAGCATGGTGATGAGGGCGGCGCTGATGAACAGGATCACCGCCCAGGTCAGCCAGGGGTACAGCCACATGCGGAACTCCGGCGAGTCCCCGGCCTGCTGCAACTGGCGGCGCATGCGCAGCTGGGACACGGCGATGACCAGGTAGACCAGCAGCGCCACCGCCCCCGAGGAGGCGAGGAGGAAGGCGAACACCTTCTCCGGCGCGAAGTAGTTCAGCACCGTGGTGAGGAAGCCCACGGCGGTGCTGGCCAGGACGGCGGCACGGGGCACCTGGCTGGCGTTGGTGCGCTGCAGGCGCTCGGGCGCGTCGCCCCGGCGTGCCAGGGAGAAGACCATGCGCGAGGCGGTATAGATCGCCGAGTTGAGGCAGCTGGCGACGGCCACCAGCACGACGAGGTCGACGATCAGCTTGGCGTGGGGGATGGCCAGCAGTTCCAGGGCGCGCTGGTAGGAGCCCACTTCGGCGAGCTGCGGGTCGTTCCACGGCACGATGGAGACGACGAGGAAGATCGACACCAGGTAGAACAGGCCGATGCGCCAGATCACCGAGCGGGTGGCGCGGGTGATCTGCCGGGCCGGGTTCTGTGACTCGGCGGCGGCGATGGTGACGATCTCGGTACCCATGAAACTGAACATGGTGGTGAGCAGGGCCCCGACCACGGCGCCATAGCCGTTGGGCAGGAAGCCGCCGTGGGTCGCCATCAGCTGTCCAAGGCCGCTCACCTCGCGTTCCGGCAGGCCACCGGCGAGGGCCACGGCGCCCAGCACGATGAAGGCGATGATCGCCAGCACCTTGAGCAGGGCGAACCAGAACTCGAACTCGCCGTAGCGCGCCACGCTGAACAGGTTGGTGACGGTCAGCGCCAGGGTCACCAGCAAGGCGAACATCCAGGTGTCGATGGCGGGGAACCAGGCGTTGAGGATGGCCGCCGCGGCGATGGCTTCCAGCGGGATGACCAGCACCCAGAACCACCAGTAGAGCCAGCCGATGGTGAAGCCGGCCCAGCGCCCGATGGCGCGGTCGGCGTAGGTGGAGAAGGAGCCGGTGTCGGGCGATGCAACGGCCATCTCCCCGAGCATGCGCATCACCAGCACCACCAGGGTGCCGGCGAACAGGTAGGCCAGGAGCACGGCGGGGCCGGCGGCGGCGATGGCGTGGCCGGAGCCGACGAACAGGCCGGCGCCGATCACCCCGGCGATGGAGAGCATGGTCACGTGGCGTTGCTTGAGACCGGGCGCGAGGGCCGCGGAGGTGTCGCGGGGCAGTTGCGAGGCGAGGAGCGGTGAAGAGGGCATGGGCGATTCCTTCTCTGATTGTTCTTGGTGGCGCTGCCATCTGGAAGGGCGATGACAGTCGGTTCGAGTCGAGCGCACGTGGTGCGGTTCAACAGCGGGGACGAGCGGAGCGGGACCTCTGGACGTGGGTAAAAGAAAAAGGGGCATGACCGTCACCGGTCATGCCCCTTGCCTGTACGGATCAGCCGTTGCTGGGGAACGCGAATTGCGCGGCCTCGTGGCTGGCGCGCTGCGGCCAGCGCTGGGTGATGGCCTTGCGGCGGGTGTAGAAGCGCACGCCGTCCGGGCCGTAGGCGTGCAGGTCGCCGAACAGCGAACGCTTCCAGCCGCCGAAGCTGTGGTAGCTGACCGGGACCGGCAGCGGCACGTTGACGCCGACCATGCCCACTTCGATCTCGTCGCAGAACAGGCGGGCGGCTTCACCGTCGCGGGTGAAGATGCAGGTGCCGTTGCCGTACTCGTGGTCGTTGATCAGCTGCATGGCTTCTTCCAGGCTGCCGACGCGGACGATGCAGAGCACCGGGCCGAAGATCTCTTCCTGGTAGATGCGCATGTCGGCGGTGACGTTGTCGAACAGGGTGCCGCCGACGAAGTAGCCGTCTTCATGACCGGCGACGCGATAGCCACGACCGTCCACCACCAGCTTGGCGCCGGCTGCGACGCCGTCGTCGATGTAGCCAACCACCTTGTCGCGGGCGGCAGCGGTGACCAGCGGGCCCATGTCCAGGCCACAGGTGGTGCCGGCGCCGATCTTCAGGCCCTTGATCTGCGGAACGATCTTCTCCACCAGCGCATCGGCGATCTGGTCGCCTACGCACACGGCCACGGAGATGGCCATGCAGCGCTCGCCGCAGGAGCCGTAGGCGGCGCCCATCAGCGCGCTGACGGCGTTGTCGAGGTCGGCATCGGGCATCAGCACGGCGTGGTTCTTGGCGCCGCCCAGGGCCTGGACGCGCTTACCGCGCTTGGTGCCTTCGCTGTAGATGTATTCGGCGATGGGGGTGGAGCCGACGAAGCTGATGGCCTTCACTTCCGGCGCTTCGATCAGGCCGTCCACGGCTTCCTTGTCGCCGTTCACCACGTTCAGCACGCCCTTGGGCAGGCCGGCCTGCTCGAACAGTTCGGCGATGAACAGGGTGGAGCTGGGGTCGCGCTCGGAGGGCTTGAGGATGAAGGTGTTGCCGCAGGCGATGGCCAGCGGGTACATCCACAGCGGCACCATGGCCGGGAAGTTGAACGGGGTGATGCCGGCGACCACGCCCACCGGCTGGAAGTCGCTCCAGGCGTCGATGTTCGGGCCGACGTTGCGGCTGTACTCGCCCTTGAGGATCTCGGGGGCGGCGCAGGCGTATTCGACGTTCTCGATGCCGCGCTTGAGTTCACCGGCGGCGTCTTCGAGGGTCTTGCCGTGCTCCTGGCTGATCAGGCGGGAAATCTCGGCCTCGTTCTGCTCCAGCAATTGCTTGAAGCGGAACAGCACCTGGGCGCGCTTGGCCGGCGGGGTGTTGCGCCAGGCGGGGAAAGCGGCCTTGGCGGCGTCGATGGCCTTCTGCAGGGTTTCGCGGCTGGCCAGGCCGACCTTGTGGATGGCTTCGCCGGTGGACGGGTTGAACACGTCGGCGGTGCGGCCTTGGTCGGCGACGCGTTCGCCGTTGATCAGGTGCGGAATGAGGCTCATTGGTGGGGTCTCTTGCAGGTTCTTGTCCGGTGGGTCCGCAGCGGGCGCTGCGGACCGTGCATTACTTGAGTTCGGTTTCCACGAAGACCACGTCGTGGTCGCTGGCGTTGATCACGTTGTGCTCGACGCCGGCCTTGCGGAAGTAGGCCTGCCCGGCCACCAGGGGGGCGAGCTTCTCGCCCTCCGGGGTTTCCAGCAGCAGGGTGCCGTCGGTCATGGGCACGACCACGTAATCGTAGCCATGCCGATGGCGACCGGTCTCGGCGCCCGGGGCGAAGCGCCACTCGGTGACGATCACCTCGGCGTTGTCCACCTGCACGGTGGGCACGGCCTGCGGGCGCCCGCTCATCAGGCGACGCCTTGCAGGGCCTGGCCGACGGCGTCGAACACGCGGTCGAGGTCTTCCGGCTTGGCGTTGAAGGTGGGCCCGAACTGCAGGGTGTCGCCGCCGAAGCGGACGTAGAAGCCGGCCTTCCACAGGGCCATGCCGGCCTCGAACGGACGGACGATGGCGTCGCCGTCACGCGGGGCGATCTGCAGGGCACCGGCCAGGCCGCAGTTGCGGATGTCGACCACGTGCTTGGCGCCCTTCAGGCCGTGCAGGGCCTTCTCGAAGTGCGGAGCCAGCTCGGCGGACTGCTGGATGAGGTTCTCCTTCTCCAGCACCTCCAGGGCGGCCAGGCCGGCGGCGCAGGCGACCGGGTGACCGGAGTAGGTGTAGCCGTGGGTGAACTCCACCGCGTATTCCGGGGTGGCCTGGTTCATGAAGGTCTCGTAGATCTCGCGGCTGGCGATCACCGCGCCCAGCGGGATGGCACCGTTGGTGATCTGCTTGGCGACGTTCATCAGGTCAGGGGTCACACCGAAGTACTCGGCGCCGGTCCACTTGCCCATGCGGCCGAAGCCGGTGATCACTTCGTCGAAGATCAGCAGGATGTTGTGCTGGTCGCAGATCTCGCGCAGGCGCGGCAGGTAGCCCACCGGCGGGACGATGGCCCCGGCGGAACCGGACATCGGCTCGACGATCACGGCGGCGATGTTGGAGGCGTCGTGCAGTTCGATCAGCTTGAGCAGTTCGTTGGCCAGCTCCACGCCACCGGTGGCGGCCATGCCCTTGGTGAAGGCCATGCCCGGCTGCAGGGTGTGGGGCAGGTGGTCGACGTCCATCAGCTGGCCGAACATCTTGCGGTTGCCGCCGATGCCGCCCAGGGCGGTGCCGGCGACGTTCACGCCGTGGTAGCCACGGGCACGGCCGATCAGCTTGGTCTTCTGCGGCTGGCCTTTCAGACGCCAGTAGGCGCGGGCCATCTTGATGGCGGTGTCGGCGCACTCGGAGCCGGAGCCGGTGAAGAACACGTGGTTCAGCTCGCCGGGGGTCAGGCTGGCGATCTTCTCGGCCAGCTTGAAGGACAGCGGGTGGCCGAACTGGAAGCCGGGGGAGTAGTCGAGGGTGCCGAGCTGCTTGGCCACGGCCTCCTGGATTTCCTTGCGGGAGTGACCGGCGCCGCAGGTCCACAGGCCCGACAGGCTGTCGTACACGCGACGGCCCTGGTCATCGATCAGCCAGCTGCCTTCGGCGGCCACGATCAGGCGGGGATCGCGCTGGAAGTTGCGGTTGGCGGAGAAGGGCATCCAGTGGGCATCCAGCTTCAGCTGGCTGGCCAGGGACGGGGTGGTGGTCTGCGGCATGTTCATTCCTGTCTGCCTCGCAATTCAGGTCATGGGTGGAACCGAGGGGTTCTTGCAGTCGACATTGCCACGGGCATAAAGTCAGGAAAATCCAACTTTTGAAAACTTCACTTCAGGGTTCACTAAACAATGAGCACCCGCCGCCCAGAGCCTCTCGGCCAGGTCAGTGACTTCGATATCCGCCTGCTGCGGATCTTCCGCAGCGTGGTCGAGTGCGGCGGTTTCTCCGCTGCGGAAACGGTGCTGGGCATCGGCCGCTCGGCCATCAGCCAGCAGATGAGCGACCTGGAGCAGCGCCTCGGCCTGCGCCTGTGCCAGCGCGGCCGGGCCGGCTTCGCGCTGACCGAGGAGGGCCGCGAGGTCTACCAGTCCACCCAGCAGCTGCTGGCCTCGCTGGAGACCTTCCGCACCGAGGTCAACGGCCTGCACCAGCACCTGCGCGGCGAGCTGAACATCGGCCTCACCGACAACCTCGTCACCCTGCCGCACATGCGCATCACCCATGCCCTGGCGCGGCTCAAGGAGCGCGGGCCGGACGTGGTGATCAACATCCGCATGACGCCCCCCAGCGAGGTGGAGCAAGGGGTGCTAGACGGCCGCGTGCACGTCGGCGTGGTGCCGCAGACGGCGGCGCTGTCCGGCCTGGAATACCAGCCGCTGTACGAGGAACGCTCGCTGCTCTACTGCGCGGTCGGGCACCCGCTGTTCTACGTCGACGACACCCAGCTGGACGATGCCCGCCTGAACGACCAGGAAGCCATCGCCCCCACCTTCCGCCTGCCGGCCGAGATCCAGGCCCTGTACCAGGCGCTGAACTGCACCGCCAGCGCGTCGGACCGCGAAGGCATGGCCTTCCTCATCCTCACCGGGCGCTACATCGGCTACCTGCCGGACCACTACGCCACCTTCTGGGTGCAGCAGGGCCGCCTGCGCGCCCTCAAGCCGGCGAGCCGCTTCTACGACCTCAGCCTGGCCACCGTGACGCGCAAGGGCCGGCGCCCGCACCTGGTGCTGGAGAGTTTCCTCGACGCCCTGGCCGGCACCAGCTGAAGCGCGCGGGCGACGGCGGAAGCGAGTAGGCTGGCCCCCTCGTCCCAAGGAGGACCGCCCATGAGCACCCCACACTCCGCCCTGGTCATCGGGGCATCCCGCGGCATCGGCCTGGGCCTGGTGCGCCAGCTGCTCGGCGCCGGCTGGCAGGTCACCGCCACCGTGCGCGACCCGGCCCGCGCCAGTGAACTGGCCGCCCTGCCCGGCGTCGAGCTGGCCACCCTGGAACTGACCCAGGCCGACAGCCAGGACGCCCTGGCCCGCCAGCTGGAAGGTCGCCGCTTCGACCTCATCCTGGTCAACGCCGGCATCTACGGCCCCGCCCACCAGTCGGCCAGCCAGGTCAGCGAAGCCGAGGTCGCCCAGCTGTTCATGACCAACGCCGTCGCCCCGGTGCGCCTGGCCGAACGCCTCAAGGGCCAGCTGCGCGACGGCGGCACCCTGGCCTTCATGAGTTCCACCCTCGGCAGCGTGGCCGGCAACGACAGCGGCGGCCTGGCGCTCTACCGCGCCAGCAAGGCCGCGCTCAACTCCCTCACCCGCAGCCTGCTGGCGGAATGGCAGGGTCCGCGCCCCACCCTGCTCAACCTGCACCCGGGCTGGGTGAAGACCGACATGGGCGGCGATTCCGCCGACATCGACGTGGAAACCAGCACCGCCGGCCTCCTGCGCCAGATCGAAGCCCACGCCGGGCGCGGCGGCCAGCATTACCTCGACTACAAGGGCCAGGCCCTGCCCTGGTGACGCACCAGCAGGCAGCGCGGCGGCACCGCCGTGCACCATCCGCGCTCGCGGACGGCGCCGCCCGCCTGCACCAACCGGCCTGGCACGGGGCTTTGCGCGCCGCCTGTCCAGTTGGTCAATTTTTTGCAATCGCCTGGTCAGCCCACAGGGCACAGCACAGAACAACAGACCAGGAGCCCCATCCCCCATGTTCCATTCCAAGAAGAACCTGCTGCGCACGCTCGTCGCCGCCATCGGCTTCAGCGCCACCCTCGGCGCCTCCGCCGCCGACCCGCTGAAGGTCGGCTTCGTCTACGTCGGCCCCATCGGCGACCACGGCTGGACCTACCAGCACGAGGAAGGCCGCAAGGCGCTGGTGGCCAAGCTGGGCGACAAGGTCGAGACCAGCTTCGTGGAGAACGTCGCCGAAGGCGCCGACGCCGAGCGGGTCATCCGCAACATGGCCAAGGGCGGCTACGACCTGATCTTCACCACCTCCTTCGGCTACATGAACCCCACCGCCAAGGTGGCCAAGCAGTTCCCCAAGGTCACCTTCGAGCACGCCACCGGCTACAAGCAGGACAAGAACCTCGGCACCTACCTGTCGCGCTCCTATGAGGGCCGCTACGTCGGCGGCTTCCTCGCCGCGAAGATGACCAAGAGCCACAAGATCGGCTACATCGCCTCCTTCCCCATCCCGGAAGTGATCCGCGACATCAACGCCATCCAGCTGGCGCTGAACAAGTACGACCCGCAGGCCGAGATCAAGGTGGTCTGGGTCAACTCCTGGTTCGACCCGGGCAAGGAAGCCGACGCCGCCAACGCGCTGATCGACCAGGGCGTCGACGTGGTCTTCCAGCACACCGACAGCCCGGCGCCGATCCAGGCCGCCGAGCGCCGTGGCGTGTACTCCGTGGGCTACGCCTCGGACATGGCGCACTTCGGGCCCAAGGCCGTGCTCACCTCCATCGTCAACAACTGGGGCCCGCACTACATCCAGGCCGCCGAAGGCGTGATGGCCGGCACCTGGAAGTCCCAGGACTACTGGGGCGGCCTGGCCGAGGACACCATCCAGCTGCCCATCAGCGACCTGGTGCCGACCGACGTGAAGGCCGAGGCGGAGAAAATCATCGCCAGCATCAAGAGCGGCGAGTTCCACCCCTTCACCGGCCCGATCAAGGACCAGAGCGGCACCCTCAAGCTGGCCGACGGCGTGGTCGCCACCAACGCCGACCTGGCGGGCATGAACTACTACGTCGAAGGCATCAAGGCGGAACTGCCGAAGTAAGCCCCGCCCTCTCCCCGTGCGCGGGGAGAGGGTGCTGACCCGCATCCCCGAAGGACACCCCGATGAACACGCTTCCCCTCATCGACATCGCCCCGCTCTACGGCACAGACAATGCAGCCTGGCGCGATGTCGCCACCCAGATCGACGCCGCCTGCCGCGACTGGGGCTTCTTCTACATCACCGGACACGGCATCCCGCCCGAGCGCATCGACGCGCTGCTGGCAGCGGCCAAGGCCTTCTTCGCCCTGCCCGAGGCCGAGAAGCTGAAGATCGACATCACCCGCACCGCCCACCACCGCGGCTACGGCGCCATCGCCACCGAACAGCTCGACCCGACCCAGCCCAGCGACCTGAAGGAAACCTTCGACATGGGCTTCCACATGGCCGCCGACCACCCCGAGGTGCTGGCCGGCAAGCCCCTGCGCGGGCCCAACCGCCACCCCGACCTGCCCGGCTGGGCGCCGCTCATGGAGCAGCACTACGCCGACATGCAGGCCCTGGCGCAGACCCTGCTGCGGGCCATCGCCCTGGCCCTGGGCATCGAGCGCGACTTCTTCGATGCGCGCTTCGCCGAGCCCATCAGCGTGTTCCGCATGATCCACTACCCGCCGCGCCACACCGCCCGCAGCGCCGACCAGCCGGGCGCCGGCGCCCATACCGACTACGGCTGCGTCACCCTCCTCTACCAGGACGACGCCGGCGGCCTGCAGGTGCGCAACGTCCACGGGGAATGGATCGACGCGCCACCGATCCCCGGCAGCTTCGTGGTCAACATCGGCGACATGATGGCGCGCTGGAGCAACGACCGTTACACCTCCACCCCGCACCGGGTCATCAGCCCGCTGGGGGTGCACCGCTACTCCATGCCCTTCTTCGCCGAACCGCACCCGGACACCGAGATCAGCTGCCTGCCCAACTGCTCCAGCGCCGACAACCCGCCGAAGTACCCACCGGTGACCAGCGCCGAGTACCTGCTCTCGCGCTTCGCCGACACCTACGCCTACCGGCGTGAGGAAACGGCCTGACCAGTCGCCGGCCCTCGGCGGAACAGGGCCATTCGTCAGGGGCCGTGCCGCACGGCCCGGGCGTTCGGGCGCGGGTACGGCGAAAACCTGTCCGGGAAGTTAAACTTGCCCGCCACAACCCCGCCTGATCACGAGAAAACACCATGTACGACTGGCTCAACGCCCTGCCCAAGGCCGAACTGCACCTGCACCTGGAGGGTTCCCTGGAGCCCGAGCTGCTGTTCGCCCTGGCC
This sequence comes from Pseudomonas sp. FeS53a, assembly GCF_000931385.1. Classification (NCBI taxonomy): domain Bacteria; kingdom Pseudomonadati; phylum Pseudomonadota; class Gammaproteobacteria; order Pseudomonadales; family Pseudomonadaceae; genus Pseudomonas; species Pseudomonas sp. FeS53a. The sequence continues at coordinate 60,926 of NZ_JYFT01000077.1, forward strand.
GAACGCAACAAGGTCGCCCTGCCCTGGGGCGACGTGGAGAGCCTGCGCAGCGCCTACGCCTTCAACAACCTGCAGGAGTTCCTCGACCTGTACTACCAGGGCGCCGACGTGCTGCGCACCGAGCAGGACTTCTACGACCTGACCTGGGCCTACCTGCAACGCTGCAAGGCGCAGAACGTGATCCACACCGAGCCCTTCTTCGACCCGCAGACCCACACCGATCGCGGCATCCCCTTCGAAGTGGTGCTGAACGGCATCCGCCACGCCCTGGACGACGGCCGCAAGCAGCTCGGCATCAGCTCCGGGCTGATCCTCAGCTTCCTGCGCCACCTCTCCGAGGACGAAGCACAGAAGACCCTCGACCAGGCCCTGCCCTTCCGTGACGCCTTCGTCGCCGTGGGCCTGGACAGCTCCGAGCAAGGCCACCCGCCGAGCAAGTTCCAGCGCGTGTTCGACCGCGCCCGCGCCGAAGGCTTCCTCACCGTCGCCCACGCCGGCGAGGAAGGCCCGCCGGAATACATCTGGGAAGCCCTGGACCTGCTGAAGATCCAGCGCATCGACCACGGCGTGCGCGCCATCGAGGACGAGCGCCTGATGCAGCGCATCATCGACGAGCAGATCCCGCTGACCGTCTGCCCGCTGTCCAACACCAAGCTGTGCGTGTTCGACCACATGAGCCAGCACAACATCCTCGACATGCTCGAACGCGGCGTGAAGGTCACGGTCAACTCCGACGACCCGGCCTACTTCGGCGGCTACGTCACCGAGAACTTCTTCGCCCTGCACGAACACCTGGGCATGACCCAGGACCAGGCCCAGCGCCTGGCGCAGAACAGCCTGGATGCACGGCTGGTGAAGTGAACGAAAAGGGCCGCGAAGCGGCCCTTCTTGCGGGTGGACATGGCAGAGCGGTGGGCTGAAGCGGAACGCCGCCCGGCCCGCCCTACGCAGGCAACACTCCCGCGCCGGGACCGATGCGGTTCGCCGAGTTCACCGCAGCCTGCGGACCTGCCCGTGGCGTAGGGTGGATCGCGCTTCACCGATCCACCGCTTCCCTGGGCTGAAGCCCAGGCTACGAGGGCGTCGCCACAGGGTTTGAGGCGCACGCAGCGCTCCCAGTAGGGTGGGCTTCAGCCCACCATCGGACCGCCGGCAAAACTCTGGTGAGTCTCCACCGATGCACCGGCAGGGGATATCAGGCGGTGCGTTCGCTGCGGGGGGTGATGGCGCGGAGGATGCCGGCCAGCAGCACGCCGTACAGCGGTACGAACAGCAGCAGGCTGACGCTGAGCTTCACGCCGTAGTCGACGGTGGCGATCTCCACCCAGTGCTCGGCCATGAAGGGGTTGTCGCTCTGCCAGAAGGCGACGGAGAAGAAGGTAAAGGTGTCCAGCAGGTTGCCGGCGATGGTGGAGACCACCGGGGCGATCCACCACTGGCGCATCTTGCGCAGGCGGTCGAACACCTGGATGTCCAGTACCTGCCCGAGCACGTAGGCGAGGAAGCTCGCCAGGGAGATGCGGGCGACGAACAGGTTGAATTCGCCCAGGGCGCCGAAGCCCTGGAACGCCGCGTCCTGGAACAGCACCGAGACGACGTAGGAGGCCGCCAGCGCCGGCACCATGACCCGGGCGATGACCCGCCGCGCCGCCTGCTTGCCCATCAGCCGCACCGTCAGGTCGGTGGCGAGGAAGATGAACGGGAAGCTGAAGGCACCCCAGGTGGTCTGCCAGCCGAACAGCGTCATGGGCAGCTGCACCAGGTAGTTGCTGGCGATGATGATGAGGATGTGGAAAACGATCAGGCCGGCCAGCGCAGGGCGCCAGGCCGCGGGAAACGCGACGGACATGGAGGTCATCCTTTTTGGCTGATGGGGTGAGGGAACCCATGCCATGGCCCTATGCCACAGCGGCGCGCATTCTAACTTGACCCGCGCGTCAACAAAAGGCGCTTCGTCTGCTCAGCCGCCCTCCCCGGACAGCGCCTCCAAGGTCTGCCCACGGGTCTCCACACCGAACAGCGCCACCACCAGCGCGGCCAGGCCGAAGCACAGCGCCCCGAGGGCGAACACCCCGACCTGCCCCGCCAGCGGGATCAGCAGCCCGCCCAGGGTCGGGCCCAGCAGCGAACCGATGCGCCCCACGGCCGAGGCGAAGCCCGAGCCGGTGGCCCGTGCCGAGGTGGGGTATAGCTCCGGGGTCCAGGTGTAGAGCACCGCCCACATGCCGAAGAGGAAGAACTGCATGGCCAGGCCGGTGCCGATCAGCAGCGCCTGGTTGCCGCCGAACACCGCGCTCTGCCCGTAGCAGAAGGCCATGACGCCGCCGCCCAGCAGCGTCATCACGCAGGTGGGCTTGCGCCCCCAGCGCTCCACCAGCCAGGCGGCGACGAGAAAGCCGGGGATGCCGCCGAGGGAGATCAGCACCGTGTAGTAGACCGACTGGGTCACCGCGAACCCCGATTGCTGCAGCAAGGCGCTGAGCCAGGAGGTGAGGCCGTAGAAGCCCAGCAGGGCGAGGAACCACAGGCTCCAGATCATCAGCGTGCGGTGGCGGAAGCGCGGCGACCACAACTCGCCGAAGGCCGCGAACAGGCTCGGCGCCCGCGCCGCCTGGCGCGGCAGCCGCGCGGGCTCGGGCAACTGCGCCAGGCCCAGGGAAGCGGCCACCCGCCGCTCGATGTCGCGCAACACGCGGTCGGCGTCCTTGAGCCGGCCCACCTGCTCCAGCCAGCGGGGTGATTCGGGGATGAAGAAGCGGATCACCAGCACGAACACCGCCGGCAAGGCCAGTACCAGGAAGATGTCGCGCCAGCCGATGCGCTCCAGCAGCAGGTAGGAGAGCACCCCGGCGCTGACGAACCCCAGCGGCCAGAAGCCGTCCATGAGGGCGATGTAGCGACCCCGCCGCGAGGCCGGGATCATCTCCGAGAGCAGCGACTGGGCGATGGGGAACTCCATGCCCATGCCGATCCCCAGGAGGATGCGGAACAGCGTCAGGCTCTCCACGTCCTGGGCGGTGGAACACAGGTAGCTGGCCAGCCCCCAGAGCACGATGCTGCCCTGGAACACCGGCTTGCGGCCGAAGCGGTCGGCGAGCATCCCCGACAGCGAGGCCCCCACCACCATGCCGACGAAGCTGGCGCTGGCGAGCATCCCGGCCTGGGCGCTGCTGAGGCCGAACTCGGTGCGGATCGAGCCGAGCAGGAAGGTCATCATCGCCAGGTCCATGGAGTCGAAGAAGAACGCCAGGGCGATGATCAGGAAGATGAGGCGGTGGTAACCGCTGATGGGCAAGCGCTCCAGGCGCTCGGCGGCGGTGTATCCGGGTGCGTGCATGCGGTGTCCCTCGCGGCTCGGTGCGGTGTCCGCCACGAGTATGGGAGGGAGGGTCGGCGCGGCGATTGGCTGGATGCGACCTGCGGGGGCCCGTCGCCGACCTGGCGGGCGTCAGTCGTGGGGCGCGCGGCGGCGGCCGGTGATCATCGACAGCGGCAGGTTCTCCCGCAGCCGCACGCTTTCCACCACCGCCGCCAACAGGTGCACGCAGACCAGGCCGGCCAGGGTGTTGGCCATGAGTTCGTGGATCTCCTTGGGCAGGTCCTCGCCCCAGAAGTAGTCCACCTCCTCCATCAGGAAGCCGCTCACGCCCAGGCCGAACATCAGCAGCAGCATGAGCACCATCACCAGCGCGCCGATGGGCGAGTGCCCCAGGCGGTGGTAGGGACGCCCGCTGACCAACGCGCGGGCGTGCTCGGCCAGCCGCGAGGGCCAGGGCCAGAAGTCCGACCAGCGTGCCGGCGTGGGGCCGACGAAGCCCCACACCAGGCGCACCAGCACCGCCACCAGGGCGCTGTAGCCGAGCCAGCGGTGCCAGTCCTCGCCCGCCTCTGTGAAGAAGTAGTTGGCCACGAAGGCGGTGACCAGGGTCCAGTGGCCGATGCGTACCAGCGGGTCCCAGAGGCGGATGCGGGTGTCGCTCATGTCAGTCGTCGATCTCTTCCTTCACGGCCTTGCCGGAGACCGGGTCGTAATAGATCTCGACCTTGCGCTTGTCCTTGTCCCAGCCATAGATCTCGTAGCAGTTGCCATCGGTGACCTTGAACTTCTTGATCTCGTAGCCCTGGGCCTTGAGGGCCTCCTGGAACTTGGTCTGGTCCTGCCACTGGGCCTTGTCGGCGGTGGTGCACTGGGGCCCGGCGATGGCCAGGGGGCTGGCGAAGGCCAGGCAGAGCAGCAACGTGCGCATGGGAATGTCCTCGAGGTTCGGTTTGGGTCCAGCAGGTATAGGCCACGGCCGCCGTGGCTGCCAGGCGCGAAACCCTTGTAGCGTTTCGCGACGGCCTCAGGCCCCCGCCGAGGACCCCGCGTGGATCGCCAGGCAGCCGCGCCCCGAGCGCTTGGCCTGGTAGCAGGCCGCGTCGGCCTGGCGCAGCAGCTGCTCGGGATCGCTGTTGCCTGACCGGATGCGCGACAGGCCCAGGCTGGCGCCGACGCTGAAGGGCTGGTCCTCCCACTCGAAGGGCATCTGGGTGATGCCCTCGATCAGCCGGTTGCCCAGCAACTGGGCGCGATCCAGCGGGCAGTTGCGCAGGATCAGCGCGAACTCGTCGCCACCCAGTCGCGCCAGCACATCGCCGCTGCGCACCAGGGACTGCATCAGCCGGGCGATGCGCCGCAGCATCTCATCGCCGGCGGCATGCCCGGCGGTGTCGTTGACATGCTTGAAGCGGTCCAGGTCGATGAAGCAGAGCACGCTGTGGCGGTCGTTCTGCTCGGCGTCGTGGCAGCTCTCGGCCAGGGCGCTCTCGAAGGCGGAGCGGTTGAGCAGCGCGGTGAGGGCGTCGTGGGTGGCGGCGTATCGCAGGTGCTTCTGCATCGCCCGCGCCTCGCTGACGTCGGTGAACACCAGCACGCTGCCCAGCAGCTCGCCCTGGCCACTGCGGATCGGCGCGGCCTGGCCGCGCACCGCCACCAGGCCGCCGGCCGGGTGACGCAGGGAGGAAAGGCCGGGAATGCTGGCGTGGGTGCCCTGCTCCAGGCACTGCCGCACCGGGTTCTCCAGCACCTCGCCATGCTCACCCTCCAGGGGCAGCACCGTCTCGATGGGCTGGCCCAGGGCACGCTCGTTGCTCCAGCCGCTGAGGCGCACCGCCACCGGGTTGAGGAAGTTGACCCGGCCCTGCAGGTCGGTGGTCACCACCCCGTCGCCGATGGAGTTCAGGGTCACCTGCAGGCGCTCGCGCTCGTCCCGCAGGCGCTCGGCCAGCTGGCGCAGCTCGGTCACGTCCCAGGCGGTGCCGACCATCCGTTCCGGCTCGCCCGAGGCGTCACGCACCAGGCTGCCGAGGGCACGCAGCACGCGCACCTGGCCGTCCGGGTGGATGACGCGGAATTCGATGTCCGCCTGCTCCTGGCCCTGGCGCACCTGCTGCAGCTGGCAGTGGACGCCGGGGGCATCCGCCGGGTGCAGGTAGCGCGCCCAGTCGCCGTAGCTGACCGCGCCGGGCCGGGGCGCCAGGCCGTAGAGGCGGAACAGGCTGTCGTCCCACATGATGCGGTCGCTGGCCAGGTACCACTCCCACACGCCCACGCCACTGCTTTCGGTGGCCAGGGAATAGCGCCGCAGCAGGTCGGCCTCGCGGGCTTCGGCACGCTTGCGGCGGTCGATGTCTTCGATCTGGGCGATGAAGTATTGCGGCCGCCCTTCGTCGTCGCGCACCAGCGACACCGCCAGCAGCGCCCAGACTTCGCGGCCGTCGCGGCGCAGGTAGCGCTTCTCCAGGCGGTAGCTGGTGCGCTGCCCGGCCAGCAGCTCATCCAGCAGCGCCAGGTCCCGGGGCAGGTCATCGGGGTGGGAAATCTCCCGGAACGACAGCCGCAGCAGGTCGTCCCGGTTGTAGTCGAGCATCTCGCACAAGGCACGGTTGATCCCCTGCCAGCGGCCGTCCAGGTCCACCAGGGCCATGCCGATGGCGGACTCGTCCATGGCCGAGCGGAAGCGCGCCTCGCTGGCCGCCAGGTCACGGCGGCGCCGCCGGCCCTGCTCCACCGCCGCCGCCAGTAGCAGTGGCGGCAACAGCGACAGCAGCAACGGCAGGTAGATCGCCAGCTCGCGGACCATGCCGTCGATCCGCGGCGTATCCAGCTCGCCGGCGGCGATCACCAGCCCGCCCAGCAGCGACATGCAGCCCACCAGCAGCGCGGTGCCACCGAAGCTCAGGCGCGCCGCCGCCAGCAGCAGCGGCAGGGACAGGTAGACGAAGGGGAACGGCACGTAGAGCAGCGTCACCGGTGTCATCACCAGCACCGCCAGGGAGTAGAGGCCGAATTCGCGGGGGCGGCGGCGGATATCCAGGGAGCGCAGGCCGTGGAGCTGCACCTGCACCATCAACGGCAGGATCGACACGGTGCCGAGCACCGCCCCCTCGAACCACGACAGCGCCGTGCGCCAGAAGCTGCCGTAATCGGCCCATTGCAGCAGGCCGGCCGCCAGCGGTGCGCTGAACAGCGGCGGCACCAGCACGCCGAGCAGGATGAAGCGCAGGAACGCCAGGGGGCTGCGGTCCATGTACACCGCCACCCCGGTGCGCCGCAGCAGCCAGGCGGCCAGGCTCATCTCCAGCAGGTTGGCGGGGACGAAGCAGGCGGACATCTGCGGCGTGTCGCCGATCAGGCTGCCGGCCAGCACGTTGGCGCCCGCCATCACCCCCAGCAGGACGGGCCAGCGGCGCGGCGACTGGTTCCACAGGAAGGCGATGCCGAAGGCGTTGGCGTACCACAGGGTGGAGATGGTGCCCGGCTGGCGGGACAGCCACGCCGCCCCGAGGGCGAGCAGCAGGTAGCCGACGAAGAGCACCAGCAGGTGGAGGCCGAGCCGGGGTGGCGTCAGGTCGAGCGGGAAACCTCGCGAGGGCGGACGGGGATCGGGGGGCAGCAAGGAGGTCTCCCTGGGTGCAGTCGCGGCGCTGCAGGGCGCCTTTGAAAAGGTAGGCGAGCCGGTCAGCGCAAGATCAAACAAGCGAAAGAGTGCAGTTTACGCGGTGTCGATGAGCATGTTGATCGGACTCGCGCACGAGCCTGTGTTTCAGCCGGCAAGCCACGCCTGGAAGAGCCCTACAGGCGCCCACGATAGCCGAAGCCGGGCCATGAGCAACCCTGCGGGCGCGCTTTCCGTCAGCGCGTCCAGGGCGCGCGGCGCAGCAGCTCGTCGCAGCGCTCGCGGAGGAACTCCCGCAGCAGCTTCACCGGCTTGCCCAGCTGGTCGCGGTGGGCGCACACCAGGTTCAGCGGCGTGGGCTCGCCCCGGTAGCGCTCCAGGGCCAGTTGCAGGCGCCCGGCGGCCACATCGCCGGCCACGTCCAGCCAGGACTTGTAGGTCAGCCCGCGCCCGGCCACGGCCCAGCGACGCACCACGTCGGCGTCGTCGCAGAGGCGGTCGCCCGCCACGCTGACCAGGTGGGTGCGGCGCCCGTCCTCGAAGCTCCAGCGGTCATGGGCACGGCCGCCCAGCAGGTAGAGCAGGCAGGTGTGCCCGGCCAGGTCCTCGGGCTGGGCCGGGCGGCCGTGGCGGGCGAAGTATTCGGGGGCGGCGCAGAGTACCCGGCGGTTGTCCGGGGCGATGGGCAGCGCGACGAGGCTGGAGTCCTCCGGCTCGCCGTAGCGCAGGGCGATGTCCACCGGCTGGCGGAACAGGTCGGCAGTGCGGTCGCTCAGGTACAGCCGCAGGGCCAGGCGCGGGTGCTCGGCCTGGAAGGCGTCGAGCCAGGGCAGCAGCACGTTGCGGCCGAAGTCCGAGGGTGCCGACAGCTGCAGGGTGCCGCTGATGCCCTCGCGGCCGCCGGCCAGCTGCCGCCGCCCCTCCTCCAGGCTGCGCAGCGCCTCGCGGGCGTGGACCAGGAACTGCTCGCCCTCCGGGGTCAGGCGCAGGCTGCGGGTGGAGCGGATCAGCAGGCGCGTCTCCAGCTTGGCCTCCAGGCGCTTCAGGGCGGCGCTGGCCACGGCCGGGGAGATGTCCAGCTCGCGGGCCGCAGCGGAGAGGCTGCCCCGGTCGGCAGTGCAGACGAACAGGCTGAGGTCGTCGAGGCGCAGCATTTTCAAAATTCCTTTGAAAGACTGTCGCCTTCTAGCGGATTTCTCCACGCCGCGAAATAGCCCAACCTATGCGCCATCGTTCCCGGAGAGCCACCATGACCTCGCCCCTGCACCTGATCGCCCACATCGACGCCCAACCCGGCCAGGCCGAGGCCGTGGAAGCCGCGCTGCGTGAGCTGGTCGCCGCCAGCCGCAGCGAACCCGGTTGCCTGCAGTACGACCTGCACCGGGACCGCGCCGACGCCCTGCGCTTCGTCATGCTGGAGACCTGGCGCGACGACGCCGCACTCGCTGCGCACCAGGCCACCGCCCACTACCGCCACTTCGGCGATGCCCACGGCAGCCGCCTCAAGGGCGTCACCCTCACCCTCCTCGAACACCTCGCCTGAACCCAGGAGCCCCCGATGAAAGCCGTTGCCTATTTCCAGAACCTGCCCATCGACCACCCCGACGCCCTGCAGGACATCGACCTGCCCGAGCCGACCCCGGGTCCGCGCGACCTGCTGGTGGAAGTCCGCGCCATTTCGGTGAACCCGGTGGACACCAAGATCCGCCGCAACGCCGCCCCCGAGAACGGCCAGCCCCGCGTACTGGGCTGGGACGTCTCCGGCGTGGTGAAGGCGGTGGGCGGTGACGTCAGCCTGTTCCAGCCCGGTGACGAGGTGTTCTACGCCGGCGCCCTGACCCGCCCCGGCGGCAACGCCGAGCTGCACCTGGTGGACGAGCGCATCGTCGGCAAACGCCCGCAGAGCCTGGACTTCGCCAAGTCCGCCGCCCTGCCGCTGACCGCCATCACCGCCTGGGAGCTGCTGTTCGACCGCCTCGGCATCGCCGAGGGCCAGGCTGACCAGGGCCAGAGCCTGCTGGTGGTCGGCGCGGCCGGTGGCGTTGGCTCCATCCTCGTGCAGCTGGCCCGCCGGCTCACCGGGCTGACGGTGATCGGCACCGCCTCGCGCCCGGAAACCCAGGCGTGGGTCCGCGAGCTGGGCGCCCACCACGTCATCGACCACAGCCAGCCGCTGGCGGCCGAACTCAAGCGCATCGGCCTCGACAGCGTCACCCACGTCGCCAGCCTGACCCAGACCGACCAGCACCTGGAGCAACTGGTGGAAGCCCTGGCGCCCCAGGGCAAGCTGGCGCTGATCGACGACCCGGCCGGCCTCGACGTGCTCAAGCTCAAGCGCAAGAGCATCTCGCTGCACTGGGAGTTCATGTACACCCGCTCGATGTTCGAGACCGCCGACATGATCGAGCAGCACAAGCTGCTGAACCGCGTCAGCGAGCTGATCGACCAGGGCGTGCTGAAGACCACCTTCGGCGAGCACTACGGGCGCATCGAGGCGGCCAACCTCAAGCGCGCCCACGCCCTGCTGGAGAGCGGCAAGGCCAAGGGCAAGATCGTGCTCGAAGGCTTCTGAGGCCGCGCCGGGCACCCTGTCACCGGGGTGCCCGTCGGTCGCCTCGATGGGCAATGGCCCGACCGCCAGTCGGGCCATTGACCGATGTCATTTCCGGGCCATCTCCGCGCTCTACACTGGGTGCTCGAATTTTTCGAACCAGGGAGGTGACCACCATGAAAGTGCTCGTCCGTCCTACCCGTACCGCCCAGGGCCCCAGCTGGCAGGTGTGCATCGATCAGCACGCCGTCAGCTTCCGCACCGAGGCCGAGGCGCAACGCTTCGTCGCCGTGCTGGAGGCCCGCCTCAAGGCGCCCCACGTCCTGCCCGAACAGCCCCGACGAGCCGTCGGCTGACCCCTGACAGACTGCTAGCCCAGCACTGAAGGCTGCCCGCGCGTCCGCCACCAGGTGAAGGTGGACGCGCTCACCGCCCCCGCTGCACAGAGCGCGATGACGGTCGCCATGGGCACCGCCGTGCCGTCGTGCAGCACGCCCACCAGGGCCGCGGCACCGGCGGCGACGCTGAACTGCAGGCTGCCCATCAGCGCCGAGGCGCTGCCGGCGTGGCGACCCTGGCCGGCCATGGCCGAGGCCGACGCGTTGGGGATGATGCAGCCCAGGCAGGCGGTGGCGCAGAACAGCGGCACCAGCAGCGGCCACAGCGCCTCGGTGTGGGCATGGGCCACCACCAGCATCGCCACGGCGAAGCCCAGCAGCACCCAGACCATGCGCCGCAGCCAGTAGGCCGGGCCGTGGAAGCGCATCAGCCAGGCGTTGACCTGAGCCGCGAGGATGAAGCCCAGCGCGTTGCTGCCGAACAGCCAGCCGTAGTGCTCGGCCGGCACGCCATAGAGCTGGATGAAGACGAAGGGCGAACCGGCGATGTAGGCGAACATGCCGGCCATGGCCAGCCCACCGGACAGCGCATAGCCGATGAACACCCCGTCCCCCAGCAGGCGCCGATACTGCCCCAGGGCACCGCGCAACGGCGGGCGCTCGTCACCGTGGGTGAGGGTTTCCGGCAGCCAGGCGCAGACCCCGGCCAGCACCAGCGCGCTGAACAGGGTCAACGCATAGAAGATCGACGGCCAGCCGAAACTCTCCAACAGCAGCCCGCCGCCCAGGGGCGCGAGGATCGGTGCCAGCCCCATCACCAGCATCAGCTGGGAGAACACCTTGGCCGAGGACACCGGGTCGCACAGGTCACGCACCACCGCCCGCGACACCACCATCCCCGCACAGCCGCCCAGGGCCTGGATGAAGCGCGCGGTGATCAGCCACTCCAGGCTCGGCGCCAGGGCGCAGGCCACCGAGGCCAGGGTGAACAGCGTCACCCCCGCCAGCAGCGGCGGGCGCCGGCCGAAGCGGTCGGCGATGGGGCCGTAGAGCAGTTGGCCGATGGCCAGGCCGACGAAGTAGGCCGCCAGGCTCAGCTGGACGTGCTCGACGTCGGTCGCGAACGCCTTGGCCAGGGCCGGGAAGCTGGGCAGGTAAAAATCGATCGCCATGGGGCCGAAGGCACTCAGCGCCCCCAGGATCAGCAGGATGCGGAAATTCATGGATCACCTGAAAACAGGGCGCCGCCCCGAGGGCGGCGCCGTTGACTGCAAAAGAGACCGTGGAGCGGGCGTGCGGTTCGATGTCCGGTGGGCGCCGGACGTCACTCGGCGGCCGGTGCCTTCTTCTTGCGCCCCAACCTGTCGGCAGCGGATTCCACCAGCAGGTAGAACATCGGGATGAGGAAGGTTGCCAGCAACGTGGCCGCTAGCATACCGCCAATCACCCCGGTGCCGATGGAATGTCGGCTCGCCGAACCCGCACCGCTGCTGATCGCCAGCGGCACGCAGCCGAGGATGAAGGCCAGGGAGGTCATCACGATGGGCCGGAAGCGCAGGCGCGCCGCCTCCAGGGACGACTCGAAGATTCCCATGCCCTGCTCGCGGCAGAGCACGGCGAACTCGATGATGAGGATCGCGTTCTTCGCCGCCAGGCCGATCAGCGTCACCAGCCCCACCTGGAAGTACACGTCGTTGGACAATCCGCGCAGCCACACCGCGAGGATGGCGCCGAACACCGCGAAGGGCACGGCGGTGACCACCGCGATGGGCAGCGTCCAGCGCTCGTACTGGGCGGCGAGGATGAGGAACACGATGATCAGCCCGAACAGGAAGGCGGTGCCCCCCGAGCCCTGGGTGGCCAGCTCCTGGTAGGCCGAGCCGACCCAGCCCAGGCTGTAGTCCTCGCCCAGCACCTCGTCCGCCACCGCCTGCATGGCCGCCAGCGCCTGCCCCGAGCTGTAGCCCGGCGCCGGGCCGCCGAGGATCTTGGCTGCCGGGTAGACGTTGAAGCGCGCGTAGGAGTCCGGCCCGAGGATGCGCTGCACCCGCACCAGGGACGACAGCGGCACCAGGTCGCCGGAGGCGGAGCGCACGTACACCTGGCTGAGGTCCTCGGGCTTGCGACGGAAGTCCGCCTCGGCCTGCAGGCTCACCTGCCAGGTGCGCCCGTAGAGGGTGAAGTCGTTGACGTAGTAGCTGCCGAAGGTGGACTGCATGGCCGTGAACACATCGTTCACCGCCACCCCCAGGGCGCGGGCCTTGGTGCGGTCCAGGTCGAGGAAGTACTGCGGCACGTTGGCGTTGAAGGTGGTGCTCACGCCGGCCAGCTCGGGTCGCTTGGCGGCGGCGGCGACGAACTTGCCGACGATCGCCTGCAGCTGTGCGATGGAGCCGCCGGAGCGGTCCTGCAGGTAGGCCTCGAAGCCGCCGGTGGTGCTCATGCCGGTGATCGGCGGCGGGTTGAAGGTCATCACCACGCCGTCCTTCTGCCCGGCGCCCATGGCCATGAAGGCGCGCGGCAGGTTGCGCGCGTCGAGGTCCGCGGTGGTGCGCTCCTTCCAGTCCTTCAGCGGGATGAACGACACCCCGGCGTTGCTGCGGGTGCCGAAGGTGAGCACGTCGAAGCCGGCGAAGGTGACCACGTCCTGCACCGCCGGGTGCTTCATCAGCTGCTCGGTGACGGCGCTGGTGACTTCCTCGGTACGGGTGAGGGAGGCGGCCGGCGGCAGGAAGTAGGCGTTGATCACGTAGCCCTGGTCCTCGTCGGGTACCAGGGAGCCGGGCACCCGGCCGAACAGCATGACCATCAGCGCGATCATCCCGCCGAACAGCAGCAGGCCCACGGCGGCGCGCTTGAGGAAGAAGCGCACCCCGGCGGCGTAGCCGTCGGTGGCACGGTCGAAGGCCCGGTTGAACCAGCGGAACGGCGCCGCCGGCTCCTCATGGGTGGGCTTGAGCAGCAGGGCGCAGAGCGCCGGCGAGAGGGTCAGCGCGACGATGCCGGAGATCACCACCGACACCGCGATGGTGATCGCGAACTGCTTGTACATCTGCCCCGCCAGGCCGCCGAGGAAACCCACCGGGACGAACACCGCGCAGAGCACCAGCACGATGGCGATGATCGGCCCGGTCACCTCCTCCATGGCCTTGATCGCCGCCTCGCGCGGGCCGAGCTTCTCGGTGCGCATCACCCGCTCGACGTTCTCCAGCACCACGATGGCGTCGTCCACCACGATGCCGATGGCCAGCACCATGCCGAACAGCGTCAGCAGGTTGATGGAAAAGCCCAGCAGGTACATGCCGGCGAAGGTGCCGATCAGCGACACCGGGATGGCCAGCACCGGGATCAGCGTGGCGCGCCAGTTCTGCAGGAACAGGTAGACCACCAGCATCACCAGCACCAGGGCCTCGACGAAAGTGTGGATCACCTCCTCGATGGAGACCTTGACGAACTTGGTGGTGTCGTAGGGGATCTTGTAGTCGATGCCCTGGGGGAAGCGCTTGGCCAGGCGGTCCATGGTCTGGCGCACCGCCTCGGCGGTGTCCAGGGCGTTGGCGCCGGGCTGCAGGTAGATGCCGAAGGCGGCGTTCTGCTGGCCGTTCAGCGAGGTCATCAGCGAGTAGTCCTGGGCCCCCAGCTCGACCCGCGCCACGTCCTTGAGCAGCAGGCTGGCGCCGGTGGCGTCGGTGCGCAGGATGACGCTCTCGAACTCCTTCGGGTCGGTGAAGCGGCCCTGGGTGGTGACGGTGTAGGTGAAGTCCTGGGGCTGGTTGAGCGGCTGCTTGCCGAAGCTGCCGGCGGCGAACTGGGAGTTCTGCTCCTGGATCGCCTTGACCACGTCGGTGGGCGTCAGGTTGTACTGGGCCAGCTTGTCCGGCCGCAGCCAGATGCGCATGGAGTAGTTCTTCGAGCCGAACTGGCTGGCATCACCGACGCCGGGGATGCGCTTGAGCTCGTCGATCACGTTGATCAGCGCGTAGTTGCTGATGTAGATCGGGTCGCGGGAATTGTCCGGGGAGAACAGCGTCACCACCTGGAGGATGTCGGAGGACTTCTTCTCCACCTTCACGCCCTGCCGGCGCACCTCCTCGGGCAGCTTCGCCAGCGCCGCCTGGACCTTGTTGTTGACGTCGATGGTGGCCTGGTCCGGGTCGGTGCCCACCTGGAAGTACACGGTCAGGCTCATGGCGCCGTTGCTGTCGGAGTTGGACAGCTGGTAGATCATCCCCTGCACGCCGTTGATGCCCTGCTCCAGCGGCGCCGCCACCGTCTCGGCGATCACCTGGGAGCTGGCACCGGGGTAGCTGGCGGTCACCGAGACCTGCGGCGGGAGGATCTCCGGGTACTGGGCGATGGGCAGCGCGCGCATGGCGGCCAGGCCGCCGAGCATGATGACGATGGAGATGACCGCGGCGAACACCGGCCGGTCGATGAAGAATCGCGAGATCACGGCGCGCCCTCCTCAGGACTGCTTCGGCGGGGTGCCGTCGGCGGGGGCTTCCACCGCCTTCACCGGCGCGTCCGGGCGCACCCGGGGCAGGCCCTCGACGATCACCCGGTCCCCGGCGGAGACGCCGGAGAGGATCACCCAGCGGCCCTCGGTGGTGTCGCCGGTCTTCACCTCGCGCATGCGCGCCACGCCGTCCTTGTCCACCACGAACACGAAGGTGCCGCGCGGCCCCTGGGACAGCGCGCGCTCCGGCACGGTGATAGTGCCGGGGCGGGTGATGCCCTTGATCAGCACCCGCACGAACTGGCCCGGCAGCAGCTTCTGCTCGGGGTTGGGCACCACCGCGCGGGCGCTGACGGTGCCGGTGCCGGTGTTGACGAAGCTGTCGGTGAAGTCCACCCGGCCCTCCAGCGGGTAGGTGGAGCTGTCGCCGAACTTCAGCACGGCGGTCAGCTTGCCGTCGGCCGGCAGGGTCAGGCGGCCGCTCTGCACGCCCTCGCGCAGGCGCTCGGCCTCGGTGTCGGGGTAGCCGAAGTTGACGTACAGCGGGTCCAGCTGGGTGAGCTGGGTCAGCAGGCTGGAGTTGGGGTCGCCGGCCACCACCAGGCTGCCCTCGGAGCGGGTCTCCTTGCTGGTGATGCCGCTGATGGGCGCCTTCACCGTGGTGTAGTCGAGGTCGATCTGCTTGGCCTGGACGTTGGCCTCGGCGGCCTGCACGTTGGCCTTGCTCTGCTCGAAGTTGGAGATGGCGTTGTCCAGCTCGCTCTCGCTGGCGAAGCCTTTCTTCTGCAGCTCGCGCACGCGCCGGAGGTCGCGCTCGGTCTGCCGGTAGCGCGCCTGCTCCTGGGCCAGCGCGCCCTTGGCGCTGCCCAGGGCGGCCTGGTAGGTGCGCGGGTCGATGCGGAACAGCACCTGGCCCTTCTGCACCCGCGCGCCCTCCTGGTAGGTGCGCTCCTGGAGGATGCCGCTGACCTGCGCGCGCACCTCCACCTCGCGGTAGCCGGCGGTACGCCCGGCGTACTCCAGCACCAGCGGCAGGGGCCCCTCGCGCACCGTCTCCACCAGCACCTCGGGCGCCGGTGCGCCACCTCCGGCGGGAGCGTCCGCTGCGGCCAGGGGGCCGGACAGCAGGCAGGCGACGACCGGCAGGGCGTGGCGCAAGGGCAGGCGGCGAGCGAGCGGCATGGCGATTCTCCACGGCCATTCCTGCCAGGACGGGTGGAATGGCATTTCGATTGAGAGGACGAAAAGAGGGGAAGCCGAAGCGCCGGGGCGGCAGCAATGTCGCTAGAATCCGACTCCCGAGAAGAAGCCTAGACACTATTCACCTGACTGCTATGCGCAGAACCAAAGAAGAAGCGGAGAAAACCCGCGCCGACATCCTGGCCGCCGCCGAGCTGCTGTTCCTCGAGAACGGCGTGGCCCATACCTCCCTGGAACAGATCGCCCGGGCTGCGGGCGTGACCCGGGGCGCTGTCTACTGGCACTTCCAGAACAAGGCCCACCTGTTCCACGAGATGCTCAACCAGGTGCGCCTGCCCCCGGAGCAGATGACCGAACGCCTCTGCGGCTACAGCGGCCGCGACGCGCTGCTGTCGCTGCGCAACCTGTCCATCGAGGCGATCACCTCACTGGCGGTGGACGCCCAGCGCAAGCGCATCTTCACCATCCTCCTGCACCGCTGCGAGTTCACCGAGGAACTGCGCGAGGCGGAGGACCGCCACAACGCCTTCGTCAACCAGTTCATCGACCTGTGCGAGGCACTGTTCGCCCTGCCCGGCTGCGTCGAACGCCTGCACCCGGGGCTCACCCCGCGCCTGGCCTCGCGCGGGCTGCATGCGCAGATCCTCGGCCTGTTCACCGACTGGACCCGCGACATCTCCCTGTTCGACCCGCAGCAGGACACCGCGCCGCTGCTGGACGCGGTGTTCCGCGGGCTGATCCGTGACTGGGATGAGGTGCTGCGCAGCGCGTCCTAGCGCCGTCACGGCTGGGGGGAGGATGCCTCCAGCGGGCTCGTCTGCCCGGCTTCAGGCACCGTTTCGCCGCTGATCAGCCAGAACGCGTAGTGCGGATACAGGCGCACCAGCACGGCCAGTTCCTCCGTGCCCATGCGGATGGCGCCCTTGCTGATGTTCTTCCAGCGCTCGTGGTTGGTCTCGCCTAGCTGGCTGAGCCTCTTCGGCCCGGCCAGGCGGAGGAGGTAGAGCGCTCTGTTTCTGATTTCGTCCATGTTGCCAAACGAACCTGGGGCACTAATTTGGCGAAGGGAGCTCTTTCACGCCCGGTCGAGTTCCATCGAGTTCGGGCGATACCTGCCCCTTGGCCGGGTCCACATCCCCCTTCAGAAGCCACAGCTCGTAGTGGGGGAATGCCTTCAGCACCTCCTCCAGATCCTCAACACGCGCCTTCACCTTTCGGTTTGTGGCAACCGTCTGCCAACGCTGGCGCTCCTTGATAGCGGTCGTATCGGCAAGTCGAGTCGCACCGATGTGGCGGACAAGCGTTCTAAGACGCTCCTCAATCATTCCCAGAAGCCCTGACAGTTGATGAATTATTTATCAGAGGATGGGACCGAAAGCGTTCCATCATGGGCCGGGCTCATCTGCCCAATCTCAGGTGCGACCTCTCCGCAGATCAGCCAAAGCCGATACTGCGGGTACATGCGCTGCAAGACTTCGAGTTCTTCCGTGCTCATACGGATCTCCTTGAACCTGACGCTGTGCCAGCGCTGAAAGCCGATGTCGCTTTCTTTCACCAGCCGGTCCATGCCTGCCATAGCGATCAGTGCCCTGGCTCTTTTCCTGATTGACTCCATGTCTGCCTCGCCGAAGGCCTCTCTTGTGCTGTGGAGAGGCCCCCACCGCCTCTGCCTGGCGCCATCACGGCTGGGGAGGGGAAGCGTCCTCATGCGCGTCGTCATGGGCCGGGCTCGTCTGCCCGACTTCCGGGGCGACCTTGCCGGTCGCCAGCCACAAACCATAGTGGGGGTACAGCCTCACAAGTACCTCCAGTTCCTCGGTGCTCATCCGGACCTTTCGATGGCGGAGGTTCTTCCAGCGGCTGTAATTGATCTCGGACTCCCGGACCAGATAATCGAGGCCAGTCTTATAGATCAGGGCTATTGCTCTTTCCTGAATAGATTCCATTTTTCAATCAATCCAGAAGGGTTCAACAGTTGAACTCCTAGTCTGAACTGTTATCCTCCGCTCGAACGAACAATAATTACACCTTAATTCTGAACCGATATTCAGAACCCGGAAAATACACAGACAGTGCATCGGTCCGCATAGTGACGGAACGCGCCTGGAACGGGAAGAGCCGCTGCCGCCTAGCCAAAGGCCCGCGCTGTGCTGTGGATAACTGCTTGATAGGAGATTGAGCATGGCCGACTTCACCTTTGACGCCGCCTGCGCACTGATTGGCCGCACGGCCTGGATAGAGCTGGACTGGCCCGATGCCCCGGAGCCCAGATTTATCTGCGTACGCATCGTCGGCGTGGTGATGGCGCTGGAGGGCGTCTACGACGCCCCGCACTTCCTCACCTTCCAGTACAACGGCTCGGAAATGTTCCCGGAAGAACTCTTCTGGTCCGACATCCGCGCATTGCATCCGGTCAGGACGGTAAAGAGAGAAGGAATGGGGCGGAAGGCAGTGGAGGTCGAACCCAGTAAGGAACGGCTGTCGTCCTCCACCGGGTTCGAAGCCCGACCGCGTCGCCGGGCGTGATGGTCTTACAGAGAAGGGGCGCGTAGGGAGCTAGGCCAGCTCGGCCGGGTAGCCCTCCTCGCGGATGGCCTCCAGTATCTGCTCGGCCGCCAGACGGCTGGCCACCCGCACTTCACCGGCGCCCAGGTCCACCTGGACCTCCGCCGCCGCGTCGCGGGCCTGCACCGCCTCGGTGACGGCGCGTACGCAATGACCACAGGACATGCCCTGGACCTTGAACACTTGCATGATCGACTCCTCGTGATGGCTGGATGAACGGCCTGCAGTGTCCGCCTTGCCACCGTGGCAAGGTCAAGCCCCGCGCACCTACACTTGCTCCACAGCCCCTCCGGAGCCCTGTCATGAAAGCCCTCACCCTGTTGCTCGCGGCCCTGCTCACCCTGCCCGGCCTGGCCCGCGCGGAAGCGCCGCTCAACTACGGCATGCTCGTGGTCTCCCGCGAGCGGATGCAGCTGGCCACCGGCTGCGACGTGGCCCTCTACGTTCAGGACCGTCTCATTGCGCGCCTGGTGCAGGGCCAGTCGGTGGAGCTGAACCTGCCTCCGGGCCGGGTCTCGGTGCGCCTCGGCCTGCTCGACGCCGCTCCCTGCCGTGCCGGCATGGGCGTGCAGGAGCCGCAGACCATCACCCTGCAGGCCGGAATGGTCAGCCGCTATGAACTGGGCATGAACGACCATGGGTTGTATCTGATTCCGTCGGTGCCGTTGCCCTGACACGTCTTTGGAAAGGGCACTCAACGACGTTCTGTTCCGCCGTTCTAGAACCAGACCTGCAGACTGCTCTCGCTCGATGAACAATTTTCGAGCGCACTCTGGATTCATGCCTGGTCGAGAAAGGTGAGGCGGGGAAAGCCGCCCCTTCAGGAGGCCGAGCGGAGTCATCGTGGAGGGGGTTGAGCGACATGGATGTCGCGAGAGCGCTGCCGGGCCATGGATGGCCCGTCAGCGCGGGCCCCTGGAACGATGATGGAGCGAGGGGAGTCCCGCAACGCGGGACCCGTATGCAGGGGCAAGCCCTTTTGGCTCCTTTTGGGGCGACTGCTGTACGGACCGGAGACATGGTGGACACATGTACGGGGACATGGTTGACGCATTATGGACTGCACTCAGGGTCATTCAGGTCAATGGTCCGAAGTAGTTGGTGGCAGAAGTACACATCGAACAAATGTTCGGCATCTGAGTGCGGACGTATTGCTATCACTTTCCCAGCCAATCCCTTGGCAATGCGGAAGTAGCGTTTTCTGAAGCGGAAACGGCTGTGGTAGACCTTCGCCAGCACATCATCCAGAC
>NZ_JYFT01000015.1:0-223248 GCF_000931385.1 Pseudomonas sp. FeS53a
AGCGAGGGCCAGCGTTCGCGGGGCGGCGGCTGGGGGTGCTGGTTGGCGTCGAGGGGCACCACGCGCGGGGCGATGCCCAGGTCGAGCTGCCAGGCGTCGCTGTTCAGCGCAACGGCGGCAGCGTAGGAGGAGCACAGCGGGCAGGTGAACTGCATCTGCGCGTGGTCGCTGCCGTTGTCGCCGAGGCTGTCGGACGCATCGTGGCCGAGGCTGCAGTAGCCGCCATCGAGACCGCTGAGCTCCAGGCCGGTCATCTGGCCGTGGTGCAACCCGCAGGCGAACAGGCTGAACAGGACGCTCGCGTAGAGCAGCCAGGCAGTCAGTGTCCGGGTCGAGGCGGCGGGTTTCATGGGCGGCGACTCTAGCAGGACGCACTCACCGCCGGGAATACGGACGGGTCCGAAATTTCCCTGCCAAATGAAGGGGTTGGGCCTCTGGCACGGCCTTGGAAGCGGGGCTGCGACCATTGGGCGCAGCCCCGTGGCACGCGCGGCTACTGCCCGCCGCCGCTGCCGCCACTGGCGCCCCCGGTGGCACCGCCACTCGCGCCCCCTGTGGAGGAGCCGCCCGTGGAGCCCCCGGAGCCGGTGCCCGTCCCTGAACCTGTGCCCGAGCCGCCGTTACCCATGCCGTCGCTGCCCATGCCGCCGGACCCGTTGCCGCCCGGGGTGGTGGGGCTGCCCGAGGTGCCGGTCCCGTTACCGGTGCCGTTCGACGAGCCATTGCTGCCAGGGCCGGTGTTGTTGCCCGGCAACGCGCCCGGCGAACTGGGCGAGGCGGGGGAACCGGGGCTGGTGGCGCCGGGCTGGGTGGGGCCGGTGCTGCCGTCGTTGGCAGCGAGCGCCGGCAAGGCGCTGGCACCGAGCACGGCGCCGAGCAGCAGGGTGTAGAGGGGGCGTTTCATGTCCATGGTCGTCTCCTGGGTTGCATTGACTGACACAGGGTTCGGCCTGTGCCGGTCCCAGGAGGTTCGGGTCAGGTGGACCAGCGGTCGCCCAGCGCGGCGCAGGCGAAACGCAGCCTTGAACGAGGCCCCGCGTGGCGCATAAGGTGTCCGCCTCGATGGAACCGGCTCCCGACGGAGCCCCGCACAGGGAAAGCCCATGAGCACTGCACCGGACCGCGTCCTGGACACCGAACGCTCCCAGGCAGTCGTCCGCCTGGTGATGGCGGTGGCCGCCAGCCTCTACATCAGCTTCATGTTGTTCACCGGCCTGGCGACGCCGGCGCAGACGGTGCCCATCCTCATCTACTTCGGCTGCTTCTTCTTCGCCAGCCTGGTGCTGCTGGCCTGCATCGTGCGCTGGCCCGGGCATTACCCGGCGCGGCGGCTGTTCAGCATGCTGCATGACTATTCGGCGCTGACCTTCGGCCTGGTGGTGGGCGGTCCGCCCCTGCTGCCGGTGTATGGCGTGCTGCTGTGGGTCACGGTGGGCAACGGCCTGCGCTATGGCTCGCGCTACCTGACCATCGCCACCGGCCTGGCGCTGTGCTGCCTGGCCATCGTCACCCTGACGTCATCGTACTGGCGGGAGCAGCCCTACCTGGTGCTCACCCTGGTGGTCACCACCCTGATCGTGCCGGCCTACGTCAACGTGCTGCTGGCCCAGGCCAAGCGCGCCAGCGAGGCGGAACGTGCCGCCAACCTGGCCAAGTCGCGCTTCCTCGCCCAGGCCAGCCATGACCTGCGCCAGCCGATCCACTCCATCAGCCTGTTCACCGCCTGCCTGCGTGATGCCGAACTGGGCCAGGACGAGCGCCGCCTGGTGGACAGCATCGACAAGTCGCTGCACAGCGTGGCCCAGCTGTTCCGTTCGATCCTCGACATGTACAGCCTGGACGGCGGCAAGGTGGCGCCGCGCCTGCAGCCGGTGTCACTGTCCGAGCTGCTGGGCGAGCTGGTGGAGCAGAACGCCCAGGCGGCGCGCTGGGCCGGGGTGGACATCCGCCTGCGGGTGCCGGGCGACGTGCATGTCTCCTGCGACCCGAACCTGCTGGCGACCATGGTGCAGAACCTCATCTCCAATGCACTCAAGTACGCGCCGGGCAAGCCCATGCTGGTGGCCTGCCGGCGGCGCAACGGCGGCTGGTCCGTCGAGGTGCACGACCGGGGCAAGGGCATCGCCCCGCAGCACCTGGAGAACGTCTTCGACGAGTTCTACCGGGTGCGCCAGGCCCGTGACCACGACATCGAGGGCGTCGGCCTGGGGCTCGCCATCGTGCGTCGGCTCAGCGGCCTGATGGGGCTGGAGATCCGCATCGCCTCACGGCTCGGGCGCGGCACCAGCGTGGCCATCGAGGGGCTGCAGGCGGTCCAGGCGCCGCAGCGCCAGCCGTCGACCGTGAGCAGCCTGCCGTTGCGCCTGCTGGACGGGCTGCGGGTGCTGCTGCTGGAGGATGACCGCAACGTCCTGCATGCCACCGCCAGCCTGCTGGAGCGCTGGGGCTGCCGGGTGGAGGCCAGCGCGGCCCTGCCGACGGCACCGGAGGCGTGCGACCTGGTGATCACCGACTTCGACCTGGGCACCGAGGCCTCCGGTGCGGACTGCATCGCCCGCCTGCGGGACCAGGCCGGCTGGCCGGTGCCGGCGGTGGTGATCACCGGGCACGACGTGCGCCGCGTGCAGGATGCGCTGGGCGACCCCGACGTGCCGGTGCTGTCCAAGCCGGTGCACCCGGCGGAGCTGCGTTCGGTGCTGATGGCACTGAAGGTGGGGCTGGCGCGGGAACACGCCGAGGCCTGAGCGGCCTCAGAGCCCCGTCTTGGCGGCCCAGGCCGCTGCGGCGGCGCGGCTGCTGACCCCCAGCACGCGCAACAGCGAGGAGACGTGGATGCGCACGGTGAAGGGCGAGATGTCCAGCTCCCGGGCGATCTCCTTGTTGGACAGGCCATTGGCGATCAGCCGCAGCACGTCCTGCTGGCGCGGGGTGAGCTGGGTGTAGAGCGGGTCGACGTCGAGCCCGCCGTCGAGGCCGGCCTGGCTGTGGTCGTAGCGCACCACGAACTCGCCGGCGAGGATCGCCGCCAGGGCCGCGCCCATCTCGTCCGGCGCCACGGCCTTGCCGATGAAGCCATCGGCCCCGACGGCCATGACCTCGTCGACGGTCTTCTGGTTGTCCACCATCGACACCACCGCCAGGGAACTGCGCTTGAAGGCCTGGCGCAGCTCGCCGATGGCCGCCATGGACTGGCCGGGGAACAGCAGGTCGAGGATGAACAGGGCAGGGGGCGGGCCTTGGTGTGCCAGTGCCAGCACCTCGTCCATGGTGCCGGCTTCTTCGATCACGGCGTGGGGCAGGACGCGCTGCACGATGCGGCTCAGGCCTTCGCGGAATACGGGGTGGTCATCGGCGACGATGACCCGTTGCTGGGGTGTTTCTGCGGGCATCCGTACGTTCTTGTTCTGGCGGAATGAGGCGTCCAGATGTCATGGGACAGGGCTCCGGGCGCGGCTCAGGGTAGAGCCAAACGTACCTTGGCGCCAACCGCCTGACGCGCCGACCTGATCATCGGCGATGCTGGCGCCTGGCCCGCATGGGAGGGTCGATCGCCCGGGTGGCGGGGCCTGCGGAGGTTTTGTGCGGGGCGTCATCGCCGCGTGATCACGCGGCCGTTATGCTGCGCGACCGATCACCGCAGGACGCCCCGGATGAGCGAGCCGACCCTCACCCCCTATCGCATCAGCGAGCAGGACTACCTGCGCAGCAGCCGCCTCGGCGGACGCCTGCGCACCCGCCACCGCAACCTGCTGCTGGCGGGGCTGTTCGTGCTGGTCGCCATGGCCTTGTACTCGCTGAAGATCGGGGACAAGGCGACGGCCTATCCCCTGGTGGGCGGTATCGGTGGCGGGGTGCTGGCCGCCCTGGTGATACGCCTGGTGGTGCGGCCGATCCTGGTTCGCCGGCAGTACCGCCGCTATGCGCTGATGCAGCAGGAGCAGAAGGTCGGCTTCGCGCCCGAGGGCCTGCACTTCCAGTCGGCCGTTGGCCAGGCGGTTGTCAATTGGAGCAACTTCCATGGCTGGCGGGAGAACGACGAATTCCTGGTGCTGTTCATCGCACCCCGGGTCTTCTACGTGCTGCCCAAGCGGATCGCCGAGGCCGGCTTTCCCCTGGAGACGCTGCGCACCACCCTGGCGCGGGAAGTCGGCCCGTCCTACTGAGGGGTATTCGGAATGGGGCCTGTGCACGGCCTCCTCCTGCCACTTCGAGTAGAGTGGCGGCCCCTCGATGCCACCACGGAAGGTCCATGAGCACGCCACGCATTCGCCTCTTCGCGAGCAACGTCCATTTCGTCGACACCGACTTCGAACGCCTGCAACCCCTGGCCCCCGTCAACAGCACGCTGGGCAAGCTCATCCTCGCCGTGATCCTGGGCATGCTCGGCCTGTTCGTGCTGGGCTTCTGGAGCGATCAGGAGTGGCTGGTGACCCTGGGGCTGCTGGGTGCCGTGGTGGTGCCGCTCGTCATGCTGGGGGTGAGCAGCTGGCTGCACCCGCCGGCGCGCGAGGAGGCCTATTTCGACGCGGAGGGCCTGTTGCTGAAGCTGGTGCCGGCACGCGAGTCGGAACCGGGGCGGGAGGTGCGCATCCCCTTCGCGGTCCTGCAGGACCTGGTGATGGAGTCCAAGGTCAACCGCGAGGGCAGCCGCATCCACCAGTGGCGGCAGTACCGCATCCGCACTCATCAGGAGGGGGAGCACCCCCACGTGTTGATCAACACCTTCCGCCCGCTGCATCTGGTGCTCCAGGACCTGGAGCGGATCAGCCAATTGCCCGGTGCGGCCGAGTTGCCGATACGCCTCGAACTGCCCCGGGAGCAACACGATGCGCTGATGCAGGCGGAGCGCTGAGGGTCAGCCGGCGGCGTCGGCCTGCCGCTCGGCGCGTTCGCTGACGAAGGCCTGGAACGCCTGCAGCGGCAGCGGGCGGCTGAACAGGTAGCCCTGGTACTGCAGGCAACCGCTGTCGGCGAGGAAGCGTTGCTGCGCCTGGGTCTCCACGCCCTCGGCGATCACGCTCATGCCCATGCTCTGGCCCAGGGCGATGACGGTGCGCACGATGGTTTCGCTGCTGCTGTCGGTGAGCACGTCGCAGACGAAGGAGCGGTCGATCTTCAGCTTGTCCAGGGGCAGGCGCTTGAGGTGGCTGAGGGACGAGAAACCGGTGCCGAAGTCGTCGAGGGAAAAGCGCACGCCGTGTTCCACCAGGGCGGCCATCTTCCGCGACAGGTCCTCCATGTCCTGCACGATCAGTGTCTCGGTCAGCTCCAGCTCCAGGTTGCGCGCCTCGATGCCCGACTGCTGGATCAGCCCCAGCACGTCGTTGACGAAGGTGGGCTGGCGGAACTGGTTCTGGCTGATGTTCACCGCCAGGTGCAGCTCGCGGAACAGCGGGATGGCTTTCCACGCGGCCAGCTGGGCGCAGGTCTCGTGCAGCACCCACTGGCCGATGGGGATGATCAGCCCGGTCTTCTCGGCGTGGTCAATGAACTCGGCAGGCGCCAGCAGGCCGCGCTGGGGGTGCTGCCAGCGGATCAGCACTTCGGCGCCGAGCACGCGCCCCTCGATGTCCAACTGCGGCTGGTAGTGCAGCACGAACTGCTGCTCCCGCAGGGCCGTGCGCAGGTCGCGGTCCAGCTCGGAGCGCTCGGCGGCATCGGTCTGCAGGATGTGCAGCAGCAGGAACAGCATCACCGCCGCGGCGACGCTCTGCACCCAGGAGCCGATCACCCGCAGCTCGTCCGGCAGTCCGTAGCCCAGGTCGGGGCTCCAGGAGGTGGAGGCCATGACGGTGAACAGCGCCAGGCAGAACAGCGACACGCCGTAGCGCAGCCACATCGGCTCGTCGCGGAAGGCCATCAGCGCGGCCACCGACACCGGCAGCAAATAGAGATGGGATGCCCGTGGCGCTGCCGGGCTGGGCTCGTCCAGCAACAGGGTGGAGATGCTGATGACCACCACCAGCACGGCGAACAGCAGGAGGTTGGCGCTGCGCGCGCGGTTGCGCAGGGTCAGGGCCAGCACGCCGAGCCCGCAGAGCACCAGCAGCAGGTCCATCGCCACGATCAGCCAGGCGCCGCGTACCGCGAACACGGCGCCCCAGAGCACCCCGATCACCAGCATCACCAGGCTGGCCAGCATCCGCATGCGCCGCTCGCGGCGCTGGCCGATCAAGGCCAGGTCGTGGGCGAGCCACAGCTGCTTCAGGCGTTTGAAAAAGGGCTGGGACGCGGGCATCGGGGGCTGAATACCTGGAGGGTCGGTATTCATTCTTGAGGAGGTTTGGCGGTTTGCAACCCGGCGGCAAGCGAAACGGCAGCCGGTGTCGTGGATGGACAAGGGGAACAGTGCGTTCCGGCGTGCCGGTGCCAGGTGGCGGGCACGAAAGAAGGGCCCGCCAGGGCAGGCCCGAGGTCCAGCGAGGAGGGGGCGTCAGAGCAGCGAGAGCGGGTAGCTCACGATCAGGCGGTTCTCGTCGAAGCTGTTGGTATTGCCCCAGTCGCGGCGCTGGCTGGAGTTGCGCCATTTGACCGAGAGGCTCTTGAAGGTGCCCGACTGGATGACGTACGCCAGCTCGCTCTCGCGGCCCCATTCCTTGCCATCGGTCACGCCGCCGACATGGGCGTCGCTGCCGTGGATGTAGCGGTTCATCAGGGTCAGGCCGGGCGCGCCGAGGGCGGCGAAGTTGAAGTCGTGGCGCAGCTGCCAGGAGCGCTCCTTGGCGTTGTCGTAGCTGGAGTTGTAGCTGTCGTTGGCCAGGGTGCCGCCGCTGGTGCCGTTGACGCGCATCCAGGCGTCGTCGCCGCTGACCTTCTGCAGGCCCAGGTAGAAGGTGCTGCTGCCGTACTTGGCGGAGAGCAGGGCGGACCAGGTACGGTTGTCGAGGTCGCCGGCCCGGGCGGAGCCGTCTTCCCGGCCGGTGAAGTAGCCGAGGTTGGCGCCCAGGGTCCAGTCGCCCAGGGGCTGGCTGTGCACCACCTGCAGGTAGTTCTGGCGGTAGATGTCCTGCAGCTCGGCGTACCAGAGCCCGACCAGGGTGCGGTTCTCGTTGAAGCTGTATTCGCCGCCGGCGAAGTTGAAGCGGTCGGAGGTGAAGGCCGCCTTACCCATCAGGGACAGGTCTTCCATGCTGGCGTCGTTGCGCGGGCTGTTGCCGCGGAACTGGCCGCCGTAGAGGGTCAGGCCGGCGATCTCCTTGGAGGTCACCTGGGTGCCCCGGAAGGTCTGCGGCAGCGAGCGGCCATCGTCGGAACGCAGGATCGGCAGCACCGGCATCCACTCGCCCACCTTCAGCTCGGTGTCGGAGACCTTCATCTTGCCGGCCACCGCCAGGCGGCCGAAGTCGTCGGCTGGGCGCCCGTCGTCGTGCACCGGCAGCAGCTGGGTGCCGCGGGTGCCCTTGCCGCCGTCAAGCTTGAGGGCGTAGAGCCCGAGCACGTCGACCCCGAAGCCGACGGTGCCCTGGGTGAAGCCGGACTTGGCGTCGAGGATGAAGCTCTGGGTCCATTCCTCGGCCTGGTCCTGGGTGCTGGTGCCGACGAAGTTGCGGTTCATGTAGAAGTTGCGCAGGTTCAGCGTGGCGCTGCTGCCGTCGATGAAACCGGGGCTTTCGGCAGCCTGGGCGGCCTGGCTGGTGAGGGCGATGGCGCTGGCCAGGAGGGTGGTGTGCAGGGCGTGGCGATGAGTGAGTGGCATGGTGGCCTCTGTCTTGTTGTTGTCGGGGCGCAGGAGGCCCTTCGCGGCGTTGGCGAATGGGCGATGGGCGTGGAGCGGGTGATCAGGCGGGGCGCGGGCTGTGCAGTGCCGGGCAGGCGGCAGCGGGCTGGCGATCAGGGGCGCGAAGGCGTGGGAGGAAGCAGGTGGGGTGCATCGGGATGACCTTTCTTGTCGTTATTGGGGTCGCCGGCGTCAGGGCGCCGGGCCTGGGCCGATAGTGGTTGCAGGCTGGGCGCTGTTCAATTCGTCGAAGGCGCTTGTGTTCGATCAGCGAACGAAAACTAACTGGTTCGTACATTTGTGCGCGAAACAACGGATGCGTTCCAGGTTTCGGCCTGGGGGCTGTGTCTTCTAGAATCGCCGCACCCTCATCCAGGACCCACGCCATGGCCGGTAGCCAGATCGAACGCGCCTTCAGCCTCCTCGAACGCCTGACCTCCGACCCCCAGGGGTTGGCGCTGCAGGCCCTCTCCGATGAGCTGCAGATCCCCAAGAGCGCGACCCACCGCATGCTGGCCGAGCTGATCCGCCTCGGCTACGTGCGGCAGAACCCCGACAACAGCCGTTACCAGCTGTCCACGCGGCTGGTGGCCATGGCCTTCCGCCACCTGGCCAGCAGCGGTGCGGACATCGTCCAGCCGATCCTCGACCGCCTGGCCCAGGAGAGCGCCGAACTGGTGCGCCTGGGCGTGACCGAGGGGGGCCGGCTGACCTGGATCGCCAAGTCCCAGGGGGCTCGCTCCGGCCTGCGCTACGACCCGGACATGGGCCGGGACGCGCCGTTGTTCTACACCGCCTCGGGGCACGCCTGGCTGGCGGCCCTGAGCGACGCCGAGGCGCTGGCCCTGGTGGAGCGCCAGGGCATCGCTGACCCGGCCGGCTTCGGCCCCAACGCGCCACGCTCGAACATCGAGCTGCTGGAGCGCCTGCGCCGCGCCCGCGAGCGCGGCTACGCCTGGGTGGTGGAAAGCTCCGCCGTGGGCATGTCTGCGATGGCCGCCGTGGTGCGCCACCCGGCCACTGGCCAGGTCATCGGTGTGCTCAGCGTGGCCGGCCCCAGCGCCCGCCTGCCGGAGGCGCGCATGCACGAACTGGCCCCATGCCTGCTGGCTGCAACCGCTGAACTGGGTGACGCGAGCCAGGCGTCCGAACTCTTCCCGTGATCCGCTGGGCCTCACCACGGGCCGTGAAGATCGCCTATTGCGTAAAAATGGAACTCTGTTCTAAATAACGCGAAGCCGATTTCAGAACCCCCTTGCTGTGAGGTCCCCGTGTCCGTCCCGTCCTTTGCCAACCGGCTGCCTGGCCGGTTTTTTCATGCCTTCCCGATGATGCCGACCAGGCAGGAGGCCTGCCGTGGCTGACCGTGCGCTGTCGCTCGCTGCCTTGACGGTGCTGGAGCTGGCACCTCCGGACATGGTCGAGGTGGCCGCCCGCACCGGCTACAGCCATGTGGGCCTGCGGCTGATCCCGGCGACGCCGGAGGAGCACCACTACCCCGTGGTGGCCGATGCCGACCTGCGTCGGCGCACCCGCCAGCGCCTGGGCGATACCGGGGTGCAGGTGCTGGACATCGAGATCCTGCGGCTGAAGCCGGAGACCTGTGTGGCGGACTTCGCCGCCGTGCTGGAAGCCGGGGCCGAGTTCGGCGCCAGCGAGGTGCTGGTGGCCGGCAACGACCCGGATGAAGCCCGATTGACCGACCGCTTCGTCGAGCTGTGCGAGCGCGCGGCACCCCTCGGGCTGCACGTCAGCCTGGAGTTCATGCCCTGGACCGACGCCCGCGACCTGGGCCAGGCGGCCCGGGTCGTCGAGCGGGCGGGCCAGCCCAACGGCGCGGTGCTGGTGGATGCGTTCCACTTCGACCGCTCGGCCTCGTGCCTGGCGGACCTGCGGGCCCTGCCGCCGCAGCGCCTGCGCTACGCCCAGTTGTGCGACGTGGCCGGACCGCGCCCGGACGACATGCAGGAAATCCTCCGCCAGGCGCGCAACGAGCGGCGCTTCCCGGGGGAGGGGGACTGCGACCTGGCGGGGTTGCTGCGGGCGTTGCCGGCAGGCATCCCCCTGAGCCTGGAGATCCCCACCCGGCAGTTGCTGGAGCAGGGCGTGAGCGCCGAGGCGCGGGCGCGCCTGGCGCGCGAGCGAACCCTGGCGCTGTTGGCCGGTCTCTGATCCATCGGCCTTTGCGCCGGTTCTCGAGGTGTCATGAGCGATCCGATTTCAACCGCTGTCAGCCAGCCCTTGCGCGGTGTGGCGCTGGTCCTGCTGGCGACCTTCCTGTTCGCCGGGCACGACGCACTGTCCAAGCACCTGGGGGGCCTGTACCCGGTGGTGATGGTGGTGTGGGCGCGCTACCTGGTGCACAGCCTGCTGATGGCCGGGCTGTTCCTGCCCCGCGCCGGCCTGCGCGGGCTGCGCACCCAACGACCGGTGCTGCAGGTGCTGCGGGCACTGAGCCTGCTGAGCACCAGCCTGCTGTTCACCACCGGCCTGCAGTTCGTGCCGCTGGCCGAGGCCACGGCGGTGAACTTCCTGGCGCCGATCCTGGTGACGGCGCTCTCGGCACCGCTGCTGAAGGAGCGGGTCAGTGCCGGCCAGTGGCTGGCGGTGGCGATGGGCTTCGTCGGCGTGGTGGTGATCGTGCACCCGGGTGGGGCGCTGTTCACCCCGGCGATCCTCTTCCCGCTGGGCTCGGCCCTGGGCTTCTGCGCCTATCAGCTGCTGACGCGCATCCTCTCGGCCCACGACAGCCCCACCACCAGCAACTTCCTCGCGGGGGTGTGCAACACCCTGGTGATGAGTCTGCTGGTGCCGTTCTTCTGGCAGTTGCCGAGCCTGTTCGACGGCTTGCTGCTGGTGGCCCTGGGCACCCTGGGCATGGCGGCGCACCTGTTCCTGACCCAGGCCTTCCGCCATGCGCCGGCAGCCTTGCTGGCGCCCTTCGGCTACTGCCAGATCGTGTTCGCCGGGCTGCTGGGCTACCTGCTGTACGCCCACGCGCCGGACCTGACCACCCTGGTGGGCATCGGCATCGTCTGCCTCAGTGGGCTGGGGGCGGCCTGGCTGCAGCGCAGCCGTGGCTGAAGGTGGGGAGTGGAGCGTGCACAGCCGCGAGAAGGCCTGTGCGTGAGGGGGAAGCGGGGGCCGAAGCCCCCGCCGGTCAGTGTCCCGGGTCCTCCTCGTCCCGTTGCCCGCGCGGGCCGCGCAGGTGGTCGAAATAGAAGAGTACGAGGCCGAAGGCGACGATGATCGCCGAGACGGCCAGTCCGAGTTGAGCGTTCTGCATCATGGATTCCGTTTCCAATGGGTGCGGTGGGCTCAGGGCTGGTGGCGAGGGTGCGCCATTCGCCTGAGAAAGGCCAGCATGAGGCCGCTCAGGAGCAGCATCCCGAGCAGCAGGAGGGGGTAGGCGACCCACCAGGGCGCACCAGCGGTCATCATGCTGAATTCCGACATGCCGCCGATGCTGGCCACCAGGTTGAGTGGCAGGAACACCACGTTGATCAATGTCAGCTTGCGCAGCATGTCGTTGATGCCGTGGTTGGCCAGGCTGCCCCGTGCGTCCATCAGCGCGGCGAACACCGTGGAGTAGATCCGCGCCTGCTTGTAGCACTGCTCGTTCTCGATGATCAGGTCGTCCAGGGTCGCCAGGGCGGCCGCATCCAGCTGGTACTCGGCGGCGTGGTTGCGCAGGCGCACCAGCACGGTGGCGTTGCTCTGGATGGCGTTGAGGTAGTGGATGAGGCTTTCGCTGAGGTTGACCATCTGCATCAGGTGGCTGTTGTCCAGCGAACGGTTGAAGCGGGCCTGCAGCTCGCGGGCCACCAGCTTGATGACCCGCAGGTGGCCGAGGTAGTGGTGGACGCTGCTGAACAGCATGTCCAGCAGCACGTCGCGTGGGGTGGCGAGTGCGCCGCGCTGGCCGACCCCCTGCAGCAGCGAATCGCCGGCGGCGATCACCAGCAGCCGCGTCGGCTCCAGCAGCATGCCGAAGGCGCTCACTTCGAAGACCATGCCGTCCTGCCCGGTGCAGCGTTCCGGGCGCTTCCAGATCAGGAACAGCCGCTCGCCGTGGAATTCGATGCGTGATACCTCGTCGGGGTCCAGGGCCGAGTCCAGCGCGTGCTGGTCCAGCTGCCAGGTGCGGCACAGGTGCTCGCGTTCGCCGGCATCGGGGTCGACGCACAGCAGCACGCTGGCGTCCGCTTCGGAGGTGCGCTGCAGGCGGCCGTCGCCCAGGCGGTAGGCGTCGAGCATGGGCTCACCAGGCCTGGCCGCGACGGCGGAGGTCGAGGCGGCGGATGAACTCCTCCAGCACCAGGGCGTAGAGATCGTCCTGCAGGTAGGCGTCCTCGATGCCGGCGTCCAGGTTGGGGTTGTCGTTCACCTCGATCACCACCACGCGGTCGCCGGCCTGCTTCAGGTCCACCCCGTAGAGGCCATCGCCGATCAGCCCGGCGGCCTGCAGGGCCAGGTCCACCACGGCGCGTGGCGCCTCGTGCACTGGCAGGGTCCGGCACTCGCCGTTGATGTCGGCGCCCTTGGCCTTGTGGTTGTAGATCTGCCAGTGGCCCTTGGACATGAAGTACTGGCAGGCATACAGCGGCTTGCGGTTGAGGACGCCGATGCGCCAGTCGTACTCGGTGTAGCAGTACTCCTGGGCGAGCAGCAGCACCGAGTGCTCGAACAGCTCCCCGGCCGCGCGGCGCAGTTCGGCGGCGGAGGTCACCTTGATCACCCCGCGGGAGAAGCAGCCGTCGGGGATCTTCAGCACCAGGGGGAAGCCCAGGCGCTCGCCGACCTGCTCGATCTCGCCGAGGCGCTCGCGGTAGAGGATCTCGGTGGCGGGCATGCCCAGCCCGTGGCTGGCAAGCAGGTCGGCCAGGTAGACCTTGTTGGTGCAGCGCAGGATGGAGCTGGGGTCGTCCATCACCACCAGCCCTTCGCTCTCGGCCTTGCGGGCGAAGCGGTAGGTGTGGCTGTCGACACTGGTGGTCTCGCGGATCAGCAGGGCGTCGTACTCGGCGAGCCGTGCATAGTCCTTGCGGCCGATCAGGTCCACGGCGATGCCCAGGCGCTCGCCCACCTCGACGAAGCGCTGCAGGGCCCTTGGGTTGGACGGCGGCAGCGCTTCGCCCGGGTCATGCAGGATGGCCAGGTCGTAGCGGGCCTGGCGCGGTGCGCGGGGCTGGCGCCAGACCTTGCGGCTGAAGCGGTCCAGGGCGTCGGCGAAGAGGTCCTGCTGGTCGTCCCGCAGGCGGTGCAGGGCACCCGGCCGTACACCGGTCACTTGCCAGCGTTCGCCCTTGCGGAAGTCCACCAGCAGGATCGGGCAGGGGAAGGCCTCGAACAACTGGCGGGCAATGTCCTGGAGACTTTCAAGTTCGGTATGGCCGAAATAAAGACTCAAGGTGAACCCTTCGGTATTGCCGCAGGGTTGTTGTTCGAGTGCATCGTCCAGTGAAGTTTCAAGTTCATCCAGCGCCAGCCCGTAGATGGACTTGCGGGTCAGTTCATTGATGGTCTTCACCGACGGGATGACTTTATGTCCGCGTGCCTCGGCCAACAGCGAACAGTAATAACCGTGGCCCAGGTACTTGTAGTTGCGACACAGGTTGATGACCTGCGCGCGCGGCCTGGAAGGCCCGCCGGGCGACTGTTCCAGGTAGTCGCGAGCGCTGATCAGGTAATCCGTGGGGAAGTAGGCCGACCAGTCTTCGGTCCGCTCGACAATGATCAGGGGGTGGTTGGAAAGTTCTTCCGTTTGAATCGGCGTCAATTTGAAAGTTGCTGCCGTTCGTGTTCTGTCCAATACTTCCTGCCACCGGTTCTGCACCGCACTCATGGGATTTATCGATCCGTTCGGGAACACAGGCTTTCTATTAAGCACGCGCTTTTGGAAATGTCCCGGACCGTTACGCACTCTTTACGGAGTTCCCATGAAACTTGATTTTCGCGTTGCTCGGGCGGCCGACCTGCCCGAACTGGTGGCCCTGGAAAACCGCACCTTCAGCCACGACCGGCTCAGCCCCCGCAGCCTGGCCTGGATGGTCAACCGCGCCCATGCCGCCTTCACCGTGGCGGAGCATGAGGGGGCGGTGGTGGGCTATGCCCTGGTGCTGTTCCACCGGGGCACTTCCCTGGCCCGGCTGTATTCCCTGGCCATTGCCGGGCACCTGCAGGGCCGGGGCATCGGCCGGCAGTTGCTGGAGCAGGCCGAACGCTGCGCCCACGCGCACGACTGCGCCTACCTGCGGCTGGAGGTGCGGGTCGACAACCCGGCGGCCATCGCCCTCTACGAGCGCGCCGGCTACCGGCGCTTCGCGGTGATCGACGACTACTACGAGGACCACGCCGGCGCACTGCGCTACGAGAAGCGCATCCGCCAGCCGCGCCAGGCCGGCACCCGCCGTGTGCCCTATTACCCGCAGAGCACCGACTTCACCTGCGGCCCGGCCTGCCTGCTGATGGCCATGGCGGCGCTGTACCCGCAGCGGGCCATGGAGCGCCGCGAGGAAGTGCAGCTGTGGCGCGAGGCGACCACGGTGTTCATGACCGCCGGCCACGGTGGCTGCAGCCCCCAGGGCCTGGCCCTGGCGGCCTGGCGACGGGGCTTCCGGGTGCGCCTGCAGGTGAGCCGGCGCGGGCCGCTGTTCCTCGAAGGCGTGCGCAGCGAGGACAAGCGCGCGGTGATGCGCCTGGTGCACGAGGTGTTTCTCGATGCCCTGGCCGATACCGACGTGGAGCAGGTGGAGGCGCCCTGGGCGGAGCTGGACGGCGGCCTGCGGGCCGGCGGTGTGTTGCTGGTGTTGATCAGCAGCTACCGGCTGACCCGTTCCAAGTCGCCGCACTGGGTTGTGGTCACCGGGTGCGACGAGGATTTCGTCTACCTCCACGACCCCGATGTCGACCACAGCCGGCAGCCCCTGGATTGCCAGCACCTGCCGGTGAGCCGGGATGCGTTCGCCCGCATGAGCGCTTTCGGCCGCCACAAGCTGCGGGCTTCGGTGACGCTGTTCCGCCGCGAGGGCTCAGTCGCCGCAGAAACGCAGCCGGGTGACGCGGTAGTCGATCATGCTGCTGTGGGCCTGCATGGTCTGCAGCCACTGCTCGGCCACGTCGCGACGGGTGAAGGCGCCCATGGAGGCGACCCGCTTCCAGGTGCGCTCCTCCCGCAGGCGTGACTCCAGGACGAAGACCGCCTCCAGGCCGTGGTCCTGGTACCAGGGCAGCGCCGCATCGCGGTCGTCGGGCTGCTGCTGCAGCTGCCGGACCTGGGCTTCGAGGGCTTCCAGCCGGCGTTGCGCCTCCACCAGGGCGGCCTGGGCCTGGTCGCGCTCCTGGCGGAGGAACTCGGTGAGGCAGCTGCTGGCGTGGTCGTCCCGCGCCTGGCGCTCGCGCTGTTCAGCCTGGCGCTGGCGCCAGGCACGCTGGCGTTCGGCGTTGCTCTGGGCCTGGCCGTTGCAGGGGCGCCCGCGCTTGCGCGGCGGAGAGGCGGTTGGGCTCATGGCGATGTCCGGGTGGCCTTGAAGGCTGATTCAGGAGGCTGATTATCGTTACGTAACAGAAACCTGCAAGCCCTTGAGAGCAAGGCCGATAGCAGTATTAGTGTTATTTGTCGTTACGTAACGAAATAAAAGCGCCACCCGCCCGGGCGGGTGGCGGAGCGGGCTCACTGCCAGCCGTAGCGGCGGGCGAACCACCCTTTCATGGCCTGTACCACGGCGGCATAACCCAGCAGCAGCGCCAGCAGGAAGGGGAAGTACGACAGCGGCAGGGGCTGCAGCTTGAAGCGCGCCGCCAGGGGCGAGAACGGCAGCAGCAGGCCGATGCTGGCGATCACCAGGGTCATCAGCAGCAGCGGCCAGCCGGCACGGCTTTGCAGGAAGGGCAGGCGACGGGTGCGGATCAGGTGCACCACCAGGGTCTGCGACAGCAGCCCTTCGACGAACCAGCCGGTCTGGAACAGGGTCTGGTGCGCCAGTGTGCTGGCGGCGAAGACGAACCACATCAGGGCGTAGGTGAGGATGTCGAAGATCGAGCTGAGCGGCCCGAAGAACACCATGAAGCGACCGATCTCGTCGGCCCGCCATTGCTGCGGCCTGGCCAGTTGCTCGTCGTCGACGTTGTCGAAGGGAATGGCGGTCTGCGACAGGTCGTAGAGCAGGTTCTGCACCAGCAGGTGCAGGGGCAGCATCGGCAGGAAGGGCAGGAAGGCGCTGGCCACCAGCACGCTGAACACGTTCCCGAAGTTCGAGCTGGCGGTCATCTTGATGTACTTGAGCATGTTGGAGAAGGTGCGCCGGCCTTCGCGAACCCCGGCTTCCAGCACCATCAGGCTCTTCTCCAGGAGGATGATGTCGGCCGCCTCCTTGGCGATGTCCACGGCGGTGTCCACCGAGATGCCGATGTCCGCCGCGCGCAGGGCCGGCGCGTCGTTGATGCCGTCGCCGAGGAAGCCCACCACGTGCCCGCGCTCGCGCAGCAGGCGCACCACCCGGGCCTTTTGCGCGGGCGTCAGGCGGGCGAACAGCGAGCAGGCGGCGGCCCGTTCGCCCAGCTCGCGGTCGTCCAGGGCGTCCACCTCGCTGCCCAGCAGCAGGCCTTCCACCGGCAGCCCCACTTCACGCAGCACGCGCTGGCTCACGCGCTCGTTGTCGCCGGTCAGCACCTTCACCGACACGCCATGCTCGCGCAGCGCCTGCAGGGCTTCGCGGCTGGTCTCCTTGGGGGGATCGAGGAAGGCGATGTAGCCGGTGAGCAGCAGCTCCTGCTCGTCCTCCACGCGGTAGTCGCGGCGGTCCCCGGGGAACTGCCGCACGGCCACCGCCACCACCCGCAGCCCCTCGTCGTTGAGGCGGGCGGCGTGCTCGCGGATGTCGGCCCGCAGGGCGTCGTGCAGGGGGAATTCCTCGCCGTCCAGGCGCACCCGGTCGCACACCGCCAGCACCTCGTCCAGCGCGCCCTTGCACACCAGCCGGTGGCCGTCGCCGTGTTCCGCCACCACCACCGACATGCGCCGCCGCTCGAAATCGAAGGGCAGTTCGTCGACCTTGCTGAACGCCTCGGCCAGCTGCGCCCGGCGCTGGGCATCGCCGTGCTCCAGCACCGCCACGTCCAACAGGTTGCGCAGGCCGGTCTGGTGGAAGCTGTTCAGCCAGGCGTCGTCCAGCACCGCGTCGCAGGGGCGGCCCAGCACATCGGTGTGGCGTTCGAGCACGATGCGGTCCTGGGTGAGGGTGCCGGTCTTGTCGGTGCACAGCACGTCCATGGCGCCGAAGTTCTGGATGGCGTCGAGGCGCTTGACGATCACCTTCTTGCGCGAGAGCGCCAGGGCGCCCTTGGCCAGGGTCGAGGTGACGATCATCGGCAGCATTTCGGGCGTCAGGCCCACGGCGATGGAGAGGGCGAACAGCGAGGCCTGCAGCCAGTCGCCCTTGGTGAAGCCGTTGACCAGCAGCACCACCGGGGCCATCACCAGCATGAAGCGGATCAGCAGCCAGCTGACCTTGTTGACCCCCTGCTGGAAGGCGCTGGGCTCGCGGTCGGGCTCCAGCACATGGGCGGCGAGGTTGCCGAAGTAGGTGTTCGGCCCGGTGCCCAGCACCAACGCGCGGGCGCTGCCGCTGACCACGTTGGTGCCCATGAAGCACAGGGTGTCGCGCTCCAGGGGCGTGCCCGGGGTCGGGCCCTGGGGCGTGGCGAACTTCTCCACCGGCAGCGCTTCGCCGGTGATGGCGGACTGGTTGAGGAAGAGGTTGCGCGCCTCCAGCACCCGCAGGTCCGCCGGGATCATGTCGCCGGCCGCCAACAGCACCACGTCGCCCGGCACCAGGTCGCGGAACGGCACTTCCACCGCGCCGCGCCGGTCGGGTGACGGCGCACCGGGGCGCAGCACGCTGGCGGTGTTGTCCACCAGTGCCCGCAGGCTTTCCGCGGCGCGGTTGGAGCGGGTCTCCTGGACGAAGCGGAGCAGCGTCGAGACCAGCACCATGCAGCCGATCACCAGCGCCGCCTGGAGGTCTTCGGTGACCCAGGAGAGCACCGCCAGGGCGGTCAGCAGCAGGTTGAACGGGTTGCAGTAGCAGAGCCAGAGGTGGTGCAGGGGCGACAGCGGTTTCTCCTGTTCCACCTGGTTGGTGCCGACCCGTTCGAGCACCCGCTGCGCCTGGGCCGGGTCGAGGCCGCCGGGCTGGCTGTCCAGTTGCCGGAACAGCTGCTCGGGTGGGCAACTGGCGAACGCCTCCAGTTGCTGGACGAATGCCGGCGGCAGGGTGGCGGCGGTGCGCCGGCCGCGCAACGCGTCGAGCAAGGCGCGGCGGCGGAAATGGCGGCCGAGGCCGTGGTCGAACAGAGCCAGCAGGCGCCGGCCCAGGGCGGACATCAACATGGTGGTTTCCTCGTCACTCGTGGAGCGATGGCTGTTCGAGGGGCCGGGCGAGGAGCCCGGTGCCGATGGGTTATGCGTCCGCCGCCAGGTCGTGAAGCCGCCAGCGCACCGAGCTGACGCCTTTCTCCAGGCTCACCCGGCTGACCAGGCGCTCCAGCTGGGTGGTGGTGCCGGGCTTGCCGAGCAGTTCGGCGCGCACCTCCAGGCGCCCGGGCGTGGCCTGGTCCTGGCTGTGCAGCGATTGCAGGCGCAGGCTGCCGCCCTCCAGGTCATGCAGCATCAGGCTGCGCACCTGGATCTCGTCCTCGGCGCGGCAGACGATGTCGACGCTGTAGCGCTGCTCGACCTCGCTGCCGGGCAGGGTGTCCAGGTGGTTCAGGCGCTGGGCGATGTCACGCAGCAGGATGTTGGCGCAGAGCACCGCCAGGGTGCCGAGGGCGGCTTCCAGCAGCAGGCCCATGCTGCACAGCACGCCGATGGCGGCGGTGCACCAGAGCGTTGCGGCCGTGTTCAGGCCGCGCACGTTGAGGCCGTCGCGCATGATCACGCCGCCCCCCAGGAAGCCGATGCCGGAGACCACGTAGGCGGCGATACGCGAGGCATCGCCCGCCATGCCCGGTACGCCCTGGCTCATCAGCACGAACAGGCAGGCGCCGGTGCTCACAAGGGCATTGGTGCGCAGGCCGGTGAGGCGCTGGCGCAGTTGACGCTCGGCGCCGATCAGGGCGCCGAGTACGAGCGCTGCGGCGACCCGCAGCAGGAAGACTTTCCAATCCATGTTCCACCTCGTGTCCGGCCAGGGGGCCGGGGTGTGTGCCGGGTGACCGGCGCTGAAGGGGTGTGGATTGCACAGGCAGGCGTCGCCGTCGCGCAGGCAGCGCGTCGGTGAACGTCAAGGAAGGGGCGTCGGGCCACCGTCCGCTGAAGGCAGCGAGACGACGGCGGAGGGAACCGCTGGACGTGCTCGCTGTTCAGCCCTGTCGCAATCGACCGGGGCAACTGTCCAAGGGGTTCTCCTGTTTCGGGTGGGAAGGCGGGCGGAATCTACGCCCGGCCCATAAGGGGGTCAATCGCCTCCTGCGTTTCATTCAGTCAGCGTTCAGGCGTCTACCCTGTAGGCCTCTGCGAAACGTTGTCGCAGGACATCCCAAAGAACTACAGACGCGTAGGAATAGCCCTCTATAGTCTGGGGAAAATAATCAGGGTGCCCTTTGGAGGCCGTCATGGGTGTCTTCAGTCGCTTCACTGCCAACGGCTCGTCTCGCGCGGCTGCGCGCCACCTGAGCTGTTCGTCTGCCGAATTGTCCCGGGAGCTGGCCGCGCTGTCGCTGCGGCCCACTTTCATCACCGGGTATGTGTCCCCGCACCTGGACATCGACCGGGTGGCCCGCCAGGTCAGCGGGCGCTTCCCCGGCGTGGCGCTGAGCCTGAGCAGCAGCGCCGGCGAGTTGTGCGAAGGCGGCGGGCGTCTCTATTGCGATGCTTCCGGGCAGTGGGACCGGGTGGTGCTGGCCCTGTTCGATGGCTCGGTGATCGCCTCGGCCGAGGTGGTCAGCGTGCCGCTGGAAAGCCAGGACATCCGCCAGGGCGGTGCCCGCATGGCGCTGCGCGAGCGCATCGCGCGGCTCACCCAGTCACTGAAGAACCTGCGGGTGACCACGCCCATCGAGGCCCACGACACCCTGGCCTACGTGCTGTTCGATGGCCTGTCGGCCTCGGAATCCTTCTTCATGGAGGCGCTCTACGAATGCGGGCGCTTCCCCTGCCTGTTCGTGGGCGGCTCGGCCGGGGGCAAGGGGGATTTCCGCCAGACCTTCCTCCACGACGGTCGCCAGCGCTACGAGAACCACGCCCTGGTGGTCTTCCTCAAGAGCGCGCCGGGCATCCGCTTCGGGGTGTTCAAGAGCCAGAACTTCGAGCCCACCAGCGTCAGCTTCAGCGTGCTGACCGCGTCCCTGGAGGAACGCAGCATCCGCCAGGTGGTGGACGCCAAGGGGCGCATCGTCAGCATGGTCACGGCACTGTGCGAGGCGCTGGGCTGCCGCCCGGATGAACTGGAGCGGCGCCTGGCGGAATACTCCTTCGCCATTCGCGTCGGCGAGCAGCTGTTCGTGCGCTCCATCGCCCAGATCGACCTGCAGCGCGAGGTGGTGCACCTGTTCTGCGACGTGGCGCCGGGAGAAGAGCTGGTGATGGTCAAGCGCACCTCGCTGGTGGAGGCGACCCGCCGCGACTTCGCCCAGTTCCTCCGTGGCAAGGGCGGCACGCCGCTGCTCGGGCTGCTCAACGACTGCATCCTCCGGCGCCTGAACAACGGTGACGAACTGGGCCGCATGAGCGGGGTGTTCGGCGAGGTGCCGGTGGTGGGGTTCTCCACCTTCGGCGAGATCCTCGGGCTCAACCTCAACCAGACCCTGACGGCGGTGTTCTTCTTCCAGGTGGCGCCCGGCGAGGCCTTCACCGACGAGTACATGGACCGCTTCCCCATCCACTACGGCGAGTTCAAGGCCTTCTTCCTGCGCCGCCAGGTGAAGAAGTTGGCCGGGCTCAGCCAGGTGGTGGTCAGCCAGATCGAGGCGTTCAAGCGCCACGACTACAGCAGCAGCGTCGACAGCGAGGGCCTGGACGAGCACATCCGTCCGGTGTTCCAGGGCCTGGCCGACCTGGGCCGTGTGCTGCAGGCCGCGGAGAGCAGCCAGCGGGAGATCGGTGAACAGCTGCGCCTGCATGCCGACGACCTGCACCAGAGCATGGACGTGCTGACCGAGAACATCGCCCGCCAGGGCGAAGTCACCGGCCAGGCCGAGCAGACCGTGCGCAGCCTCACCGAGCAGGGTTCCACGGTGGTGCGCAGCGCCGACGAACTGGCGCGCTCCAGCCTGCGCATCCAGTCCATCGTCCAGGTCATCCAGCAGATCGCCGGGCAGACCAACCTGCTGGCGCTCAACGCCGCCATCGAAGCGGCGCGGGCCGGGGAAATGGGACGCGGGTTCGCGGTGGTGGCGGACGAGGTGCGCAACCTGGCGCAGATCACCCACAAGAACGCCGCCGAGATCGGCACCGACGTCGACCAGCTGTCCCAGGCCATCACCGTGGTGGCCGGGCACATCCAGCAGCAGGCGGACGAAGTGGCGTCACTGGGCGGGATGATCGGCACGCTGCGCGAGTCGGCGCTGCTGACCGAGGAAACCTCCAGCCGCACGCGGGAGCTGGCGGACACCCTGAGCGGGTTGACGGGGCGGGTGAACGGCTAGGGAAGCGGCGCCCCGGGACAGGCGCCGCGAAGGGCACTACCGGGTTACTTGCTCATCCACTCGATCACGGCCTTGTAGTCCTCGGCCGAGCAGTCCATGCACAGGCCGCGTGGCGGCATGGCGTTGAAGCCTTCGGTGACGTGCTTGACCAGGGTGTCGTTGCCCTGGGCCAGGCGCGGGGCCCAGGCGGCGTGGTCGCCTTTCTTCGGCGCCTGGGGCAACTGGCCGTTGTGGCACATGCCGCAGGCGCGGTTGAACACGGCTTCCGGGTCCTGGGCGGCTTGGGCGGTCTGGATGGCGCCCAGGGACAGCAGGCCGAAAGCGAGCAGGATGGCTTTCATCGGGGATTCCTCATCGTGGGTGTTGTTATCGGATCACGGTGGCGTCTGCCGGGCGCTATCTTGCCGGGCCCGACAGCCTGAAAAAAAGACCCTCCCGTGCGGGAGGGTCGTCATCGACGGTGTCGATTCGAGGGGGGCCCCGAACCCAACCGTGGAAGCCCTGCCAAGGACAACTCCAGGTTCGGGGCCCCGCCATCCTAGTGGGGGCGTGAAAACCCCCTCAACTGCGACGGCCTGCCGCAGCCGGGTACCCGGCAGGCGCCGTTACACGCCCGGCAGGTGCCTGCGGCAGGCGGTCGCAGGTTCAATCGTGGATCCTCAGCCAGCGGCGGAAGCTGCCGATGCCGCCACGGCCCAGGGGCGACCAGGCGAAGTCGAAGCGTGCCGGCGGCAGCACCTGGATGTCGGCGTCGCCGCCGACGGCGTTGCCTTCCTTCCATTCCACCGTGGTCATGGGGAAGGCGCTGCACGCCAGGAGGATGCCCTGGGCCTCGCTGGGGTCGCTGTTGATCCAGCGTGCCGCTGCCGCGGAGAGCAGGCTCTCCACATGGGCGGCCTTCACCTGGGGGGCGTACTCGGACTGCAGCAGCCAGCGGCAGAAGCTGATGTGGAAGGTCCAGTCCTGCGCTGGCTGGTGGCGGTAGGCCCAGACCATGAAGGCGCGGAACAGCCCCACGCCCTCCGGCGGATCGAGCTTGAGCAGCACCGGGCAGAGGTCGAACAGCATGTGCCAGTACGGCAGCAGCCGCGTGTCCAGCGCAATGAACGACCGCGCATTGCTGGGGTAGTCGGGAAAGGGTTGCTCGCCACCCGCGCGGCGGGTGGAGAGGGTGGACCTGAGTTTGGGTGAACGCATCGCTCACGCTCCTTGTCATCGCGGGCCTCTTGGCCCGTCTAACCCTGGGTTCGGCCGGTGTTGCAGGCCGATGACGGACGATCAGGCGATGGCCGGCGGCGCCCGGGAGCGGGAGGAGGGGAAGTGCAGGGCGGCAAGCGCCGCCAGGGGCTGGCCCGAGCACACCGGCGTACCGGGGCGGGCGCAGGGCAGCGGCTGCCAGAGCGGGCCGGTGGCCGCCGGGGAGTTGAGCAGCAGCGAGCAGTAGCCGCAGGCGTCCAGCACCGTCAGCAGCGGGGCTTCGGGCGCCTTGGGTTGCAACGGAAGGGGAGCCGGCCCCGGGCTGGTCTGGACGCTGCCGGCGTGGCAGGCCAGCGCCTGCAGCCAGCTCCAGTCCTGCACGGGGGCCTGCAGGCGGGCCACCAGCGGCCCCAGCACGATGAGCGCCAGGGCCAGCAGCCCGAGGTGCGCGCCCAGCCGGCGCAGGCGCGCGTTCATGAACGTGCGTCTCCGTCCGGGTGCCGGGCCGTCTGCATGGGCATGCGCTTCACTGTGCAGGCTTCAGCCCGCTGCCGCATCGGCACTGTCCAGCGGGCGCAGCAGGCGGACCACCCGGTCCAGCAGCCACACGGCCACCAGCGATGCGCCCACCAGCGGGAAGGCCACGGCCAGCACCAGCATCACGCCGATGGCCGTCTTCCAGCGCGGCAGGTCATGGCGCTGCGGCGGCACACCGAGGCGGCCGGCCGGGCGACGCTTCCACCAGAGCACCAGGCCGCTGACCGAGCTGAACAGGATCAGCAGGCACACGGCAGCCATCAGCAGCTGGTTGGGCAGGCCGAACAGCTTGCCTTCGTGGAGCATCACCCCGGTCTCGACGGTGCGCGCCACCGGGCCGTAGTCGGCCCAGCGCACGTCCGCCAGCACCTTGCCGCTGTACTGGTCCAGGTGCAGGGTGGCGTCGTTGCGCGGGTCGTCGTCGAACACCGAGACGCTGAACACGCCCTCGGCGCCCTTGGGGAAGCTGATGCTGTAGCCCGGCGTCACCTGGCGTTCGCGGGCGGTGTCCACCACCTGCTGCAGGGGGATGCGCGACGCACTGGCCGGCGCCTGCTCGCTACCGTGG
Source organism: Pseudomonas sp. FeS53a (assembly GCF_000931385.1). Lineage (NCBI taxonomy): Bacteria > Pseudomonadati > Pseudomonadota > Gammaproteobacteria > Pseudomonadales > Pseudomonadaceae > Pseudomonas > Pseudomonas sp. FeS53a. The sequence goes on from NZ_JYFT01000015.1 coordinate 23,664, forward strand.
GCGTGGTGCGCGGCATGCGGGTCGGAGGCAGGCAGGGGCGTGGTCTCCACCGCCCAGGGCACGGTCTGGCGATGGGCCTCGTTGAGGCTGGCCGCCGCCTGGCGGGACTTCGGCACGTCGTCCCACATGGCTGCCGGGAAGTGGTTCCAGGCGCCGGCGAACTGGGCACCCCAGAAACCGGTCCAGGTCATCCCGGTCATCAGCATGAACAGCAGCAACAGCGAGCCCCAGAACCCGGTCACGCCGTGCAGGTCCCGCCACAGCAGGCGCCCGCGTGCCGACAGGCGCGGCCACAGCACACCGGCACCGCCGGTGCCCCGTGGCCACCAGAGGTAGAGCCCGGAGACCACCAGCACGATGCCCCAGCCAGCGGCCAGCTCGATCAGGCGATCACCCAGCGGGCCGATCAGCAGGTCGCCGTGCAGCTTGCGCGCGGCGGCCTGGAGGTTCCACAGCGCATCCTGGGTGCCCAGTACCCGGCCGCTGTACGGGTCGATGAAGAGGTTCAGCTCGCGGCCCTGCTCGGTGATCACGAACTGCCCGCTCCAGCCTTCCGCCACCGGCGGCAGGTACTTGCTGACCACCGCCTCTGGATGGGCGGCCTGCGCCCGCAGCAGCAGGGTATCGGCGCTGAGCGGCTGGCCGGCTGCCGGTACGCGCAGCAGGTCGGCGTACATCGCCTGGTCCAGTTGCGGCTTGAACAGGTAGATCAGCCCGGTGACGGACAGCAGGACCATGAACGGGATGACGAACAGGCCGGCATAGAAATGCCAGCGCCAGGCCAGGGTGTAGAACGCCGGGCGGGCAGCGGTCGCCGACTGGGCCGGCGCAGGGGTACGGGTGGTCATCTTCGGGCCTCCAGGCCACGACTTGCCGGACAGGCCGGCACAAACGGTTCGCAGGGTCAGGCAGCGGCCAGTGAGGCCGATGGGTCAGGCGAACAGCGGGGAGGCGCGGGGGTTGGCGAGCACCCAGGCTCGCCGAGGAGGATGGCGGTGGACCCGCTCGGGCAACGGCCAGTGGCGGCTGGGCGCCAGCAGGGCGAGCAGGCCGAAGAACGCCGCGAGGAGGAGGGCACCGAAGCTGGAGCTCAGTGCACAACCCGAACCGGAGGCCAGGTTGCCGCTGACCACGCCCATGTCGCCGAGGCTCTTGCTGCCGCCGCTGGCATCGTCCAGGGAGCAGAACTGCCCGTCGAGGCCGCTCAGGGCGAGGCCTGCCATCTGCCCGTGACCCACCGCGCAGGCGAGCGCGCCGAACAGGATGCTGAAATACAGCATCCAGGCGATCAGCGAGCGGTGTCGGCGGGCCATGTTCATCAGCGGGCTTCGGGCTGGTTGGGTCGGGCTGGGGGCAATGCTAGCAGAGTGTCGCCGTTGTGAAACAGCGAGCCCTGCATGAAAGCGAATCGGTCAAAAAGCCCCGTACACAGGCCGCCAAGCCGTGCACGGGGAAGCTTCCACACTAGTTGGCCGGGCGAATGACCACGCCCGAGCCCAGGTCCGCGCCGGTGATGGAGTCACGGCTCGGGTCCGAGGCGGTGCGCTCGCGCATCTGCTCCAGCGTGGCCCGCTGGCTGTCGGGCAGGTTCACGCTCGGCAGGCCGTTGCCGCCGTCCACGGCCGGCTCCGGCGCCTCCACGAAGGTCCATTCGTCTCCGCGGTTCCACGGCCCCCGACAGTCGCCTTCGCCCTGGGACAGGTTGAAGTACACGCTGGTGAAGGCCGGCATGCCCGGCAGCTTGCCCTGGGGAAAGTTCGGCTGGATCGAATGCAGCGCCTTCTCGAAGGACTTCTGGTGGGCTAGCTCGCGGGTCATGAGGAAGCCCAGGGCCTCCTTGATGCCCGGGTCGTCGGTGACGTTGATCAGCCGCTCGTAGATGATCTTGGCCCGCGCCTCGGCCGCGATGTTGGAGCGGAAGTCGGCCGTCGGCTCGCCGATGGAGTCGATGTAGGCCGCCGACCAGGGCACACCGGCCGAGTTGGTCAGCGCCGGCCCGCCGCCATACAGCAGGCTGGTGACGTGGGAGTCGTTGCCGGCGCCGGTCAGGGAGCGGTACAGGTCGGCTTCTGCCTCGATGCCTTCGGCCAGGTCGCCCTTGGCGCCCTTGTTGAGCATCCCGACGATGGAACCGATCACCTCCAGGTGGCTCAGTTCCTCGGTGGCGATGTCCAGCAGCAGGTCCTTGCGGCCGGCGTCGTCCTCGTTCAGGGCCTGGGTGAAGTAGCGCATGGCGGCGGCGAGTTCGCCCTGGGGACCGCCGAACTGTTCCAGCAGCAGATTCGCCAGCCCGGGATTGGGGGCCGAAACCCGAACGGTGTATTGCAACCGCTTGTTGTGAACGAACATGAAAGTTCTCCTCGAGTTGATCGTGACGTGATAGCGCGACGGGCCATGGGCCACTCACTAGGGAAGAACCGGATGTTGCCGGGGATGTTCAACGAAAGTTTCGAACGGTCGACTTGGAAAGTTGCATTCGCGGACGGAACGCCACCCTCTTTTTTCAAGGGCGGCGACGCCGACACGTTGCCTCAAGCGCGGTTCAGGTGGAACGACTGCGGGCGCATGGGAAGCAGGGGTTTCTTTTGCGGCGCGATATTCAGCACGGTGATGCCGACCTCTTCCAGCCAGGCCGCCATGGCCGCGCTGGACCTTGAGGGACGGGGCGTTCCAGGAAATTCGAGATCCTGGATGGCAAACGCCAGCGCCTTCAGGGTGGGCGTGGAGCGGGACTTCATCAGCAGCGTTCGGCGCTCGCCGTGCATCAGGTAGGTGACCAGCCAGTTCATGGCAACTCCTTCTGTCAATGATCCGAAGCGGAACTTAGCAAGACGCAGCGGTATTTCAATACTGGCCAGCTGATGCGTAGGAAAGTTGCGCGAAACAGCAAATTCTAAGACTGGGCAAGTTGCCTTTTGAAAGTCTGGTTAGTTGGGCTTGGTTATCGCCGTCTGGCTTCGTTTTTGTTGTACGGAAGTTCTCGTTTCATTGGCTGTGTATAACGCGTTGAACCATTCGGCCTTTCACCTGAACTTGTTCTGCCCGTGTTCACACGAAACCAGAACAGATCCCGGAGAACAGGCCATGCACAACCACACGGAAACCCCCAGCAACGACACCCCACGGCCGGAGGACGAGACCGCCACCTGGCCCATCCAGCAGGACCCGGAACCCGAGGCCCTGCCGGATGACCCCGACATCCAGGGCGACGACGCCTCCACCACCCCGCAATGAGCCGATGCCCCGCTGCGGTGGGGCACTGCACAGGAGCACCGAGATGACCGAGCGCCACGAACACCTGATCGACTGGCTGAAGGATGCCCACGCCATGGAGCAGCAGGCCGAGCAGATGCTCGAGGCCCAGATCGGTCGCCTGCTGAACTACCCCAAGCTGCGCACCCGTCTGGAGAAGCACCTGCAGGAGACCCGCGACCAGAAACGGCTGGTGGAACAGGCCCTGGAGCGCTTGGGCCATTCGCCCTCCACCCTGAAGGACCTGGGAGCCCGCCTGGGGGCCTTTGCCCAGGCCGCCGGGACCATGCTGGTGGAGGATGAAGTCCTCAAGGCCTCCATGGCCGGGCACGTCTTCGAGCAGATGGAGGTGGCGGCCTACACCGTGTTGCTGGCTGCGGCGGAGGCTGCAGGGGACGAGGAGACCCGCGTGGTGTGCGAGGCCATCCTGCCCCAGGAGCAGGCCATGGCCGAGTGGACGCTGGCGCACCTGCCCGAGCTGACCCAGGCCTTCCTCGATCGTGCCGAGGCACCCGGCCTGGAGGCCAAGCGATGAAGCGCGGACTGCCGGGCTGCTGCGGCCATTCCAGCGGGGCGGAGCAGCCCCTGGTGAAGACCCTCAGCTTCGCCGTGCTGCACTTCAGCATCGCCTTCTGCGTGGCCTACGCCTTGACCGGGAGCGCGCTGCAGGGCGGGCTGATCGCCCTGATCGAACCCGCCTGCAACACCGTGGCGTTCTACTTCCACGAGCGCTTCTGGCGCTGGCGGGGCACCTGCTCCGACCGGGAACAGGGCTACGGCCATGGCAACCTGGCTGGCGTCATCAAGTCACCCCAGGCCATGGAGCGCCGCGAGCCTTGAGCCGAGGGGCTCAGCCCTCGGGGCGTTCGCCAGGCCCTGCCAGGCTGGCCCAGGCCTTCCTGCTGTGCAGCCCCGTGATCACGCACAGTTCGGGCAGCAGCAGATAGGCATAGGCCAGGGGTGGGCAGTCCAGCGCCATGCCCGCCAGCAGCACCGGCAGGCCGACCAGCCACAGGGCAGCGGCCTCCAGCCGGCCGACCTCGGCGAAACGCCCGGCCGCCTGGTACTGGGCGCGCTGGAGGTTGCCCAGCACCCGCAACGGCAGGGACAGCGCGAGCAGCAGCAGGCCGGCCGTCCACCAGGGGCCCGATTGCCCGTAGAGCTGGCCGAGGGCCTGAATTGCCAGCAGCAGGCCCACCGACGCCACGGCAGCGACGGGCAGCGCCCGCCGCCGCACTTCATCACGGATCGCCACCGGGTCACCCGCAGCCAGGCGCAGGGCGAGAAAGCGCAGCAGGGCGTTGAGCGGCGACAGCACCAACATCCCCAGGGTGAGCACGGCGGAGAACCCATCCAGGCGCCCGGCGGACTCCGGCCAGGGGCGGTCCATGGCCACCAGCGTCACCGCCGCCAGGCCGAAGGCCTGGATCGCCAGCACCCGCTGGCTCTCCCAGCCGCTGTGCAGCAGCGCCTGCCGGCACCAGGCCCACCGAGGGCGCCACGGTTGGCCTGGGGAGGCGTGGGCCAGGTGGCGTAGCAGCCAGGCGCAGGTGCCGAGGTTCAGCAACAGGCCGGCGATGAAGCAGCCCGAGAGGCCCGCACCGAACCCCAGGACCAGCGCCAGGTCCAGCACCAGCCGTGCCAGCAGCTCGACGCCCTTGATGCGCAGCGCCTGGCGGCCCTCGCCACGGGCGTGGAGCAACAGGCCGGCGCAGCTGTTGAGCAGGCGCAAGGGCGTGGCGAGGAAGAACCAGGGCAGCGCCGCCATCACCTCGGGCAACTGCGCTGCTTCGCTGTGCAGCAGCATCGGCAGCAACCCCAGGCCGGCCAGGGCGCCGAGCAGGCCCAGAGGTACGCCCAGCGCCCCTGCCAGCACCAGGGCCGGACGCAGTCCTTCCCCGTGCCGGCCCGCGCGCTGGGCCTGGCTGGCCATCACCGATAGCGCGGTGCCCAGGGCCATGGTGACCACCAGTTCCAGCAGTGCCAGGCGGGTGAGCAGTGCATACAGGCCGGCCTGGCCGTCGCCGGCCCGGGCCAGCACCGCCAGGTCGATCTGCGGCCCCAGCTGGCCGGCGGCAAAGGCCAGCAGCAGGGCCAGGTAGCCGTGCCAGAAACGGCTGTTCAACGGGGCAGGTCGGTCCATCCGGGGAACCCCTCGGAGAGGTCGCCGGTGGCGCTGGTGAAGTAGCCGAAGGCGGCAGCGGGTGCGGGCAGGGGCTCCTCCAGCTCGAAGCGCTCGACCTGGCGGCCGGCCTCCAGGCTGCTGGCCTTCCAGCCGCACACCAGGTCGGGCAGGGCGGCGCTGCCGAGCACGATGCCGCGCTGGCGGGAGCGGTCGCCGGTGGCCCAGCGGGCGGCGGAGGCGGCCATCAGGCTGTAGCGCAGCTCATCGTCCACCGCATCGCGGAACGCCGACTGCTGCAGCCACACGTACACCCACAGGTACCAGGCCCAGTTGAACGAGCAGCCCTGTTCCACCGCCCAGGCCATGAACGGGCGGAAGATCGCCAGTCCATCGGGGCCGGAGAGCGCCAGCAGGCCGGGGCAGATGTCGAACAGGCTGTGCCAGTAGACCCGCAGGCTGGTGTCGATGCGCACGAAGGCGCGGGAGTCGCGGGGGTAGTCGCCCTGGCGGGCCGGTTGGTAGAGGGCCGCCAGCAACTGGCTGTCGGTGCGCGGCTGGTCAGCCATGGCGGCGCACCTCCGGTTGGGCGAACAGCGTGCGCAGGGTGGCCAGGTCGTTGTCGATCTCGCGCTGCACGAAGGCGTCGTCACGCTCGTAGGTGAGGGTGGCGCCGGGGCTGTCGAAGCGCTCGCGCCAGGTTTCGATGAAGGCCAGGGTTTCGTCCGACAGCGGGCGGTCGTGGGTGTCCAGCACCAGGTGTGGCTGGAGGATCGACAGGTTGTAGCCGGCGACGTGGAAGTGTCGGGAGGCGTCGATCACCGGCAGCCAGGCCTCCAGGGGCACGCCGCAGTTGAGGTGGGCGCACACCGCGTTGGAGATGTCGAACAGCACCCCCGCACCGGTCTCCCGGCACAGCCGCTCGAAGAAGGCCGGCGCATCGTGGCCGCCTTCGAGGATGGACGGGTAGTTCTCCAGCAGCAGCTGGCAGCCCAGGTGCTGCTGCCAGGCGTCCACGGCGTCACGCACGCGGGCGTAGTCGGCCTGGTAGTCGATCTCGGCCAGGTGGTAGAGCTGGCGCCCCTCGTGGCTGAAGCGGGCGACGTGGTCGGAGACGTACAGCGGCTTGACCCGGTCGATCAGCGTGCGCAGGCGCTGGGCCATGTCGTCCAGGCTGGCGGCGTCGGCCTCGATGAAGCGCGAGAACATGATGTGGAACCCCATCGGCGCGTCGAAGGCCCCGGCCAGGGTGTCCGCGTCGAGGGTGAGGAAGTTGTCGATCAGCAGTTCCACGTAGTCGATCCGCCCTTCGGCCAGCAGGCGACGGACCAGGGGCGTGGTTTCCCCGAGGGTGAAGTTGAATCCCAGGCGCATGGTTCCTCCTTGTCGGGAACCCACGCCGGCGCCAGGCGCCGGCGTGGGTGGGGCTCAGTTCACCCCGAGCGGGGCGCAGCAGGCACCACAGCAGGCACCGGCACGACCGGCGACGGTGAGGGTTTTCTTGCTGGCGATCTTGATGTTCATGGGGTTTCTCCTTGTGGATCAGCAATGAAAGGAACGTCGTTCGACGGCAGCGCCGTCAGGGTTGTGAGGTGGAACGGTGGGCGGTTTCTCGGTGCGCAGCCTCCTGGGTGTGGGTGGGTTGGAACCGGTAGCCCGCCGGCCAGGGGTCGGCGTAGCGGGGGTCATGGGGCAGGCTCAGGTCGGTGAGGCTGCCGAGGAAGGCTTCGAGGTCGTCCAGCTCGGCCTCGCTGAGGTCGATGCGGGCGATCAGCCCGCTCTTGTGCGGGTTGCGCCGGCCATCGCCCTTCAGTGGCCCCTCGGGAATGTCGCGGCCGCCGGCCGAGTAGATGCGCAGCACCTCGCGCAGGGTGGCGGCGCTGCCGTCGTGGAAGTAGGGCGCGGTCAGTGCCACGTTGCGCAGGCTGGGGGCGCGGAAGGCGCCCATGTCCTGGGCCTGGGCGGTCAGCTCGAACACGCCCCGGTTGGGGAAGGGGTAGGTGCCCTGGTCGTCCAGGTTGTAGAGCCCGGTGTTGTGGAAGGGCGTTTCCACCTCGCGGGTGCGGGCATGCACCACCTGGTCGTTGAAGTTGAAGCTGCCGTGGCAGTGGTGGCATTCGGCGCGTTCGCCGAAGAACAGCTCCATGCCGCGCTTTTCCGCGGCCGTCAGTTGCAGGCGGCCTTGCAGGTAGCGGTCGTAGCGGCTGTCCACCGCCAGCAGGGTGCGCTCGAAGGCGGCGATGGCGCGGATCACCGAGGCCATGCTGATGGGCTCGGGGTTTTCGGGGAACGCCTGGGCGAACAGCGGCGGGTACAGCGGCTCGTTCCGCAGGCGCTGGAGGATGGTGGCGCGGTTGCCGTCGTTCACCCCCATCTCCACCGGGTCGTCGCCGAACAGCGGGCCTTCCATCTGCCGCTCCAGGGACACCACGGCCGGGTTGGCCCAGTTGTAGGTGGCGTTCCAGGCCACGTTGGCCAGGCCCGGTGCGTTGCGGTGGGTGAGGGCGCCGGCGCTGCCGGTGGAGCGCGGCGTGCGGTCGCTGAAGGCCTTGGCCTGCAGGTGGCAGCCGGCGCAGGCGAGGGTGCCGTTGCCGGAGAGGCGCGGGTCGTAGAACAGCCGGCGGCCCAGCTCCACCTTGGCGGCGCTCATGGGGTTGTCTGCCGGTACGCGGGGCGCGGGTACGTGGCTGGGCAGTGGCCAGGCCCAGTCCTGCGCCAGGGCGCTGCCGACCAGCCCGAGGCCGGCCAGCAGTGCGGCGAGTCGGCCGATGCGCCGCGTCATGGCCGGGGCACGACGCGCAAGGCCGGAACCTGGCCATCCGGCAGCGGCTGGCCGCTGGCCAGGTCCAGGCCGAGGCGGGCGAACACTGCCGGGCATTCGGGGTCGTCCGGGCCGCTCATGCAGCCCACTGCGCCGCCCTGGTCACGGCCGAGCTGGCTGCCGGCCAGCAGGCTGGACAGGTCCAGCGCCACGGCATCGCGCCGGGGGTCGAAACCGCGCAGGGTGACGGGCACCCGGTTGGCCCGCAGGCAGGCCACCGTTTCGCCGGTGAGTGGGTTGCCGCTGCAGCCGGTTGAGCCCAGGTGCAGGTACCAGCTGGGGGCGCGGGCGCCATCGGCCTTGGCCACGCCGCCCTCCGGGTTGACCTCGAGCTTGGCGAACTTGCGCCCGGCCTGCCAGCTCCAGCCCATGGCGGCGATGTCCAGGGGCGGGCCCTGGAGTTCGGTGCTGGTGTGGTTGAGGGCCTCGGGCACGCCGAGGCTGAAGCGCAGGCCGACGTAGTCACCGGCCGGTGCCTGGCCGCGCACCTGGGTGCGGGTGGCCGGGGTGCCGCCCTGGCAGGTGCCGGTGGCGTCCTCGAAGTCCAGCAGGGCGACCTGGCCGTCCTGCCAGTCGTCGTGGTCGAGCACCAGGGGCACGGCCTGGCCGTCGGCGCGGACCAGCGCCACGTCCTGCACGTAGAACCGTGCATCGCGCAGGGTCGAGGAGCGGGCATCGGCGCCCAGCGGGCCCAGGGGCGCACCGCAGCGGGCGGGGTGTCCGTTGGCCAGTAGGGCGAAGTCGATCACCACCGGCTGCGGGCCGCTGGGGGCCTGGGCGGCGCATGCCGAGAGCAGGGCCGTGCCGAGCAGAAGGGGAAGGCGATGGGCGTGCATGGGCGGTCTCTCAGAAACGCGAGCTGAGGGTGAGGTTGACGCTGCGGCCTTCCTCGTAGCTGAAGGTGTTGGCCTGGGTCTGCTGGTAGGTGGCGTAGGCCTGGTCGAACAGGTTGGTCACTCCCAGGTCGACGCGGTACGGGTCGCGCTCCCAGGTCAGGCCGATGTCGTGCAGGGCGTAGCCGTCGCGGCGGCGCAGCAGGGTGTCGTCGTAGTCCTGGGCCTTGACGAACTGCCCGCGGTAGTTGACCGACCACTGCTCGTCGAGGCGGTAGCCCAGGGTCAGGGCCAGCTTGTCCGGCGGGGCGTAGAGGTCGGCGCCGGTCTGGGCGTTGCGCGAGCGCAGCTGCGAGTACCCCAGGCCGACGCTCAGGCGGTCCAGCTCGTAGGCCGCCTCGATCTCGCCACTCCGGCGTTCGGCCCGGGCCACGTTGCGCCGCTGGAAGACCTGGCCGACGCCGGCGAAGGGCGCCTGGCGCACATAGGTGCCGACCACCTGGGAGTCGATCAGGTCGTAGACATCCTCGTCGAAGCCGGTGGCCTTGAGGCGGAACTGGTCGCCGCTGGCCAGCAGGTCGCTGAAGTCCAGGGTGAAGCCGGCTTCCCAGGTCTTGCTGGTCTCCGGTTCCAGGCCCGGGTTGGGGCGGAAGTTGAACAGCGCCCGGCGCGTGTCCAGGTTGCCGTACATCTCGGTCATGGTCGGCGCGCGGAAGGCTTCGCCGTAGCTGACGAACAGCCCCAGGGGGTCGATGGGCTGGTACTTCAGGGCGATCTTCGGCGAGAGGCGGCTGTGGCGGGCGTCGCCCTGGCCGGGGGAGGACAGCTTGTAGTCGTCGTGGCGCAACGCGGCGATCAGGGTCCAGCGGTCGAAGGTCTGTTCGCTCTGGATGAAGCCGCCAAGGGCGCGCAGCTCGCCGTCGGGCAGCACCGAATTGCCCTGGCCGTTGGAGGTGTTCTCGGCGGTGTCCTTGTAGTAGTCCACGCCGTAGGTGAGGCGCTGCCGGTCGTGCTCGCCCACCTCGAAGGTGCTGGTGTTCTGCAGGCTGCCGCCGTCGGTACGGGTCATGGCCGAGGTGTCGGCCTGGGGCGGTGTCGAGCGGCTGTGGCCGGCGAGGCTGAAGCGGGTGCGGTAGAGGCTCAGCTTGCCGTCCAGCCAGCTGCGGTCGGTGTCGTGGAACGACCAGTTGCCGGTGTACTGCTCCTGCCGGCGGCGGGTGTCCTGATCGAAGGGGAACACCAGGTTGCCGCCGGGGTTGGTGGGGCCGGTGAAGTCGTCGTCGAAGGTCTGGCGGCTCAGCTCCACCCGGTTCAGTTCGCCCAGGTTGAGGCCGGCCTTGAGCAGGCTGGCGCCCAGGTCGCCGTCGTTGGGGTACTCCGAATCCGCGCCGCCCTTGCCGGTGTGAATGGCGCCGTAGTTGCGGTAGGTGGCACTGGCCAGCACGTCGGCCTGGTCGTTCATCGCTGCGGCGGTGAGGTGGGTGGAGAAGGCCTCGTTGCCGCTGCGGTAACCCACCTTGGCCTGGCCGCCGTAGCCGCGCTCGGGGTCGACGTAGTCTTCCGCTGCCAGGGTTTCGAAGGCCATCACGCCGCCCAGGCCGCCGCTGCCATAGGCCGCCGACATGGGGCCGCGCACCACGTCCACCTGGCGGATGAAGTCGGGGTCGAGCAGCAGCGGGCTGTTCACGCCGCCCTCGTTGTTACGCCGCGCACCGTCCACCGTGAGGATGATGCGTGGCCCCTGCAGGCCACGGATGGCGGGGATCTGTGCCGCAGGGCGGGGGCCGCCGCCGAAGTTCACGTTGGGCAGGCTGCGCAGCACGCTGGACAGGCTGTCGGCCTGGGTATCGTCGAGGGCCTTGCGGTCCACCGTGGACACCGAGGCCGGCAGGTCGAAGCTGCTGTTGGCGCTGCGGGTGGCGGTGACGGTGGTGCTGTCCAGCACCAGGGTCTTGTCGTCTTCCTGGGCCTGGGCGGCGGCGCAGAGCAAGAGCAGCAGCGGCCAGGCCGTGGCGGGCGAGGGGAGGAAGGCGGAGCGCCAGAACGAAGGGGATGGCATCACGGCCATGGGCGTCGGTCCCTGTTGTTGTCGAGTGGTTCCGGGAACGACTTGAGCCGCATGGTGCCGAGCTGTCCGATCCCTGGATGACTACCGGGCGCCTCATGGCGCCCGCATGCACTTGGCAGGCCTCTGGGGCGCTGCGGGACGGATGCTAGCAAGGCCCCCCGATGCGGCCCGACTGCGACGAGCTGCCACACCCCGGGCGCCCGGTGGCCTGCGGGTGGCGCCTGGCTGGCAGGGGAAAGTCGACTGTGGCGGACTGTCGCAGGCAGGGAGGCGCACGGGGCGCTCGCGGGGGCGCAAAAATTTGCCTTTGCCGCCCGCAGGCCCGCCAGTAAGATGGCCGCCGATGGTTTCCGGGCAACCGCCCGGAGCAACAGGGAACATGGTGCGGCGCAACGCCCAGGCCATGGCTGCCCCCGCAACTGTAAGCAGCGAGCGAAACCCGAAGCACCACTGGCCCCGGCCGGGAAGGTGGGTGAAGCATTGACCTGCGAGCCAGGAGACCTGCCATCCGTAACGGGCACGAGGCCCGACCCCTAGAACTGGTCACCGCGCGGTGGGCGCGGCAAGGAACCGCACATGCATATCGAACCCGGCGTCGTCGAAGGCGCCAAGCTCCTGCTCAGCTATGGCACCGCCGTCACCGCCTTCGGCCTGACCGCCAAGATGGCCTACGACAGCATCCGCACCAACGGCGGCATCAGTGCCCTGGCCCTGCGCAGCCTGATCGCCACGGCCCTGGTGTTCTGCTTCTTCGAGGTGTTCCCGCACCACGCGGTGGGGGTCTCCGAGGTCCACCTGATCCTCGGCTCGACCCTGCTGCTGATGTTCGGCGCGGGCGCGGCCGCCATCGGCCTGGCCGCCGGGCTGCTGGTCCAGGGCCTGTTCTTCGCCCCCTTCGACCTGCCGCAGTACGGCATGAACGTCACCACCCTGCTGGTGCCGCTGTGGGGCATCAGCCTGCTGGCCAACCGCATCATCCCGGCCCGCACCGCCTACGTGGAAACCCGCTACAGCCAGGCCCTGGCACTGTCCACCGCCTACCAGGGCGGCATCGTCGCCTGGGTGGCCTTCTGGGCCTTCTACGGCCACGGTTTCACCGCCGAGACCCTGGCCTCGGTGAGCACCTTCGGCCTGGCCTACATGAGCGTGATCCTGGTGGAGCCGCTGATCGACCTGGGCGTACTGGCCCTGGCCAAGACCCTGTCGCGCTACAGCCAGGGCCCGCTGTTCAACGTCCGCCTGCACCACGCCGCGGCCTGAACCGACACACCTGCCGCCCGGCTGCAATGGCCGGGCGGCCTCGTCATTACCCTTCGAATCCGTCCTGTTTCCGTCGCCCAAGTTTCACATGGCTGTGAATGTGACGACTTTCCGACGCCTCGCAACATCCAAGTTCGCCAGTAAACGGCGGCACATGACAACTTCCCCGGATTAATCCCGTCGCTCACAACTTGGCCAACTTCCAAGTTTCGTCCGGCTCAATACGAAATTTTCCCTCGAACTGCTGAAAGCCCCGCCGCGTGTGGGCTTGGCGCACTCCTTGACAAAAGTCCGGCGCCATTGAATCGACCTCGCAAAGCACGGCAGTTAGCGCGCTACTTGCCGGCTAAGTTCATTCGAAAAATGGAGATTGGCAGTCCGGAAATGTAGGTTCTCTGCAAAAAATACGGCTGTTAGCATGAAAACTGCACGACGCGGATAAGTCTCGACGAGTTTCGAAGTTGGTGAAGATGCTGGATGACTTGGCTTTATTCGTGCAGATCGTACGGGCAGGGAGCTTCGCAAAAGCAAGCAGGGTGCTAGGGATACCTGCCAATACCCTCAGCCGCCGCCTGATGAGCCTGGAACGCAGTCTCGGCACGGCCCTTTTTCTCCGCTCCACCCGGTTGCTGCGCTGCACGGCCGATGGGGAGCGGCTCTACCAGAAATGCAAGACGAGCATCGACCACCTGGGCAACGCCCTGGCCACCTTGCGTGACGACGCCCAGGGCATCGTCGGCCAGGTGCGCATCCAGGTGCCCACGGGCTTTTTCGAATGCCAGGAGAACGGCTTCTTCAGCCAGCTCCTGCGCCAGCACCCGGGGCTGGAACTGGACGTGGTGGTGGCGGACCACGAGCCGGACCTGGTGCTGGACGGGCTGGACCTGCTGTTCTTCCTCGGTGAGCTGAAGAACGACGCCTACGTGGTACGCAAGCTGTTCGACCTGGAGCTGGGCCTCTACGCCAGCCCCGGCTACCTGGCCATGCACGGCGTGCCGGAGCGGGTGGAGGACCTGGCCGAGCACGCCTGCCTGCACCTGAAGAACGTCCAAAGCTGCGAGTTGCATTCGAGCTGCGGCCGCCGGACCTATCGCCTGCGCCCCAACGGGCGGCTGGCGACCACCTCCGGCTCGGCCCTGCTCAACGCGGCGATCAACGATTCGGGCATCGCCCTGCTGTCCACCCTGGCCGCGGAATGGCGCAAGGAGCAGCTGGTGCGCATCCTGCCCGACTACGCCGTACGCGGGCGGGCGCTGCATGCCGCCTATTCCAGCCACCGCACGCTCTCGGCCTGCGGGCGTGCGGTGCTCGACTTCGCCGTGGCGACGGCCCAGCAGGCCTGCGACCTGGTGCAGACCGGGCATGCCTGATGGGGACCGGCGCCGCCGGGGGGAGAGTAGGGAATGCGCGATCCGGACAACGAGCAGCTGTACCAGGCACACCAGGGCCGGACCTTCATGCGTCCGCGCTTTCCGCCCCGCCTGGAGCAGCAGTACCGCGAATCGCTGACGCGGGATTTCCTGCCGTTCCAGAAGGCCTCGGCCGTGGTGGTGCTGCTGGTGTGGGCGCTGTTCATGGGGCTGGACCTGCTGCACTTCGACCTGCAGGCCGGCCTCGATGGCTGGCTGGTACTGCTGGCGGGGGTGCGGGTCGGCATCCTGTTGCTGCTCACCAGCCTGGTGCTGCAGATGCTGCTGCGCGGCATCGAGGCCTACTCGGTACGCTTCGCCTCGTGGGTGCTGCTATTGGTGCTGGCCGGTGGCATGGCCTCGATCTTCATCTACCGCATCAAGGGCCTGTACTTCTCCGACGGCATCTTCGCCTTGCTCGGCGTGGCGGCCTTCTTCCCCCTGGGCATCAGCTTCCGTCGCAGCCTGCTGGTGGCCCTGGCGCTGTTCGCTCTCTGGCTGCTGGTGGGCTACCCGGTGTACGCCGCAGAGGCACCCGAGCAGTACGGCTCGGTGTCCCTGGTGTTCCTGCTGTCGATCCTCGCCTGTGCCACGGGCGGCTACATCCGCGATCAGGTCAAGCGCGAACAGTTCCTCCTGCGCGAGCTGCTCAAGTGGCAGTCCAGCCATGACCCGCTGACCGGCCTGCACAACCGCCGCGCCTTCGACCAGCACGTGCAGACCGTGCTGGGCCTGGCCGCGCGTGAGGGCGCGAGCCTGGCCCAGCTGATCATCGATCTCGACTACTTCAAGCAGTACAACGACTACTACGGCCACCAGGCCGGAGACGCCGCCCTGTGCGCGGTGGCCGGGGTGCTGGAGGCCTTCGCCCGCCGCCCGCTGGACATCGCCGCGCGGCTGGGTGGCGAGGAGTTCACCCTGGTGCTCTACGACGTGGAAGAGGCCCATCTGGAAACGGTGGCGCTGCGGATCGTCCAGCAGGTGCGGGCCCTGGAAGTCCCCCATGCGCGATCGGCAGCCGCCCCGGTGCTGACGGTGAGCGTCGGTGCCTGCCTGTTCCACCTGCCTGTCAGTGAGGCGCTGATGTACCGCCGCTCCGACGAGCTGCTCTACGAGGCCAAGCGCCTGGGCCGCAACCGCAGCTGCGTGGCCGTGGAGGGTTCGCCGGTGGCGCTTCAGGAGGAGGCCAGCAGCGCCCTCAGGTAGCCGGCGAAGCCCTCCGGCGCGCGCCCCAGCAGCCGGGCACTGGTGTACACCCGGGGCCGCGCGCTCCAGGCGATGCGCGCGCCGATCCGGGCGAAGGCCTGCACCAGGTGCACGTCCTCATGGGCCGGCAGGGGCGCAAAGCCACCGGCGCGCAGGTAGGCGTGGGCGCAGAAGCCGAGGTTGGCGCCGTGCACGTGGCGGTGATCGTCGGCGTCGCAGTAGTGCTGCTCATAGCGGTCCCGGATGTGCTCCGGCAGGTCGTCCCAGTCGGCGACCTGCACGGTGCCGCAGACCAGTTCCGCTCCCATTTCGAGCTGGTCCACCAGCCAGTTGGCATCCACCACGCTGTCGGCGTCGGTGCAGGCGATCCAGCGGGCGCCGGCTTCCAGCAGCGACCTCGCGCCTTCGCCTCGCGCACGGCCCACGTTGCGCGCCTGAAGCGCCCGCGTCTCCACCCCGTAGGCATGAGCGATGGCGGCGCTGCCGTCGCTGCAGCTGTCCAGCACCACCAGCACGCGCACCGGCTCGCCGCCCAGCCCTGGGTGCGTGGCTGCGCGGAGTACGGAGTCGAGGCAGGCACCCAGGTGGGCTTCTTCGTCATGCACGGGGATCACCACGCCGATCATGCCGGCCCCTCGCGCAGGCCTTCGCGCTGGGCCACCGTGGTGGCGTCGCGGCTCCACACCTCCATCAGCAGGTCGGGCTCCTCGTGATAGAGCAGCCGGGGCATGTCCAGCGCGCCTCGCAGGTAGCCGTGGACGTCGTCGCCGGTCAGCGGGCAGCCCTCGATGGCGGGGCGCCAGTGGCAGGCCAGCAGCGTGCCCTGCTCGGTCAGCGACTCGCGCGCCTGCTTCACCAGCCGCTGCAGGTCCGTCGGGTCCAGGTAGTAGCCCAGCTCGCTGAACAGGATCAGGTCGAAGCGCCCCCGTGGCCATTGCTGGGGCAGGCGCGCCTGTACGAAACGCACGTTGGGCTTGCGCGCCACCCGCCGCCGGGCCAGCTCCACGGCCCGTTCCGAGGTGTCGCAGGCCAGCAGCTCGTGGCAGCGGTCGGCCAGGCGCAGGCTCAGCTCGCCGTTGCCGCAGCCGGGCTCGAAGACCCGCTCGTAGAAGCCGCGCGGCAGCGCCGCCAGCACCAGGTTGCGCTTGCGCCGCTCGTACCAGCGGCGGCGGAAGGCCCAGGGGTCGGCGCTGCGCCGGTACAGCGCCTCGAAATAGGCATCACCCACGCTCATATGAACACCAGTTCGAAGGGTTGCAGCAGGCGCGCCAGGGCCGCGTCGTCGAGGATCGGCCCGTGGCCGTCCGGCGAGGCATCCAGCTGGCTGGCGAAGGCTGCCACCGCCCGCTGCTTGCGCGCCCGTTGAGAGGGATCGAGGGGCAGCCGACGGGCCCGCTCCCAGGGCAGGCGCGGGTCTTCCGGCCTGGCCCAGTGCCAGGCCCACACCGGGTACTCGCAGACGTGGCAGCCCACCGCCTGGGCAGCGGCCAGGGTGGCCCGGCCACAGGCCTCGTGGTCCGGATGGCCGTCCCCGCGCCAGGTGGTGAACACCACGTCGTCTGCCCGCAGGCGTTGGCCGAGCCAGTCGGCCAGCGCCTGTTCACCGGCAGCGATCCCGCCGTCCGGCAGGCCGGCCCGCCAGCAGGGAATGTCCCGGTCCGGCACCAGGCGCTGCAGTGCCTCGCGGCTTTCCTCCGGGCGTACCTGGGCCAGGTAGTTGGGCGGCCAGGCACGGGAGCCGGGGTGACTGGCCTCGCCATCGGTCACGGCGATCACCTGGCACGCGCGCCCCAGCTGCGCCAGCTGCTGAATCAGCCCGCCGCAGCCGAGCACCTCGTCATCCGGATGGGGCGCGACGATCACCGCGCGCTGCCCGGGGCCCACCATTTCCGCTGCGTCGAGGGTGGGCACCTGCGCCAGGTGCGACGAGGCCTGCCAGGCCGCCAGCGGCGTGCCGAAGCCCCAGGCGGGGTCGGCCCTCATGGCAGCCAGCCTCCGGCCGGCGCCTGGGCGGCCAGTTGGCCCAATGCCGCCAGGTCCCGTTCGGCGTGGCTCTGGCGCAGGTACACCGGCAGGTCGGCGAGCAACCTCGACAGGTGCGGGTCCAGGCAATAGGGCGCCGCGCCCAGGGCGTGGCCGACATGCAGCAGGGTGGCTTCGGCGGCCGCCTCGACCACCGCACGCAGGCGCCGGGCGATGTGCTCGGCGTCCTCCAGGGGGTGGGCGTCGATCCATTCTGCCGCATCGGCCAGGGCGCAGCCGGCGGCGTACAGCTGCGCGTCCACCGCACCCAGGTGGGCGAGAGCGTGGGGTTCGCCCTGCTCGGCGCAGCGTCGGCGCAGGGCTTCGGCCAGCGCCTGGGTGGCGCCGAACCAGCAGGCGGCGATGCCGGCGCCGCCGTGCCAGAAGCCCGGCCGGTGCAGGTAGCCGTCCGCCGGGCCGACGCAGTGCCCCCGGGCCTGGTCGAAGAGCACGCTGTGGCTGCCGGTGGTGCCCATGCCGCAGGCGTGCCAGACCCCGTCCTCGAAGGCCACGCCCGGCTGGTCCAGGGCCACGGCCACCAGTTGCTGGCTGCCGTCCTCGGCCCAGGCGGTGAGCAGCGCATGGCTGAGCACCCGCGCGCCGGAACACCAGGCCTTGCGGCCATCCAGGCGCACATCCTGGGACGTGGTGCGGCCGTTGAGGTGGACCCGGGCGTCCGGCGGTTCGGCGGCCCAGGTGCCCCAGGTGCTGTCCGGCGGCGGTGCGTCCGCCCCCAGTTCGTGGAGGATGGCCAGGGCATCGGTGTGCCCCTCGTAGAGCTTGCACAGCCCCAGGTCCCGCGCGGCGACGCGGGCCAGGGCGCGCCAGCGGTCCAGGGTGGCGCCGTCACCGGGTTGCGGCAGGCAGTCCAGCCCGGCGGCCACCAGCTCCCGCAGCGCCTGCCCGAGGGCGGCGGTGTCGTCCACCGGCAGGGGTTCCAGTGCAAGGCGCAGGCGGTCGAGGAAGAAGCCGCCCGCCATCAGTCGGCCTCCTTGCGCAGCTCGAACAGCACCAGGGCGCGGCCGGTCACCACGAATTCCTCGCCGAACTCGTGCCGGGCCAGGCCCCGCTCATCCGGGCGGGCGGTGTCCGCCAGGCACACCCAGGCTACGCCCTGGGCCACTTCCGGAAGCTGGAAGGCCACGCCCTCGTGGTGCGCGTTGAGCAGGATCAGCAGCGTGGCGTCGGCACCGCTGCGGCGGATGCCGGTGGGCTGCGCGCGGCCGTCCAGCAGCACGCCCAGGCTGCGGGTATGGCCGTCGTCCCATTGCTCGGGGGTCATCTCCCCGCCGTCGGGGGCGAGCCAGGTGACGTCGCGCACCCCCAGCTCCTCGTTGTAGTCGCCCACCAGGAAGCGCCCCCGGCGGAGGATCGGGTAGGCGCGGCGCAGGCTGATCAGGCGCCGGGTGAAGTCCAGCAGGCCCCGGCCTTCGTCGTCCATCTCCCAGTCCACCCAGCCGATCTCGTTGTCCTGGCAGTAGGCGTTGTTGTTGCCGTGCTGGGTGCGACCGAACTCGTCGCCGGCCACCAGCATCGGCGTGCCCTGGGAGAACAGCAGCGTGGCCATCAGGTTGCGCATCTGGCGCAGGCGCAGCTCGCGGATCTCCGGGTCGTCCGTGGGGCCTTCGGCACCGTGGTTCCAGGACAGGTTGTTGTCGCTGCCGTCGCGGTTGTCCTCGTCGTTGGCCTCGTTGTGCTTGTGGTCGTAGCTGACTACGTCGCGCAGGGTGAAACCGTCGTGGGCGGTGATGAAGTTGACCGAGGCGAAGGGCCGCCGGCCGCGCTGGTTGAACAGGTCGCCGGAGGCGGTGAGCCGCCGGGCCAGGTGCCCCACCTGGCCGGGGTCGCCACGCCAGAAGGCACGCACGGTGTCGCGGAAGCGGTCGTTCCACTCCACCCAGCCCGGCGGGAAGCCGCCCACCTGGTAGCCGCCGGGGCCGCAGTCCCAGGGTTCGGCGATGAGCTTGACCTTGCTCAGCACCGGGTCCTGGCGGCAGGCGACGAGGAAGCCGTGGCGCTCGTCGAAGCCGTGGGGGTGGCGGCCGAGGATGGTGGCGAGGTCGAAGCGGAAGCCGTCCACGCGCATCTCCGTCGCCCAGTAGCGCAGGGAGTCGGTGACCATCTGCAGCACGCAGGGGTGGCTCAGGTCGAGGGTGTTGCCGGTGCCGGAATCGTTGATGTAGTAGCGCCGGTCATCGGGCATGAGGCGGTAGTAGGTGGCGTTGTCGATGCCGCGCATGGACAGGGTCGGGCCCAGCTCGTTGCCCTCGGCGGTGTGGTTGTAGACCACGTCGAGGATCAGCTCCAGCCCGGCGTCGTGCAGGTGCGCCACCAGCTCCTTGAATTCGTTGACGTGGCCGCTGGCGAGGTACGCCGGGTGCGGCGCGAAGAAGGCCAGGGTGTTGTAGCCCCAGTAGTTGTTCATGCCCTTTTCCAGCAGGTGCTGGTCGTTGACGAAGGCATGGATGGGCAGCAGCTCGATGCTGCTCACGCCCAGGGAGCGCACGTGCTGCAGCAGGTCGGCATTCATCAGTCCGGCGAAGGTGCCGCGCAGGTGCTCCGGCACCGAGGGGTGGCGCATGCTGATGCCGCGCAGGTGGGTCTCGTAGATCACCGTGGAGTCCCAGGGCACCCGCACCGGCTTCTGCTCGGGCCAGGTGAAGGCCGGGTCCAGCACCTTGGACTTGGGCACGAAGGGCGCGCTGTCGCGCTCGTCGAAGGAGAGGTCGGCGTCCGGGTGGCCGATGGTGTAGCCGAACAGCGACTCCGACCAGCGCAGCCGCCCCACCAGCTGACGGGCGTAAGGGTCCACCAGCAGCTTGTTGGGGTTGAAGCGGTGGCCGGCGTCGGGTTCGTAGGGGCCGTGTACCCGGTAGCCATAGATCAGCCCCGGGTGGGCGTCGGGCAGGTAGCCGTGCCAGATCTCGTCGGTGTACTCGGGCAGTTCGATGCGCTCCAGTTCCCGCTCACCCTTGCTGTCGAAGAGGCACAGCTCGACCTTGGTGGCGTGGGCGGAGAACAGCGCGAAATTCACGCCCAGGCCGTCCCAGGTGGCGCCGAGTGGAAAGGGGTGGCCTTCGGTGATCCGTGAGCGTTGCCTGCTCATATGGTGGCTCCTGTACGGCCTGGGGTCAGGCTTTGGGTGTCTTGGGGGTGCGTRGGGCGCGGGGTTTCTTCAGCAGGGCGGGCTTTTCCTCGGCCTCGCTGGCGGCGGGCTTGGCCGCCCGAGGGCGGCGGGTGGGAGTGACCGGGCCGGAGGAGGTGTCCACCGCCCGAGGCTTGCTGGCCGGCCGCGAGGTGGGTTCCGGCGGGGTGTCGCGGGGCTTCTCGCGCTGGGCCAGCTTGCGCGCCATCTCCCAGTGGCGAGCGTCCTGGCCGTGGGGACGGCCCTCGGATTCCCAGATCTGGTAGGCGAGCTCGCGGACGCGCTGATCGTCGGTGTTCATGGCATGACTCCTGTGGCATGGGGGCGGAAACACAGCAGGTTGACGGGGAAGTCGGCGAGCGCCCGGGACAGGGCCAGGCCTTCGGGACCCACCTGGGGCGGCTCGCGGCTGAACACACCGGCGAGGGCGCCGGTGGCCGGGTCGAAGGGCAGCTCCACGCGGGTGTCGCCCCAGCGCAGGGGCGGCACCTGGGGCACCTCAGTGCCTTCCAGCAAGGCATCCACCAGGCGCGGGGCGATCACCACCAGGTACTCGCCGTCGCGCTGGCGGGCGAAGGCGATCACCCGCTCGGCGTGTTCGCCGTGCACCGGCAGCGGCTGGTAGTCGCCCCGGGCGAACAGCCCGGCGCGGGCGTAGCGCACCGACAGCACGCTGCCGATCAGCCACTGCTTGATGCGCCCGTCGCGCCAGCCCAGCAGCAGGTCGGCCTGGTCGCGCAGGGTGCCCAGGGCGTCGATGCGCGCGGCGTAGTCCACCGGCCGGCGGTTGTCCGGGTCCACCAGGCTGAAGTCCCAGAACTCGGTGCCCTGGTAGAGGTCCGGCACCCCCGGCGTGGTCATGCGCAGCAGGCATTGCACCAGCCCGTTGAGGGCGCCGCTGGGGGCGATGGCCATGGCCGCGTCGGCAATGCCGCGACGCAGCTGGGCGGTGGCATCGCTGCCCAGCAGGCTGTCGAGGAAGGCGCGGCATGCGCCCTCGTAGTCGCCGTTGGGGGCGCTCCAGCTGGTCTGCAGCTTGGCTTCGCGCAGGGCCTTTTCCTGCCAGCGCAGCAGGCGCTCGTGGTAGGCGGCGAGGCCGGCGTGGTCGTCGGCTGCCAGGTCCAGCGGCCAACTGCCCAGCAGGCATTGGTAGAGCACCAGCTCGTCGCCGGGGCTGATGGCCAGCGGGCCGGTCGCTTCGCGCAGGGGCGCGGCCAGGCGCCGCCACTGTTCGCAGCATTCGGCGAACCAGGCAGCGCGCTCGCTGAGCACCGCCAGGCGCGCGCGGCTGTCCTCGCCGCGCTTGTGGTCATGGGTGGCGGTGGTCAGCAGGTTGTCCGGGAAGCTCTGCGCGCGGGCCTGGCAGGCCGCGTGGAAGGCCTCCAGCGGGGCGCTGAAGCGTTGCGGGTCGAAGCCCACGTCGTTGCGCGAGAGCAGCACCGCCGAGCGGTAGCAGGCGGTGTCCTCCACGGCCTTGGCCGCCGCCGGCGCGGTGAGCTGCTGGAAGCGCGCCACCACCTGCCGGCGCAGCCGGCGCTGGGCCAGGGGCACGGCCCGCAGCGGTTCGCCGCCGAGCCAGCGCTCCAGGTGGTCGAGCAGCGGGCGGTCGGCGTCGCCCAGTTCTGCGCAGGCCGCGTCGAAGGCCTGGCGGAACAGTCGCTGGTCCTGGGTGGAGCGGCCGCAGGCGTTGACGTAGGTGCGGTAGACGCTGAACTGACCGATCAGCGCGTGCAGCGCCCGGCGGATGCCGCCGAGGGTCAGGTCGCGGGTCGCCAGGTCGCTGCGCGCCACCTGCAGCAGGGCCTGGGCGAGGTTCTCCAGGTCGCCGGCGAGGTTGCTGCCGAGGATCAGTTCACGGGCCTCGCGGACCTCGTCGAGGAAGCGCGGCGAACGCCCGCTGGTCTCGCTCCACAGGCCGCACAGCTGCAGTTCGCCGAGGGGCGAGTGTTGCAGCAGCGACACCTGGTTCATGAATTCGTAGCCGGTGGTGCCGTCCACCTGCCAGTCGCCGGGCAGCGCCTCGTCGGGGCCGAGGATCTTCTCCACGTAGATGGGGAAGGGCTGCTCCGCCAGGCCGGCCGGGCGTTGTGCCGCCAGCCGCTGCACCCGGCGGCGCAGGCGGCGGCAGTAGCCGCGCGGGTCGGCCAGGCCGTCGACGTGGTCCAGGCGCAGCCCATCCACCAGGCCGCGCTGGATCAGCTCGAAGACCTTGGCATGCACCGCTTCGAACACCTCCGGGCGTTCCACCCGCAGGCCGCCCAGCTCGTTGATGTCGAAGAAGCGCCGCCAGTTGATGTCGTCGGCGGCGGTGCGCCAGCTGGCCAGGCGGTAGTGCTGGCGCTCCAGCAGGGCGTGCAGGCGTTCGAAGCCCGTCGGGTCGTCGCCCCGGAACGCCGCCAGGGCGTTCGCCAGTGCCTCGCCGGTCGGCGCGGCGCGGCCCAGGGCCTGGCGCAGCTCACGGGCGCGCTGCCAGGCGTCGGCGGAGCCTTCGAGGGTGTCGAAGCTGGCGGCCAGGGCCTGCAATGCCGGGTCGTCGGCGCGCCGCAGCACCTCGCCGTAGGTGGCCGGCCAGAGCGGGAAGCGGTGGTCGAAATGCTGGGCGTAGAGCGCGCCGCTGCTGCCGTCGTAATGCAGGCGCACCTCGCCGGCGGCGAGGACTTCCGCGTAGTCGCTGCGCAGGAAGGGGATCAGCAGCTGCCCGCGCAGCAGCGGGTCGTGGGATTGCCACTGGATGTCGAAGAACTGCGCGTAGGGGCTGGCGCGGCCCCATTCGAGCACGTCCAGCCACCAGGGGTTGTCGCCGCCGCCCACGGCCATGTGGTTGGGCACCAGGTCGAGGATGAGCCCCATGTGGTGCTCGCGCAGGGCGGCCACCAGGCGCTCCAGGGCCGGCTCGCCGCCCAGCTCGGGGTTGACCCGGGTGGGGTCGACCACGTCGTAGCCGTGGGTGGACCCGGCCCGGGCCTGGAGCACGGGCGACAGGTACAGGTGGCTCACGCCGAGACGGGCGAAGTAGGGCACCTGGGCGCGGGCGTCGTCGAGGGTGAAGCCGGCGTGCAGTTGCAGGCGCAGCGTGGCACGCAGTTCAGTCATGGGGGTGTTCCTGTTGCCGGCGGGTGTGGTCGAGGCGCTGCAGGCGGGCGCTCACCTCGGGGCGTTCGAGCAGGCTGGCGGCGGCCTCCGGCCAGCGCCGGCGCCAGTTGGGGTGCAGGTCGCCGGGGCCGGGGAGGTTGGGTTGCTCCTCGCTGCCGACGGCGTCCTCCAGGGGCAGCAGCACCAGGGGCGCGGGTGTCCGGCCGATGAAGGCGATGGCCGCATCGAGGTCGTCTTCGGGGGCCTGGCCGTGGCGCTGGCCGCTGGCGTGCAGGGCGCTTTCCAGGGCCTGGCGTTCCCGCTGGCGGTGCTCACGGTCGGCCTCGGCCTGCTCGGGCCGGGTCTGGCCAGCGGCCTCGCGCCAGTGGATGTCGCGCCCGGCGAGCCAGCCGCGCAGGGTCGGCAGGTCGTGGGTGGTGGTGGTGGCCAGGGCATCCGCCGGCCAGGCGTCGGGCGGCGTGAAGCGGCCGTCGGCCTGTTCGAACAGCAGCACGCGCATGCCGAGGATCAGTCGCCGGCCGAGGGCTTCGCGCAGCCCCTCGGGCACGGTGCCGAGGTCTTCACCGACGATCAGCGCGCGGTGGCGGGTGGCTTCCAGGCAGAGCAGGCGCAGCAGGTCTTCGCGGGGGTAGTTGAGGTAGGCGCCATGCCGGGGATCGGCGCCTTCCGGTAGGACCCAGAGGCGCTGCAGGCCCATCACGTGGTCGATGCGCAGGCCGCCGGCGTGGGCGAGGTTGGCCCGCAGCATCTCGATGAAGGCGCGGAAGCCCTGTTGGCGCAGGCCCTCGGGGGAGAAGGCGGAGATGCCCCAGGCCTGGCCGCTGCGGTTGAGGATGTCCGGCGGGGCGCCCACCGTCAGCGACGGCAGCAGTTCGGCCTGGCGCGCCCAGGCCTGGCTGCCGGCACCGTCGGCGCCCACGGCCAGGTCGGCGATCATCCCGACGGCCATGCCGGCACCGCGCGCGGCACTCTGGGCGCGGTCCAGCCCGCGCGCCACCAGCCACTGGGCGAAGGCGTGGAAGCGCACCTCGTCGGCATGCTCTTCGGCGAAGCGCAGCACCGCCGGGCTGGTGGGGTCGCGGTAGGGCTCCGGCCAGGTGCGCCAGTCGGTGGGCAGGCCGCTGCGGCTCATGAAACCGTGCAGGGCTTCGAAGCGGCAGTGCTGCAACAGGGCGTCGCCGGCGTGCTGGCAGAAGCTGTCGAAGTCGACGCTGTGCAGGTTCTCCCCGGCGGCGAAACCCTGGTAGAGCTGGCGCAGCAGCTGCAGGCGGGCGGCGGAGGCGGCCGGCCAGTCCACCAGCGGCAGGGACTCCAGGCGCTGCAGCTCGGGGCCGAGGCCGGTGGCGAGGACCGCCTCGCGCCAGGCGCGGTCGCCGAGGATGCTGGCCGGCGCGGCGTGCAGCACGTTGAACAGCAGGCGGCTGGAGGGCGAATAGGGGCTGTAGCGCTGCAGGTCGGCGCTGAACATGGCGTGCACCGGGCTCAGAGCGATGGCGTCGGCGCCCTGGGCGGCGGCGCTGCGCACCAGCTCTTCCAGGGCCTGGGTGTCCCCCAGGCCGCCGTCGCCGGGGCGGCGCAGGCCGTACAGCTGGGCCGCCAGGCCCCAGATGTGGCGGCGGCGGTGGTCGCTGAGCTGGGCGACGCTGGGGCAGGCCGGCGGGGCGACGGCGAGGGTCACCGCCTGGTCGCCCAGGTGCAGCTGGTGGTAGCCCCAGGCGGTGAGGGCGGGCAGGCACGCCTGGTCGTCCAGGTGGCCATCCACCACGCCGCCGTCTTCCAGCTGGACGCGGAAGGCGGCGCCGGGCCGGGCATGGGCGGCGAGTGCCAGGGGCTGGCCCTGGTCCAGGGTCAGCAGCCGGGGCAGGGTGGCGGCCTCATGCCGGGCCTGCAGGTGGGCCAGGCTGCCGGCGATCTGCTGCTCGCTCTGGGCCGGGTAGCCGAGGGCCTCCAGCAGCGCGCGCAGGCTGTCGGGAGCGACCTGTTGCGGGCGGCCGTCGGCGTCGGTCCAGTGGACGCTGAACCCCGCCGCCGTGGCCAGGGCTTCCAGCTGGGCGTCGCTCATCGCGGGTCCTCCAGGGTGACCACCATGCTGTGGGGGGGCAGCACGCCCTGGCGGTAGTCGGCGTCGTCGATGCCGTCGGCATGCAGGGTGCGGGCCTCGGGGTGGGGCAGCGGGGTGCGTACGGTGACCGCCGAGAGGTTCAGGTCGATGCGCAGGTGGCTGCCGTCGCCCAGCCGCCAGCCGGCGGAGACGGCCTTGTCCTCCAGCACCCGCGCGCCGATGGCCTGGCTGCCCGGCAGGCGCGGCACCAGGTGGGCATGACGCACCTGCAACAGGCGCTGGTAGAGCCGGCGCCAGGCCTCGGCATCGGCTTCGGTGGCTGCGGCGCTGTCGGGCATGGAGCGGCTGAAGGTGGAGAAGTCGTTGGGGTCGGGGATGGCGTCGCGCTGCTCGGGCCGGGTGAAGGCGCTGAAGGCGGCGAACTCGGCGCGGCGGCCTTCGCGCACGGCCTGGCCGAGGGCTTCGTTGTGGGAGGTGAAGTACAGGAAGGGCTGCTCGGAGCCCCATTCCTCGCCCATGAACAGCAGCGGCACCATGGGGCTGAGCAGCAGCAGGGCGATGCTGGCCCGCAGCGCGGCGGGCTCCGCCAGGCTGGCCAGGCGCTCGCCCAGGGCGCGGTTGCCCACCTGGTCGTGATTCTGCAGGAACAGCACGAAGGCGGTGGGCGGCAGGTGCGCGCTGGGTTCGCCGCGTTGGGCGCCGCGCGGGCTGGTCTCGCCCTGGTAGACGAAGCCTTCGCCCAGGCAGCGGGCCAGGTGGCTGGTGGGTTCGCGGGCGAAGTCGGCGTAGTAGCCCTCGTCCTCGCCGGTGAGCAGCACATGCAGCACGTTGTGGCCGTCGTCGTTCCACTGGGCGTCGAAGCCCTGTTCCAGCAGGCTGGCGGCGTTGTCTTCGTTCTCCAGCACCAGGTGCACGTGGCGCCCGGCGGTGGCGCGGCGCACGCGGTCGGCCAGCTCGACGAGGAAGTCGCGGTCGGGGATGGCGTGCACCGCATCCAGGCGCAGGCCGTCCATGCGGTAGTCCAGCAGCCACATCAGCGCGTTCTCGCAGAAGAAGTCGCGCACCTGCACGCGGCGGAAGTCGATGGCCGGCCCCCAGGGGGTGTGGCGGTCGTCGCGGAAGAAGGCGCCGGCGTAGCGGCCGAGGTAGTTGCCGTCCGGGCCGAAGTGGTTGTAGACCACGTCCACCAGCACCATCAGGCCCAGCTCGTGGGCACGGTCCACCAGGGCGCGCAGTTCGTCGGGGGTGCCGTAGGAGGATTCCGGGGCGAACGGCAGCACGCCGTCGTAGCCCCAGTTGCGCGCGCCGGGGAATTCGGCCAGGGGCATCAGTTCGATGGCGGTCACCCCCAGTTCGGCGAGGCCGGGCAGCAGGGCGGTGACCTGGCTGAAGCCGCCGAGCAGGCCGACGTGCAGCTCGTAGATCACCGCCTCGTGCCAGGGGCGCCCGTTCCACTCGGTGCAGCGCCAGGCATAGCGGGACGGGTCCTGCACTTCGCTGTCGCCGTGCACGTCGTCCAGCTGGCGGCGCGAGGCCGGGTCGGGCACCTCCAGTTCGCCGTCGATGCGGAAGCGGTAGGCGGTGCCAGCCCCCACCGGCAGCTGCACGCTGTACCAGCCGTCGGCGTGGGGAGTCATGGGGTGGGTCTCGCCCGAGGCAAGGCGCAGCTCCACCTGGCGGGCGTCCGGTGCCCAGAGGGCGAAGCGGGTGCTGCCGTCGTCCTGGAGCCAGGCGCCGTGGCTGCGGGTGACCGGGTACATCAGCGCGCCCCTCCGCTGGCGAGGGTGACGCGCTGGCCGATCAGCCGCTGGTAGAGCTGGTCGTAGGGCAGCACCGACTCGCGCCAGAACAGCGGCGCGGCCATGGCCTGGCAGCGCATGGCGTCCAGCAGCTCAGGGTGGCGGTAGACGTTCAGCGCGCGCTGCACGGCGTCCCAGTAGCTGGCGGCATCGGGCTCGCGGAACAGGAAGCCGGTCACGCCGTCCTCGATGGTGTCCGCCAGGCCGCCGGTGCAGCGGGCGATGGGCAGGGAGCCGAAGCGCTGGGCGTACATCTGGCTCAGGCCGCAGGGTTCGAAGCGCGACGGCATGAGCAGGAAATCGCTGGCGGCGAACAGGCGGCGGGCGTCGGTCTCGTTGAAGCCGACGCGCACGCCGATGCGCCCGGCATGGCGCTGCGCCAGGGCCTCCATGGCCAGCTCCAGTTCGGGCTCGCCACGGCCGATCACCGCCAGGCGGCCGCCCTGGGCGACGATGCGGTCGGCGATCTCCAGGGTCAGGTCGATGCCTTTCTGCTGCACCAGGCGCGAGACCACGGCGAACAGCGGGGCGGGTTCGCTGTCCAGGCCGTAGAGCTGCTCCACGTAGCGGCGGTTGGCCTGCTTGCCCTGCCAGGCGCGGGGGGCGAAGCCTTCCACCAGGTGGGTGTCGCTGCGCGGGTCCCAGCTCTCGTCGATGCCGTTGGTGATGCCGCTCAGGCGGCCTTCGGCGACGCGTTGGCACAGCATGCCTTCCAGGCCGCAGCCGAAGGCCTCGGTGGTGATCTCGCGGGCGTAGTTGTCGCTCACCGTAGTGGTGTGCCGGGCGTGGGCGATGCCGGCCTTGAGGAACGACAGCTTGCCGTAGAACTCCATGCTCTCGGGGCGGAAGGCCTGCTCCGGCAGGCCCAGCTCGGGGGCGCTGTGGGGGTCGCAGAGGCCCTGGTAGGCCAGGTTGTGGATGGTGAACACGCTGGGGGTGGCCTGGCCGCGCCAGGCCAGGTAGGCCGGCGCCAGGCCGCTGGGCCAGTCGTTGGCGTGCACCAGCTCGGGCACCCAGCTGAGGCCGGCCTGGCCGCCGGCGAGGTCGGCGGCGGCCAGGCCCAGGCGGGCGAAGCGGATGTGGTTGTCGGCCCAGTCGCGGCCATGGGCGTCGCCATAGGGGGTGCCTTCGCGCTCGTACAGCTCGGGGCAGATCAGCACGTAGACGATCAGCCCGTCCGGCAGGTCCATGCGCCCGACCCGGCAGGGCGGCAGGGCGGCGTGCCCCGGCAGGCGGCCGATCACCCGGATCGGGTGGCCGCTGTGCAGCACCGAGCGGTAGCCGGGGATCAGCACGCGGATGTCGTGGCGGGAGGCGAGGGCTCGGGGCAGGGCAGCGGAAACGTCCCCCAGGCCACCGACCTTGACCAGGTCGGCGAACTCCGAGGTGACGAAGAGGATTCGTTTTTTCTGGCTATTGGTTCCAAGGCTTTCCACGTGCAACTGGGGCCGACTGGCGAGGGTGGACCCCAGGCCTTCGAGTTGAAGGCTCACTACCGCATTTCCCATACCATCCTCCGCTTTCGAATATCCCTGAACGGGGCGGCGGAGCGCCGGGGCGCAAGCCATCTATCACTGCTGGCGGTCCGGGCCGCCGGCCGCTTGGAAGATGAGTTGAAGGTCCCGACGCAGACGTCCGCTCCCCACATGAATCGAGACCGGAGGCCCGGCGGGATAGTTTCGACTTTATTTCCCGGCGGCCTCCGCCGGACGGTGGCGCTGCGGGGGGAACTCGGCCCCGGGGCCGGCCTTCATAGCTAGCAACAGCGAACGGAGGAAAGGGCCATGCAGCATGTCGAGCAGGTGGTGAGCTTCCTGGAGCGGTACCAGTTGACCCTGGTGACCGCGGAGTCCTGCACGGCGGGGCTGATGACGTCGATCCTCGCGGACGTGCCCGGGTGCGGGCAGGTGCTGGACGCGGGCTACGTGGTGTACTCCCCCGAGGCCAAGCAGCGCTGCCTGGGGGTGTCGCCGGACACCATGGAGCGCTTCGGCCTGACCAGCGAGGAAGTCGCCCGGGAAATGGCCCTGGGGGCGCTGGAGGCCGCCGACCGTGCCGGTGTGGCCCTGGCCAACACCGGGTTGGCCGAAGGGGCCGGCGAGGCGGATGGGCTGGTGTGCTTCGCCTGCGCCATGTACCTGGACGGCGAGCCCTGGGTGGTGAGCGAGCAGCGCCATTTCGACGGGGAGCGCAACACGGTGCGCGAGCAGGCGGCCCGCCATGGCCTGCTGCAGCTGCCCTATTACTACGAGCGCCTGCACCAGGCCTGGGCGGTGCGCCAGCCGGTGGATCAGACCGGCGGCTGACGCTCGGGCCCGGCGATGGGGCCGTCGCCAACTGCCGGGGCCTGGGGTGGCTGTAGCGAGCGCAGTTCGGCCCGCATGCGCGGCAGGCTGTCGGGGTAGTTGCGGTTGACGAAGCTGATGAGGTTCTCCCGCAGGTAGCAGCGCAGGTCCCAGTTGCGCGAGGAGTCGGCGGAGCTGACCAGCACCCGCAGCTGCATGGCGCGGTCGGTGGCGTCCACCACCTGCAGCACGCTGACGCGGCCGTCCCAGAGCTTGGGCTGCTCGCCGCAGAGCCGGTCCAGCTCGCGCCGCAGGGGCTCCAGGGGCAGGGCGTAGTCGACCCAGATGACCACCGCGCCGGTGATCGAGGCGCCGACCCGGGTCCAGTTCTGGAAGGGGTTCTCGATGAACCACTGCAGCGGCACCACCAGGCGGCGGTCGTCCCAGATGCGCACCACGACATAGGTGCCGGTGATCTCCTCGATGCGCCCCCATTCGCCCTGGACGATCACCACGTCGTCCAGGCGGATCGGCTGGGTCAGGGCGATCTGCAGGCCGGCGATGAGGTTGCCCAGCACCGGCTTGGCGGCGAAACCCACCGCCAGCCCGGCCACCCCGGCCGAGGCCAGCAGGCTGGTGCCCAGCTGCCGGGCGGTGGGGAAGGTCATCAGCATGCAGGCCACGCCGAACAGCACCACGAAGAAACTCAAGGTGCGTACCAGCACGCGGGTCTGGGTCTGGATGCGGCGGGCTTGCAGGTTGTCGGCGATGTCCACCGGGTGGCGCAGCAGGATCACCTGCTGCACCGCGTCCACCGCGCGCAGGCCGAGCCAGGTGAAGGTGCCGATCAGCACCAGGGAGGTGAGGCGGCGCAGCGGCTCGATGAACAGCAGGTCGTCCGGCGCGGAGCTGAGCACCGTCTGCACCCCCAGCAGCGGCAGCAGCAGGTACAGCGGGCGGCGCACCCGCTGCAGCAGCTCGCGCAGGAACAGCACGGGGCGGGTCAGGCGCTCGAACACCCGCAGGACAGCGCGGGACACCAGGGACAGGGCGAGGAAGACGGCGAGGACGGTGAGCAGCAGGCGCAACTCGGGCCAGGGCAGGTGGGACAGCCAGGCTTCGGGCATGGGGCACTCCTGGAACGGCGGGTTTTCGATGGCCGGGGCGCTCGGCGAGGCAGCGACGCGTCGGGCCAACGCTTGGGGATTCCCTGTTAGTGACCCGGTGAGGGGGAGGGGGTTCGGGTGAATCGCCCTGGCCGTTCGTCGTCCTTACACAACCTTTACCCGGGCGCTGCGATCCGTTTTTCGCCGTTGCGGTCTGAACAGGCATCCCGGCACCTGTCCCGCCGGGCAGGAGGAAAACCATGTTTCGTCGTTTGCCCCAGGTGGCCCTGTTGGTGGGAGCCGCCGCACTGGCCGGCCAGGCGTCCGCCCATGGGCATGATGCCGGCCCGGCGATCGTCGGCGCCGTCATGGGGGCCGTGGTCGGCGGAGCCATCGTCGCGTCCCGTCCGGCGCCGGTCTATGTGGAACAACCCGCTCCGGTGTATGTGCAGCCGGCCCCCGTCTACGTGGCAC
Source organism: Pseudomonas sp. FeS53a (assembly GCF_000931385.1). Classification (NCBI taxonomy): domain Bacteria; kingdom Pseudomonadati; phylum Pseudomonadota; class Gammaproteobacteria; order Pseudomonadales; family Pseudomonadaceae; genus Pseudomonas; species Pseudomonas sp. FeS53a. Next base: position 54,621 of record NZ_JYFT01000015.1, read on the forward strand.
CGCCGCCACCGCCGCCGGTCTACGTCTACCCGGCACAACCGGTGTATTACCAGAGCGTGCCGGTGTACGCCCCGCCGCCGCGCTACTACGGGCCCCGCTACTACGGCCCGCCTCACCGCTGGGGTGGCCCGCACTGGTAACCCTTGCCAACGAGCCCCACTCCGGTGGGGCTCGTTGCGTCTGGCGACCGTTCGGCGGCTGGGGCGAACGCACAGCGGCACGGGGCTTCCAAGCTCCATCGCCACCCGAGGGAACACCCATGGAACGCCCGATCGCCGCAGCGGATGCCTACCGGTTCGGAACCACCTGTGAACGCGCCGTACGCCCCGGCACCCGCCCGGAAGGCTCGGGCAGCCTGGCCCGTCGCGACGAACCCGCACCGGGCAGCCTGCTCATGGAGCGCAGCGCCGTCACCGTCGAACGACGGGGCGAGCCGGGTGGTTCACGGGGCTGAGGCTCGCCCGGGCTGCCGGCGGCGAGGGGGAATCGGTTAGCATCGCGGCCTTTGCCCGGCCACGTGCGCCGGGCCCCGACAGGCTGCAGGCACATGAACAGAGACGACATCCCTTCCTTCGGCATCGGCACCCAGCTGTCCATGCTCGGGCGCGACCCTTCCGAGCAGTACGGCTTCGTCAACGGCCCGCTGTACCGGGGCTCCACGGTCATCTACAAGACCCTCGACGACATCGAGCAGCGCCGCGCGCGCTTCTCCTACGGCACCGCCGGCACGCCCACCATCGCCAACCTGGAAGATGCCTGGACCCAACTGGCCGGCGCCGCTGGCACAGTGCTTTCGCCCTCGGGCCTGGGCGCGGTGTCCCTGGCGCTGTTCAGCACCACCCGCGCGGGTGACCACATCCTGGTGCCGGACAGCGTCTACCGGCCGACCCGGCATTTCTGCAACCACATGCTGGCCCGCTACGGCGTCACCACCACCTACTACGACCCGATGATCGGCGCCGGCATCGAGGCGCTGATGCGCCCCGAGACCACCACGCTGTTCCTTGAAGCGCCGGGCTCGCAGACCTTCGAAGTGCCGGACCTGCCGGCCCTGGTGGAGGTGGCGCGGCGGCGCGGGGTGCGCACCCTCCTCGACAACACCTGGGCGACACCGCTGTTCCTGCGGGCCCATGACCTGGGCATCGACCTGACGGTGGAGGCGGGCACCAAGTACCTGGGCGGGCATTCGGACCTGCTGCTGGGCCTGGTGACGGCCAACGCCGAATGCTGGCCGGCCCTGCGCGCCACCTACGACAGCCTGTCCATGCTGCCGGGGGCCGAGGATTGCGTACTGGCGCTGCGCGGCCTGCGCACGCTGAAGCTGCGGCTGGAAGAGGCCCAGCGCCGGGGCCTGGAAATGGCCCACTGGCTCAAGGCCCGGCCGGAGGTGAAGCGCGTGCTGCACCCGGCCTTCGAGGACTGCCCCGGGCATGCGCACTGGAAGCGTGACTTCACGGGGGCTTCGGGGCTGTTCTCCATCGTTCTGGAGGACCGCTACAGCCGCGAGGGCCTGGCGGCCATGCTGGACCACCTGCGGGTGTTCAGCATGGGCTTCTCCTGGGGCGGCTACGAGAGCCTGGTGATCCCCTTCGACTGCCGCAGCTACCGCACCGCCACGGCCTGGACGGAGCCGGGCTTCTGCCTGCGCCTGCAGATCGGCCTGGAGGACATGGACGACCTCAAGACCGACCTGGCCGAGGGCTTCGCCCGGCTGGCGGCCTGCTGAGGCGGTTCAGTCCAGCACGTCGTGCAGGACTTCCTGGATGAGCCCGGTGGCCACGGCCACCAGCAGCAGGTCGGTCCCGGCCTGCACCCAGTCGTAGCCGGGGTAGGACGGCAGCCTCTGCAGCAGGCGGCCGTCCAGCTTGCGGGCGATGCCGGGCGGCAGCGGCTTGCCCCGCGCGAGGTTCTTGCGAATGCCCGGGGGCAGCGAGGCGCCGGGGCTCCAGTAGTCGCGGTTGTCCTGCAGGACGATGCGGATGCCGCCGATGTCGATGCTCGGCCCCGCCGACTGGGTGGCCGCATTGCCGTGGCCGCCATGGCCGTTGCCGTTGCCATGACCGTTGTTGCCCTTGCCGTTGCCATTGCCGGGCGACGCCAGGGCGGAGGCGCTCGCGCCTGCCAGCAACAGGGCGCAGGCGAGCAGCAGCGGGCGGTGGTTCGGGGTGTGCATGATCAGGACTCCGTGGAGTGGGGGTGGGCGGAAGGCCGCGGGACCGGCCCCAGCAGGCAGGGCCCACGGGCCACCATGGCGGTGGCCTGGGCGGTGGATACCGGCGGGCTGAAATAATACCCCTGGCCTTGCCGGCAGCCGACGCTCTGCAGCCATTCCAGCTGCCGCTGCGTCTCGATGCCTTCGGCAACGGTGGGGATGCCGAGTTCCTGGCTGAGGCCGAGCATGGCCCGCAGGATGCTTTCGTCCTTGCTGCCGTTGTCCAGCGCGGCGACGAACTGGCGGTCGATCTTGAGCTTGTCGAAGTTGTAGCGGCTGATGTGGGCGAGGGACGAGTAGCCGGTGCCGAAGTCGTCCAGCGACACGCGGATGCCCATGGCCTGCAGCGCCTGGATGTTGGCGTTGGCCCGCTCGACATGGTCGATCACGGCGGTCTCGGTCACCTCCAGCTCCAGCCGCCGGGGCGGGAAGCCCACCTTGTTGAGGATGCGCGAGACATGGAACGGCAGGCTTTCGTCGGCCAGGTCGATGGCGCTGAGGTTGAACGAGAGGAATACGCCGTTGGGCCACTGTCGGGCTTCCTGGCAGGCGCGCTGGAGCAGTTCGCGGGTGATGCGGGTGATGTAGCCGAGGCGCTCGGCTGCGGGGATGAACTGCGCCGGCCCCAGGCGGCCGGCCTCGGGGTGGTCCAGCCGGGCGAGGGCTTCGAAGCCGAGGATCTCGCCGCTCTCCAAGGCGACGATGGGCTGGTAGTCCACCCGCAGGTAGCCGGCCTTCATGCCGTCGTCGAGCAGCTTCACCAGGCGCGTCTGCTGCTCCAGCTCGGTGTCGTTGCCGGGCTCGTAGAACACCGCGGTGTTGCGTCCCTCGCGCTTGCCTGACTGCACGCAGAAGGCGGCGCGGGCCATGAGTTCGTCCAGGCGGCGACCGTCGTCCGGGTAGCGGGCGACGCCCAGGGTGGCGCTGACCTCGATGCGTGCGTCCTTATGCAGCACCGGCTGGCGGATCAGCTCCAGCAGGGCGCCCAGTAGCGCATTGGCAGCGGTGTGGCTTTTCTGGGAGTGCAGCACCAGGGTGAATTCGTCGGCACCGCTGCGACCGATCAGGTCGCCTTCGGGCAGCGCCGTGGCCAGCCGGCGGGCCAGCACCTGCAGCAGGTGATCGCCGGCCTCATGGCTGTGCAAGTCGTTGACCAGGCGGAAGCCATCCAGGTCCACCAGCACGAAGTAGAACGGTGAGTCGGACACCCCCAGGTAGGGCTCCAGGTGGCTGCGCAGCCCCCGGCGGTTGGGCAGGCCGGTGAGCATGTCGCGTTCGGCCAGGCGCGTGACCTTGAGTTCCGCGCTGCGCCGGGCCTGGGCTTCCCAGCGCATTTCCATCAGCCGGCGCACGCCGAAGATGAAGCCGCACCAGCCCACCAGGCTGAGCATCAGCAAGATCTCGTCCAGCTCCCAGTGCTCATGACGCCAGGCGGCACGCTGCAGCATGTCGCCCACTTCGAAGCGGGTCAGCAGGGCGAGGCTGACCAGGGCGAACAGCAGGATCAGGATGATGTCGCGCTTCATCCGGCCGGGACGAGGACGAGGACGAGGACGAGGCGGGCGATCTTGGCTGTTGGGCATGCGGGGGAAGCACTCCGAAGCCCCCGGCCAGGGCTTTCGCCAGGGATACGGAAAATATAGACGTGCCTGGTGCCGGTGGGTGCCTGCCGAATCTGCCGGGGGCGACGCGCCCAACCCGGGCGGGCCGTGGGGCGCATGGCCGGGTGATGGCGCCAGCACCATCACCCGGCTGCGTTCGCTCAGCCCAGCTCGCGCACCGCGCGCCAGGCTTCGTCGATGGCGGCGTGGGCGTAGGCGCTCCAGGCCGCGTCGGAGTTGGCGATGGCGACGTTGCCCAGCTTGCGGCGGGCGAGGTTCATCAGCTTCTCGCTCTCGTCTTCGTCGTCGAACAGGCTGTTGGAGAAGTAGGCGTAGCCGTGGGACCAGCGGTTGACGGTGATGGCGAGGATGTCCTTCTCGTGGTCGAAGCCGGCCGGGCCGAGCATGGCCTGGAGCTGCTCGCGGATCATCGTTTCCATCTGCTCGAAGCTCATGGCGTAGAGCTTGCCGCGGCCGACCCGGGCCTGGGTGCGGGCGTCCATGCCCATGCCGGGGCTGGTGGGCACGTAGACCATGTGCAGGCCGATGGGCTGGGCCGGGTCGCGGGGGTGGCGGTAGCCGCCGATGTCCACCGGGTAGTCGAGCTTGACGCGGCTGTAGGGCTGGCTGGGGGCGTAGATCTCGTGGACGCCGAGCTTGGCGAAGCTGTGCCAGTTGCGGATCACCACCTTGGTGTACACCAGCGGGAACTTGACGTTCTGCGCCAGGGCGTGGGCCTGCGGGGCGGGCAGGTCGCGGAGCAGGTAGGGAATCATCATGTTGTAGCAGGCCAGCACGCAGTGCCGGGCGCGCACGCGGTGCAGCTGGCCGCCGCGGCTGTAGCCCACGTCCACGGCACCGGCGCGGTTGCGCACGCTGACGGCGGTGCTGTTCAGGCGCAGGCGCACGGCGTTGGAGGGCAGGTCGAGGCGGGCGTAGTCGAAGTCGGCGAGCACGATGTCGTCCATGCCCTTGCCGGCGGCCACGCCCGGGATCAGGCTGCGCACCAGCAGGCGCGCCACCGAGGCGTTGCCGTCGGGGAAGTGGTAGATGTACGGCTCTTCCATCTCGGCCTTGGCTTCCTCGCTGATGGGCGAGAGGTCCATCGCGGCGAAACCGGGGAAGCCGACGGCGTAGGCATCCGCTGCGGCGACGGCGTCGATGCTGAGGGCGGAGAAGTCGTTGGTGCGGCTGAGGAAGTAGCGGGTGGCGGCTTCGCTCAGGCCGACGTCCTTGCGCAGGAAGTCCTGGTAGCTGGTCTTGGCCAGGTGGGCTTCCTTCTCCTCGCGGCTCTTGCCGGCCAGGTAGTCACGGGGCGCTTCGTGCAGGGCGATGAGGGCCTCGCGGTCGGCCTCGGGCAGCGGGAAGTCGTTGATGAAGGCGCGCCAGCTGCGGGCGTTGAGTTTTTCCGGGGCGATGTCGTCGGCCACCATCGGTGTCGGGTCGCCGGTCACCAGCTTGTCTTCACCGAAGCCGGCCTTGTCGAAGAACACCCCGCGGGACAGCCCGAGGCCGGGGTAGAAGTCGCGGTCGAAGGCGGTCTCGAAACGGTCGATGTCCACCCCCAGCTGCTTGAGCAGGCCGTTCACCTGGCTGCTGTAGAGGTGCTTGGGCGACTGGAAGGCTTCGCTGCCGCCGTAGCCGAGAATCATCCGGCCGCCGGCCTGGAATTCGTTGCGCTTGGCGTGGCCGCCGAAGTCGTCGTGGTTCTCGACGATGAGGATGCGTGCGTCGGGGTTCTGCTGCCGGTAGAACCAGGCCGCCGAGAGGCCGCTGATGCCGCCGCCGACCACCACCAGGTCGTACTGCTCTTCGATGGGCAGGCCGTCGGTGTCGAACACCTTCTTCTCCCAGCCCATCTGGTGCGCCACATCGAAGGAGCCGGGGTGGCTGCCGCGCAGGCCGGTGAGGGCAGGGGGGTAGTAGCGCCCGGAGGGGGCTGCGCGCAGCAGCTGCAGCGGGGTGAGGCCGAGGCCGACGGTCAGGGCGGCGCCGTTGAGGAAGTCGCGGCGGGTGATGCTCATGGTGTACCTGCAAGGCGTTTGTTGTGGGTGCGGGCGCCCGGATCGTTGCCGGGCCCCCGTGGGCTTACCAGCCCAGTTGCTTATTGAAGCCGAGGGCGTCGTAGTAGTCGCCCTGGTAGACGATCTTGCCGTCCTTGATACGGACGAAGCTGACCCCTTCGAACTTCAGGGGCCTGCCGGTGGCCGGGGTCTCGGCGCTCCAGGCGCCGCTGTTGGTGCCGGCGAATTCCCACTGGAAGGCGATGCCGTCGGGCCCGACGATGGGCGCGCTGGTCATCTTCCAGGTCAGGTCCGGCACGGCGCCGATGAACACCTTGATGACGTTGTCGCGGGCCGCTGCCTTGCCGTTCTGCGGCGTGCCGACGGTGGCGTCGAAGTACACCGCGTCGTCGGCGAGGAAGGTGGCGGCCTTGTCGGCGTCGTGGGCGTTCCAGGCGGCCATGTAGCCTTCGACGACGGACTTGGCGTCGCTGGCGGCCTGGGCGAGACCGGCGGCGGTGCAGAGCAGGATGAAGCTGAAACTACGCAGGGTGGTTCGCATTTCGGGTTCTCCTGGGGTGGGTGCAGCGGTGGTGAAGCCTTGCTGGGAACAGGAACCCGTGGGAGCGAATTCATTCGCGAAAGCCGCGCAGCGGCCAGCCGATCATGGGCCGGCCCTGCGGGCCGGATCGCGAATGAATTCGCTCCCACAAGAGCGGGCGAATGAATTCGCCCCTACAGGGGGTGCATGAAGGGCTGAGCGTCGAGCGCGCAGGCCGGGCTAGGCGAGAAGCGCGGAGAAAGCGGAATGTACTGCAGTACATGAGCATTTCGACGTGCTTCTCAACAACGCCCGGGCCAGCGAGCGGCGCTCAGGGTCAGTGTTTGAACATGACGTGGCGGATGGCGGTGTAGTCTTCTAGTCCGTACATCGACATGTCCTTCCCGTAGCCCGACAGCTTCACGCCGCCGTGGGGCATTTCGCTGACCAGCATGAAGTGGGTGTTGACCCAGGTGCAGCCGTACTGCAGGCGGGCGGCGAGGCGGTGGGCGCGGCCGACGTCGGCGGTCCACACGGAGGAGGCCAGGCCGTAGTCGGAGTCGTTGGCCCACGCCAGCGCCTGGGCTTCGTCGTCGAAGGCGGTGACGGAAACCACCGGGCCGAAGATCTCGCGGCGCACCACTTCGTCGTCCTGGCGGGCATCGGCCAGCACGGTGGGCTCGAAGAAGAAGCCGGGACGGTCGGCACGCTTGCCGCCGGTGACCACGCGGATGTGGCTCTGCTGGCGGGCGCGTTCGACGAAGCCTTCGACGCGGGCCAGGTGCTGTTCGGTGATCAGCGGGCCGAGTTCGGTCTGCGGGTCGTCCTGCTCGCCGTAGCGGATGCTGGCGACGGCGGCGCCGAGCTTCTCGACGAACTTCTCGTAGATGCCTTTCTGGGCGTAGATGCGGCAGGCGGCGGTGCAGTCCTGGCCGGCGTTGTAGAAGCCGAAGGTGCGGATGCCGTCCACGGCGGCGTCGATGTCGGCGTCGTCGAAGATGATCACCGGGGCCTTGCCGCCCAGCTCCATGTGCATGCGCTTAACGGTGTCGGCGGTGCCGGCGATGATGCGGCTGCCGGTGGCGACCGAGCCGGTGAGGGAGACCATGCGCACCTTGGGGTGGGTGGTCAGCGGCTCGCCGACGCTGGGGCCACGGCCCACCACCAGGTTGACCACGCCGGCGGGGAAGATCGAGGCGATCAGCTCGCCCAGGCGCAGGGCGGTCAGCGGGGTCTGCTCGGAGGGCTTGAGGACCACGGTGTTGCCGGCGGCCAGGGCCGGGCCGAGTTTCCAGGCGGCCATCATCAGCGGGTAGTTCCAGGGGGCGATGGAGGCGACCACGCCCACCGGGTCGCGGCGGATCATCGAGGTGTGGCCCGGCAGGTACTCACCGGCGGCGGAGCCCTGCAGGCAGCGGCTGGCACCGGCGAAGAAGCGGAACACGTCGGCCACGGCCGGCAGTTCGTCGTTCAGTGCGGCGCTGAAGGGCTTGCCGCAGTTCTGCGATTCCAGGCGCGCCAGCTCTTCGGCGTGGGCGTCGATGGCGTCGGCGAGCTTGAGCAGCAGCAGGGAGCGGTCCTTCGGGGCGGTCTGCGACCAGCCGTCGAAGGCGGCATCGGCGGCGCGCACGGCGGCGTCGACCTGGGCCGGGGTGGCTTCGGCGATTTCCACCAGGGTGCTGCCCAGGGAGGGGTTCAGGACGGCGAGCTTCTCGCCTTCGCCAGCGACCAGTTGGCCATTGATCAGGAGCTTGGTTTGCATCGTTGAAGTCCTCTTGTTCTTGAACGGGGAACGTCGTCGTTCGGCTGGGGTTCGGGCTGGGGGCGAGCGGCTATTTGCCGCTGCCGGCCACGCCTTCGCCCCCTTTGGTCAGGTAGTAGGCGCCGAGGATCGGCAGCATGGTCACCAGCATCACCAGCATGGCCACCACGTTGGTCACCGGGACGTCACGCGGGCGGCTGAGCTGGTTGAGCAGCCAGATCGGCAGGGTGCGCTCGTGGCCGGCGGTGAAGGTGGTGACGATGATCTCGTCGAAGGACAGGGCGAAGGCGAGCATGCCGCCGGCCAGCAGGGCCGAGCCGAGGTTCGGCAGGATCACGTAGCGGAAGGTCTGCCAGCCGTCGGCGCCCAGGTCCATGGAGGCCTCGATGAGGCTGTTGGAGGTGCGGCGGAAGCGGGCGATGACGTTGTTGTAGACGATCACCACGCAGAAGGTGGCGTGGCCGATGACGATGGTCATCAGGCCGGGCTCGATGCCCAGGGCCTTGAACGCCGCCAGCAGCGCGATGCCGGTGATGATGCCGGGCAGGGCGATGGGCAGGATCAGCATCAGCGAGATGCCTTCCTTGCCGAAGAACTCCCGGCGGTATAGCGCGGCCGCGGCCAGGGTGCCGAGCACCATGGCGATGAGCGTGGCGATGCTGGCGACCTTGAGCGACAGGACGATGGATTCGATCACGTCCTGGCGCTCGAAGGCGACGCTGAACCAGTGCAGGGTGAAGCCCTGGGGCGGGAAGCTAAACGCGGCGTCTTCGGTGTTGAAGGCGTACAGGAAGATGATGAGGATCGGGAAGTGCAGGAACACCAGCCCGCCCCAGGCGGCAGCCTTGAGGCTCCAGGAAGCGTTTTCAGAGTGCATCGAAGGCCCCCAGGCGTTTGACGATGGACAGGTACACGGCGATCAGCACGATGGGCACCAGGGTGAACGCGGCGGCCATGGGCATGTTGCCGATGGCGCCCTGCTGGGCGTAGACCATGCTGCCGATGAAGTAGCCGGGCGGGCCCACCAGCTGCGGCACGATGAAGTCGCCCAGGGTGAGGCTGAAGGTGAAGATCGAGCCGGCGGCGATGCCGGGCACCGACAGCGGCAGGATCACCTGCATGAAGGTCTGCCGCGGGTGCGCGCCGAGGTCGGCCGAGGCTTGCAGCAGCGACGGCGGCAGGCGCTCCAGGGAGGCCTGGATCGGCAGGATCATGAACGGCAGCCAGATGTAGACGAACACCAGGAAGCGCCCGAAGTTGGAGGTGGACAGGGTGTTGCCGCCCACGCCGGGGGTCGCCAGCAGCAGGTTCAGCAACGGCTCCAGGCCCAGGTGCTGGACGAACCACATGGCGACGCCGCCCTTGGCCAGCAGCAGGGTCCAGGCGTAGGCCTTGACGATGTAGCTGGCCCACATCGGCATCATCACGGCGATGTAGAAGAACGCCTTGGTCTTGCCGGTGGTGTAGCGCGCCATGTAGTAGGCGATGGGGAAGGCCAGGGCGGCGCTGGCCACCGAGACCGCCACGGCCATCACCAGGGTGCGCTGGATGATGTCGAAGTTGGCGGCCTGGAACAGGGCCTGGAAGTTCGCCAGGGTCAGGTCGGTGGAGACCGCCATGGTGAAGTCATCGAAGGTGTAGAAGCCCTGCCACAGCAGCGTCAGCAGCGAGCCGAGGTAGACCGCGCCGAACCACAGCAGCGGCGGCACCAGCAGCAGCGAGAGGTACAGCGTCGGCTTGCGGTAGAGCAGGTTGGACAGGCGCCGCATCGGGCCCTTGGGGGCCTGTGCGCGGGCGGCGTTGAGTGTCAGTTCCATCTCAGGCGCCCTCGTTCAGCAGCACCATCGCCTCGCGGGCCCAGCGCAGGGTGACGCGCTGGCCGCTCTGGTGGGCGAGGTCGATGGCTTGCCATTGGTCGTTGGCCTGGCTGACGCAGAGGTTCTGGCCGTTGTCCAGGCGGATCTCGTAGCGGGTGGCGGCGCCCTGGTACTGGATGTCGTGCAGCAGGCCGCTCAGCTCCACCTCGCCGCTGGCGCAGGCGCCCTGGGCGAAGCGGATGTGCTCGGGGCGGATGGAGAAGGGTTGCGGGTTGCCGGTGAGCTGGCGGGCCAGGTCGTCGCGCAGGACGTTGGAAGTGCCGACGAACTCGGCGACGAAGGGGGTGGCCGGCTTCATGTAGAGGTTGCGCGGGGTGTCCACCTGCTCGATGCGGCCCTTGTTGAACACGGCCACGCGGTCGGACATGGACAGCGCTTCGCTCTGGTCGTGGGTGACGAAGATGAAGGTGATGCCCAGCTGGCGCTGGAGCTTCTTCAGCTCGCTCTGCATCTGCTCGCGCAGCTTGAGGTCGAGGGCGCCGAGGGGTTCGTCCAGCAGCAATACGCGGGGGCGGTTGACCAGGGCACGGGCCAGGGCCACGCGCTGGCGCTGGCCGCCGGACAGTTGCACCGGCTTGCGGCCGCCGTAGCCGCCCAGGGCCACCATGCCCAGGGCCTCTTCGGCACGGGCCAGGCGCTCGGACTTGGCCACGCCCTTGACCTTGAGGCCATAGGCGACGTTCTCCAGCACGCTCATGTGCGGGAACAGGGCGTAGTCCTGGAAGACGGTGTTGACGTCCCGCAGGTAGGGCGGCAGGCCGGCGGCCTCCTCGCCGTGGATGCGGATGGACCCCGCGCTGGGCTGCTCGAAACCGGCGATCAGGCGCAGGCAGGTGGTCTTGCCCGAGCCCGATGGGCCGAGCATGGAAAAGAACTCCCCGTCCTGGATATCGATGGAAACCCGGTCGACAGCCTTGACCTCGCCAAACTGGCGGGAGACCTGGGTGAATTGAACGGCGGGAGTGGTCATGGTGCGTGCTCCAAGGGGCCGGCGCAGAGGTGCCGTGCCCGTGAATCTGAGATACGAGTGAATCGGTGCAGGGAAGGAAAAGTCGTTCAGGGGGCGTCGCGAGCAGGCCCTCAGCCGCGTCCGGCCAGCGCGCAGGAGCCGCAGCGTACATCTGTACGTGAGGACTCCGAGCACTGCCCGGGCGCGGATCAGGGCCGCGCAGCCGCTACCTAACGACTTTTAGCGGCCGCCCATGATCGCGATGTAGTCCTGGGTCCACTTGCTATAGGGGACGAACTTGCCGCCCTCGGCCTGCGGGGTCTTCCAGAAGGCGATCTTGTCGAACTGGTCGTAGCCGTTGGTGCTGCAGCCTTCGGCACCCAGCAGGGCGCTGGCCTTGCAGCCTTCCGGCGCGGCGGGCACGGAGCCGAACCAGGCGGCGACGTCGCCCTGGACCTTGGGCTCCAGGGACCAGTTCATCCACTTGTAGGCGCAGTTCGGGTGCTGGGCCTCGGCGTGCAGCATGGTGGTGTCGGCCCAGCCGGTGACGCCTTCCTTGGGGAACACGGTGGCGATGGGCTGGCCTTCGGTCTTCAGGGCGTTGGCCTGGTACGGCCAGGCGCTGGAGGCGACCACGCCTTCGTTCTTGAAATCGCTCATCTGCACGGTGGTGTCGTGCCAGTAGCGGTGAATCAGGTCGTGCTGCTTGCGCAGCAGGTCGAGCACGGCGGCGTACTGCTTCTCGTCGAGCTGGTAGGGGTCGGTGATGCCCAGGTCGGGCTGGGTGGCCTTGAGGTAGAGGGCGGCGTCGGCGATGTAGATCGGGCCGTCATAGGCCTGTACGCGGCCCTTGTTGGGCTTGCCGTCGGGCAGGTTCTGCGCTTCGAACACCACGGACCAGCTGTCCGGGGCCTTGGTGAAGGCCTGGGCGTTGTACATCAGCAGGTTGGGGCCCCACTGGTAGGGGGTGCCGTAGGTCTTGCCGGCGACGGTGTACCAGGGCGCGTCCTTCAGGCGTGGGTCGATGTTCTTCCAGTTGGGGATCAGGTTGGGGTCGATGGGCTGCACGCGCTTGCCGTAGATCAGGCGCAGCGAGGCGTCGCCGGAGGCGGTGACCAGGTCGTAGCCGCCCTTGGCCATGAGGCTGACCATCTCGTCGGAGGTGGCGGCGGTCTTCACGTTGACCTGGCAGCCGGTGTCCTTCTCGAACTGGCTGACCCAGTCGTAGTTCTTGTCGGACTGGCCGCGTTCGATGTAGCCGGGCCAGGCGACGATGTCGAGGCGGCCTTCGCCGGCTCCCACGGCGGTGATGGCGTCGGCGGCCTGGAGGCTGGCACTGGCGAGCAGGCCGGTGGTGATGGCGCTGAGCAGGGTGATCTGGCGCATTGGTGTCTCCCTCGTTGTTGTCTCTTTTGGTAGGGCAGCTTCAATGGGGTGCAGCGTCCCGCGTGCGGCCGGGATGAGCGGTCCGCCGGGGTGTCTTGTTGTGCGCCGGCAGCGTGCCACCGGCGTTCGTTCAGTCCTGTAGCTGGCCGTGGCAGGCCATGATGTGGCGCACCACGCTGTAGTCCTGCAGCGAGTCGCTGGAGAGGTCCTTGCCGTAGCCGGAGCGCTTCAGCCCGCCGTGGGGCATCTCGCTGGCCAGCATGAAATGGGTGTTGATCCAGGTGCAGCCGTACTGCAGCCGGTTGGCGATCTGGAAGGCGCGGTCGAGGTTCTGCGTCCACACCGAGGAGGCCAGGCCGTATTCGGAGTCGTTGGCCCAGTCCACGGCCTGTTCCAGGTGCTCGAAACGGGTGACGGTGACCACCGGGCCGAAGACTTCGCGCTGGACGATCTCGTCCTGCTGCTTGCAGCCGGCCAGCAGGGTGGGCTGGTAGTAGAAGCCGGGGCCGGAGTGCACGGCGGCGCCGGTGACGCGTTCGATGTGGGGCTGGCCGAGGGCGCGTTCGACGAAGCTGGCGACGCGGTCGCGCTGGCGGGCGCTGATCAGCGGGCTGATCTCGTTGTCGGCGTCGCGCTTGCGGGCGAAGCGGATGCTCGCCACGGCGTCGCCCAGTTCGGCCACCAGGCGGTCATGGATGCCGGCCTGGGCGTAGATGCGGCAGGCGGCGGTGCAGTCCTGCCCGGCGTTGTAGTAGCCGTGGGTGCGTACGCCCTGGACCACGGCGGCCAGGTCGGCGTCGTTGCAGACGATGACCGGGGCCTTGCCGCCCAGCTCCAGGTGGGTGCGCTTGAGGGTACGGGAGGCGGCCTGGAGGATCTTCTGCCCGGTGACGATGTCGCCGGTGAGGGAAACCATGCGCACCTTGGGGTGGCTGACCAGGTGGCTGCCGACGCTCTCGCCGCCGCCGCAGACGATGTTGAGCACGCCGGCCGGCAGCAGGTCCACCAGCAGCGGGGCCAGGGCCAGCACGCTCAGCGGGGTGTGCTCGGAGGGCTTGAACACCAGGGTGTTACCGGCGGCCAGGGCGGGGGCGATCTTCCACGCGGCCATCATCAGCGGGTAGTTCCAGGGGGCGATGGAGGCGACCACGCCCACCGGGTCGCGGCGCACCATGCTGGTGTGCCCGGCGACGTATTCGCCGGTGAGCTGGCCCTGCTGGCAGCGCACGGCGCCGGCGAAGAAGCGGAACACGTCGGCGGTGGCCGGCAGGTCGTCCTGGCGGGCCAGGTGCAGGGGCTTGCCGCAGTTCAGCGATTCCAGCTGGGCCAGTTGCTCGGCCTTGTGTTCGATGGCATCGGCGATCGCCAGGAGGGCACGGGCACGGTGGGCGGGGGTGGTGCGGGACCAGGCGGGGAAGGCGCGGTGGGCGGCAGCGATGGCCTGTTCGACCTGGTCCTGGGAGGCATCGGCGATGCTCACCAGGGTTTCGCCGGTGGCGGGGTTGATGATCGCTTCGGCCATGCCTTCGCCGGTGACCAGTTGGCCATCGATCAGAAGCGCGGTGTGCAAGGTCGGGCCGGTCATCTTCGTGGTTCTTCTTTTATCGGTCTTGTTATCGGGCATGCGGGGCTCCGTGGACGGGCCGGGCGCTGACCTTCTGGTATAGCGACAGAGACTAGAGCCCGGGCCTGGGGTCGACAAATTCTAAATAACGAAAGGCGCGTTCGATTAAATCGAAGGCCGCTTGGTGTTCGGATGCTCCCGGGCGACGGTGAGGAAGGGGTCCACCATCGGCGGTCGGGTGGTGCCCCGGCGCCAGGCCAGGCCCACGTCCAGGGGCTCGCTGAGGTCCACCAGGGGGCGGGCTTCGATGATGTCGCCCTCCAGGGACCAGGGGCGGTAGGTCATGTCCGGCTGGATCGACAGGCCGAGCCCGGCGGCCACCAGGCTGCGCACGGCCTCCACCGAGGCGGTGCGCAGGGTGACCTGGGGCGTGAGCCCGGCGCGGGACCAGATGCGCTGGGTGTGCAGGCCCATTTCGTCAGCGTTGAGCTGGATCAGCGGCTGCCCGGCGACGTCCGCCAGGCTGATGCTGTCGCGCTCCAGCAGCGGGTGCTGGGCCGGCAGCCAGAGGCGGTGCGGGGAGTGGGTCAGCACCTCGGTCTGCAGGGCGTGGCGGTCCTCCAGGTTGGAGAGGATGAGCACGCCGACGTCGATCTCGCCACTCACCAGCAGGTGTTCGATGTAGGGGCGTTCATCCTCCACCACGCGGGTCTGCACGTTGGGGTAGGCCCGCTGGAAGCGGTTGATCAGGTCCGCCAGGTAGTAGCCGGCCACCAGGCTGGTGACGCCGATGGTGAGGCGGCCGGACACCTGGTCGGTGCTCTGCTGCAGGCTGCGCTTGGCGTTCTCCACCGTCGCCAGGATCAGGTGCGCCTGGCGCAGGAACTGATGGCCCTGGTGGGTGAGGGTCATGCCCTTGGCGTGGCGGTCGAACAGGCGCACGCCGATCTCGTCCTCCAGCTGCTGGATGGCCAGGGTCAGGGTGGACTGGGAAATGAACACCGCCTGGGCTGCAGCGGAAATCGAGCCGCTTTCGGCCACGGCAATGAAATGACGGATCTGGCGGAGGGTCATCATGGGAGAGGGTCAGCCATGGAATGGGGTGTTTTAGGAAAAGGAAGCGGCGTTTTTAAGAAAATGCATGGTTGCATTCTTTTTTATAGAACAAAACCCATCGTGCCCAGGCGTTCGCTCGGATCGGCGGGCCTCAACCGGGGTGCGACATTCGCGCACGTGCCGTGGGCACCCATGGGAGCGTCCCCGTCCGGGTGGGCATGCCGCCGAACCTCAACGAATGAATGCGCCTGAATTTTAGGGTTGATCGATCCGCTTTTTTTGCATTACTTTTTAAAAAGTTATCGCGAGACGATAATTTATTAATCCGAAATGCAATTGAACCCAGGACGGTTTCCCTATGCAACACCTTCCCTTGCTGTCTTCCTTCAAGCGCCTCAAGTGGGCCGGGCTGGCCACCGCCGGCCTGGCCTGTGTCATGGCCCTGAGCGACATCATCATCAACACCGCCATGTGGCACAGCGGCCTGATCAGTACCGGCTACCTGGAATTCTGGGGCGAGAGCATCCCGCTGCTGCTGGCGGAGGACTACCAGCTCCCTACGCTGAACCTGGTGCTGCTGGTGGCGCTGGACTATGTGCCGGTGCTGATCTCCAGCCTGGGCCTGCTGCTGACCGGGCTGTTCTTCCTGCGGCTGTCGCGCCGCGAGCTGTGGTCCACCCGTAATGCGCGGCTGCTGATGACCATCGGCGGGCTGTCGATCCTCGGTCTTGTGCTGCAACCAGTTCTCTACACCCTGACCGGTCTAGTACTATCGCTCGGCCTTCCCCCGGGGGAGGGTCTCCTGGCGGTTTCCGTCGGTTTCAATACCGAATCCATGTCCGAACTCCTCAAGGCGGTCTTCGTCTGCTCGTTCGGTTTCATGATGAATGAAGCCCGCTCGCTCAACGAGGAAGTCAAGGCGTTCGTATAACGGCACCATGAGCATCATCATCAGGCTGGACGTGGTCCTGGCGCAGAACAAGGTTCGCTCCAAGGAACTCGCTGAAATCATCGGCATCACCGAGCAGAACCTTTCCCTTCTGAAGAACGGCAAGGTGAAGGGCATTCGCCTGGAAACCCTCGACCGCATCTGCCGGACCCTCAACTGCCAGCCTGGCGACAT
This sequence comes from Pseudomonas sp. FeS53a, assembly GCF_000931385.1. NCBI lineage: Bacteria > Pseudomonadati > Pseudomonadota > Gammaproteobacteria > Pseudomonadales > Pseudomonadaceae > Pseudomonas > Pseudomonas sp. FeS53a. The sequence continues at coordinate 70,695 of NZ_JYFT01000015.1, forward strand.
CCTTGAGTACCAGCCGGACGACTGATCCGGCCCCACCCCAACCCCGGTGATTCCCCTTGAAACGACTCCTGTCCCTGGCAGGCGCGGCGGCTGCGCTCGTCCTGCTTTCGGCCTGTGGCCCCTCCGGCCGCTACCAATACGACCTCCCCAAGGATGGCTACGCCCAGGCCTGCGTCGCCCAGTGCCGCATGCAGAAGCAGCAATGCGGCTACCTGGACGACAGCAAGCGGCGCCTGCAGGAAGCCCGCATGGACGCCTACCACTACTGCGTGGCGGGCAAGGACAAGCGCCAGGCCCGCAAGGACTGCGCCTACCCCGGCACCTACGGTGACTATGGCAGCTACGGCGGCGGCTACAGCGCCTTCAGCTCCTGCGCCGACGACTACGACCAGTGCTTCACCAGCTGCGGCGGCACCATCCGCTGGATACCGGCGCCGACGCAGTAGGCCGCGCCCTCAAGGGCCGGTGCGTTGCCAGGCGCAGATGTCCAGGGTGGCGCCGCGCTTGAGCAACGGGCCGGCCTCGCGGGTTTCCACCAGGCGCGACTGCCCGCGCCAGCACAGCAGCGTGCGCCGCCCGCCGTAGGCCAGGTCCGCGAGGATCTGCCCCCAGTGGCGGTACTGCACGTCGTGACCCTCGCCGGGGTACAGGCGGGTAGCCACGACGTTGGCGTAGTGGCTGCGCCAGAAGGCGGCGTGGGCCGGCACCACCGTGGTGTCGGCCTCGCCGTGGTAGATGAACACCGGCGCGGCCACCGCCGAGACGTCCGCCACCGGCTGGCTGCAGTAGAGCTTCAGCTCGTGCACCAGGGGTTGCAGGTCGAAACCGGTCGAGCCCTTGCCATAGAAGAAGCGCGCGCCTTCGTCGGCGGCCTCGTCGAGGAAGCCCGGCACCCGGTTCACTGCGGTGTTCGGCCCCAGGTCCCACCACACCGAGGGCACGTCGTAACGGGCGGCCAGGTAATTGTCGATGATCTGCTGGTCACTGAGCGCGCAGGACGGGGAGGGCGCCGCCACCCCTGCGTTCTGCGAGATGGCCGTCGCCAGGTGCACCGAGCGCAGGCGTGTCGGCAGGCGCGAGGCGATGGCCGCGCTGTAGGGCCCACCGCCGGAAATCGCCACCAGGGAGAAACGCTGCACGCCCAGGTGGGCCAGCAGCGCCTCCACCTCGGCGGCGTAGCTGGCGTAGTCGCCGCTGGGGTCGAAGGCGGTTTCGCCGAAGCCGTTGCGTTCCAGGGCGATGAAGCGCAGCCCCAGGGATTGCCGCAGGCTGCGCAGGAAGTCGGTCAGCGCCAGGGCCCGACCACTGGTGCCGTGCCCGCTGACCAGTACCACCGGGATGCCGTTGCGCGGGCCTTCGTCCAGGTAATGCAGGGTCTTGCCGTTGCCATCCACCCAGCGCTGCATCGCCGGGCCCATGTAGTCGAAGTCGTTCTGCACCTTCACATCCGCCAGCGCCGTGCCCAGGCTCAGGGCAAGGGCCAGCAGCCATCCGAAGCAACCCTTCATGGGTGTTCTCCTGTTCGTCGTGGTTTCGTCCCATCCACCGCATCCCGACTGCCAGGCCACCTGGGAAACGGAGCGGCACCAGTGTAGGAAGACCCCGGGCATCCGTTTTGACGTGGAGCGACGCTTTCTCGGACGGTGACGACTCCACACGGCGTGCCTGTGCCGGCATTCGGCCTGCAAACACCCGACCAGCGTCTACGCTGTCGAAAAGCAGCCGCCGGGGCGTCAAGACGTCTTGCCCCGGCTGTTCGGGACAGACGCCGGGAACGAAGGATGATCAGAAGGCAGGCCGTGATCGTGGTGGCATGGATGCTGGTAGTGCTGGGTGCCGGGCTGCTCGCCAGCCTGCTGGTCAGCCAGCACCAGGCCAATCGCAACCAGAGCTTCATCCACCAGATGCTGCTCAACGACGGCAAGCTGATCGAGCACGAGCTGATCGGCCGGCTGGACATCTACACCTACCGCCTGCGCAGCATCCGCGGCGCGATCTACATGCTGCAGTTGCCCAACGTCACCCGTGATCTGCTGGCGCGCTTCGGCCGTGTCCGCGACATCGAGAAGGAGTTTCCCGGAGCCCGGGGCTTCGGCTTCATACGCCGCGTCGCGCCCGAGGATGAAGCTGCGTTTCTCCGTCGGACCCGGGCGGACGGCATGCCGGACTTCAGCATTCGCCAATTCGCCGCCCACGCCGGCGAGCGCTACGTGATCGAGTTCGTAGACCCTGCCCAGCGCAACCAGGCCGCTTTCGGCCTCGACATCGCTTCCGAAACCCGCCGTCGCCTCGCCGCCGTCAAGGCGATGAATACCGGCCAGCCGACCCTTACCGCGCCCATCACCCTGGTGCAGGAGTCGGTCGAGCCCTCGCGCGCCTTTCTCCTGCTGTTGCCGGTCTACGCCACGCCGGATACGCCGCCCACCGTCGAAGAGCGCCAGCGCAACACCCTGGGCTGGGCCTATGCGCCCCTGTCCATGCAGGAAGTGATGCGCTCGATGACCTACCCGGCCAGCGACCTGCACCTGACCCTCTACGACGTTGTGGACAGCAACACCAACCACCTCATCTACGACTCCTTGCCCGACCATGTGGACGACGGGGTTGCCAGCGCCAGCTTCCAGCGCGAGGTCTACGGGCGCACCTGGCGCTTCGAGATCAGCCCCCACGCCAACTACATCCAGCGCCTGGAGTTGCCCAGCCCGGAGCGCGTGTTCGGCATCGGCACCCTGGCCAGCCTGTTGCTCACCGGCATGACCGGTGCCCTGCTGGTCTCGCGGCAGCGGCAGAGGACCATCTCCGCGCAACAGGCGCGCCTGGCCACCATCATCGAGAACTCCCGGGACGCCATCATCGGCGAGGCCCTGGATGGCACCATCGTCACCTGGAACCCCGCCGCCGAGCAGATGTTCGGCTACCGCGCCGATGAGGTCATCGGCCGCCCCCTGGCGCCGCTGCTGGTGCCCCCCGAACGCTTCTCGGAGGACGAAGACCTGCTCGAACGGGTCTCGCGGGGCGAGCTGGGTTCGACCCTGGAGACCCAGCGTCGGCACAAGCAGGGCCACCTGATCGACGTGGCCATCACCTGCAGCCTGATCCGCGAGCCGGACGGCACGATCCTCGCCGCTGCCAAGCTGATGCACGACATCAGCGACCGCCTGCGCGCCGAGAACTACCTGCGCGAATTCAGCGCCAAGCTCGAACTGGAGGTGAGCCAACGCACCGCCGAGCTGTCACGCCTTGCCGGCCTGCTGCAGGGCGTGCTCAACGCCTCCTCGGAGGTGTCCATCATCGCCACCGACACCCACGGCCGGGTGGCGATCTTCAACCGGGGCGCCGAGCGCCTGCTGGGCTACCGGGCCGACGATGCGGTGGGCCTGCTGTCGATCCTCTCGCTCCATGAGCAGGGCGAGATCAACCGGCGCGGCGAAGAACTCAGTGCCGAAGCCGGGCGCAGAGTTCAGGGGCTGGAGGTGCTGTGCCTGAAAGCCGACAGCCAGGGCGCGGAAACCCGTGAGTGGACCTACATCCGCCAGGATGGCAGCGCGGTGCCGGTGTCCATGGTGATGACCGCCATCCGCACCACCGGCGGCGAAGCCATCGGCTACCTGAGCATCGCCCAGGACATCACCGAGCGGCGGCGATCCAGCGAGGAGCTGCGTGCCGCCACGGTGGCAGCCGAACGCGCCAACGCGGCCAAGAGCCTGTTCCTGGCCAACATGAGCCACGAGATCCGCACCCCGATGAACGCCGTGATCGGCGTCGCCCACCTGCTGCAGAACACCCCGCTCAACGAGGAGCAGCGCAACCTGCTAGGCAAGCTGGAGATCGCCGGGCGTTCGCTGCTGGGGATCATCAACGACATCCTCGACATCGCCAAGATCGAGGCCGGCGAGATGCGCCTGGAGAGCCGCCCCTTCAGCCTCCGCCAGCTGCTGCAGGAGCTGGGCGAGCTGTTCTCGCCCCAGGCCGAGGCCAAGGGCCTGGGCTTCACCCTGGAGGGCCTCGACGAACTGCCGGCGCAAGTGCTGGGGGACTCCCTGCGGATCAACCAGATCCTCATGAACCTGGTGGGCAACGCGCTGAAGTTCACCGCCACCGGGCAGATCACCGTTCGTGTCGCCTGCCGGGAGGTCGATGCCGAACAGGTCCGGGTGACCCTCACGGTCGTCGACACCGGCTGCGGCATCGCCGCCGAAGTAGTGGACCAACTGTTTTCGCCCTTCACCCAGGCCGATGCCTCCACCACCCGTCGCTTCGGCGGCACCGGGCTGGGGTTGTCCGTGGTGCGTGGCCTGGCCGAGCAGATGGGCGGCAGCGCCGGGGTGCGCAGCGTACTGGGGCAGGGCAGCGAGTTCTGGGTGGAGATTCCGCTGGAAATCGCCCAGACCGATCTGGACGCCACCGCCACCGCCACCGCACGCAGCCTGGAAGTGGTGGTGGTGGACGACAGCGAAGCCGACCGCCAGCAACTGGCGCGCCATTGCCGTGGGCTCGGCTGGCGGGTGCGCATGCTGGACAGCGGCGAAGCCCTGCTGGACCTGCTGCGCGAGCGCGTGCAGCACGGCTTGCAGCTGCCCGACGTGCTGCTGGTGGACTGGCAGATGCCAGGGCTCGACGGCGTTGCCGTGCTGGAAGAGAGCGCACGTATTCTCGCCCCGACCCGCCTGCCCAGCAGCCTGCTGGTCTCGGCCCACGAACTCGACGGCTATGTGCGGGAGAGTGGCGGACTGGTGGACCAGGCCCTGCGCAAGCCGGTGGACAGCTCCAGCCTGTTCAATGCCGTCAACTCGGCAGTGGTCCGCCATGTCGGCAACACCGAGAAGGTGATGCTCGGCACCGACCTGGATACCCGCTCCACCCGCTGGCTGGAGGGCACCCGCCTGCTGCTGGTGGACGACAGCGAGATCAACCTCGAAGTGGCCAGCCTGCTGCTTGGGCAGCAGGGCGCCGAGGTGGACACCGCCATGAACGGGCGCGAGGCGGTGCAACGTCTCGAACAGGCACCGGATCACTACGACGCGGTGCTGATGGACGTGCAGATGCCGGAAATGGACGGCTATGAAGCCACCCGCACCCTGCGCGGGAAGCTCGGCCTGACCCGCCTGCCGGTGATCGCCCTGACCGCTGGTGCCCTGGCCGAGGAGCGCCGCCAGGCCGAGGCGGCCGGCATGAACGAGTTCCTTTCCAAGCCCCTGGAGCCGACCTCGCTGATCCGCACCCTGCGTCGGCTGATCGAGCAGTTCCGCCTGGAACCGCTGCCCGTGCGCAACCTCTCCGCCCGCCTGGAGCAGAAAGACGAGCAGGCCTGGCCGGTAATCCCCGGCATCGACGCCCGGGAGGCGGCGAACCGGCTGGGAAACGACATCGACCTCTTCCTCGGGTCGCTGAACAAGCTGTTCAACGAATTTGCCGACCTCGAGGACACCCAACTCGCCCAGCAACTGCTCAGCCGTGATGCGGCGACCCTGGCTGGCAAGCTGCACAAGCTGCGAGGCTCCGCCGGTCTGCTGGGGGCCATGGCGCTGCACCGGGCCTGCGGCGATGGCGAGTCGAGCATCCGCAGGCCGGCCGGCAGCGCCGAGCAGCGCCTGGCCCTGCAGCAGGTGTCCGAAGCCCTGGTGGCCCTGCGCGCGGCCGCCGCACCTTATCTGGAGACACAGCTGAGTACCCCGGCCTCCGGACCGCAGGACGCCGGCGAGGCCGAGCAGGCCCTGGAGAGGTTGATCACCCAACTGCAAGGCCGTGACATGGCGGCCATCGACACCTTTCCCGACGCCGTGGCGGCCCTGCTGGCAAAAGGCGGCCAGGCATTGGCGGACGCGGCCTGGAAGGCGGTGGACGACCTGCAATTCGACCAGGCACTGGACGTCCTGGCGGCCCATGGACTGATTGACGACGAGGGAAGCGAGCATGCATGACGCCATCATCCTGCTGGTGGATGACGACACCCTGGCCATCCGCGCCCTGAGCAAGGCCCTGAACGGCCTGGGCCAGATCCGCTTCGCCACCTCCGGGGAGGAGGGGTTGCGCATTGCCCGGGAGAGCTTCCCGGATTTGGTCATCCTCGATTCGGAGATGCCCGGCATGAGCGGCTTTCAGGTCTGCGAGGCGCTGAAGAAGGACCCGGTGCTGGAGGCCATCCCGGTGATCTTCATCACCAGCCACACTGAAGGCGACATGGAGGAGGCCGGCCTGGCCCTGGGCGCGGTGGACTTCATCGCCAAGCCCATCCGCCCGGCCATCGTCGCTGCCCGGGTGCGCACCCACCTCCGGCTCAAGCAGGCCCTCGACCGCCTCAATGTACTGGCCCAGACCGACGGCCTCACCGGGCTGTCCAACCGCCGCACCCTCGATGCCGCCCTGGAGCGCGAGTGCGTTCGCGCCAGCCGCAGCGGCAGCGCGGTGTCCCTGGTGTTGCTCGATATCGACTTCTTCAAGCGCTACAACGACACCTACGGCCACATCCAGGGCGACCAGTGCCTGGTGTTGGTGTCGGCGGCCCTGCGTCGCTGTGCCAAGCGCGCAATCGATGTGGTGGCTCGCTACGGCGGCGAGGAGTTCGCCCTGCTGTTGCCGGACACCGGGCCGGATGGGGCCTGGGAGGTTGCCGAGCACATCCACCATGAGGTGGCTCGGCTGGGCATTCCCCATGCCGAAAGCGACAAGGGCCAGGTTTCTGTCTCCATCGGCGTCGCCAGTTTCGTGCCAGCAGAACCGACGTTGCACCCGCACCTGTCTCCGGCCGACCTGCTCAAGGCGGCGGATGCGGCCCTCTACGAGGCCAAGACGGCTGGGCGCTCCTGCAGCCGCCAGCGTGACGTGCCCGGCGAGCCCGCAACCGGATAATGCCGTTCATTCCGCTCGTGCCGCGCTTCGCCGGGTCGCCCTCGACAGGGCGCCCGGCCCTGGTCCAGGCTGCTTCCCCCAGTTCCTACAGGGTTCCTTCATGCGCTCGATCCTGCTTGCCGCTGTCCTGCTGTTGCCCGTCGCCACGTTCGCGGCGGAGCCGGCGCTCTACCTCACCGACTTCGTCGCGCAAGACCCAGGCGATGCCCAGCAGCGCGAGCGAGCAACCCAGCTGGGCGTCGCGTTGCAGCAGGCCCTTGGCGCACGGCAGGTGCAGGTGTCGCGTCTGGATGAGCGCCAGCCCCTGCCGCAGAGTGGCTGGCTGATCCAGGGCCAGGTCGCCAGCCTGGGTGGCCGGCGCCTGGTGCGCACGGCGGTGGGGTTCGGCGCGGGTGCCAGCAGCGTCGAGGCCCAGGTGTGGATCAGCGACCTGGCCGCTGGCGAACTCCGCCAGCTGGCCGCCCAGGACCGTTCCGGGCGCCTGCCGGGTGCGCTGGTGTCACGCAATCCCCAGGTGGCAGCAGCCAAGTTCCTGCTGGAGCGCCGGGCACTGGAGCGCAACCTGGACGAGGTCGCCGCCGAACTGGCCGACGAGATCGTCCGGGACCTGGCCACGGCGCGCTGATCAGCCCAGTCCGGTCAGGGGAATGCGGCGGATGCGGCCGTCCAGCGGGGCGGTGCCCGCACCCGGCGTCGGCAACGGTCGACCGCTGAGCCCCATGCCTTCGCTGACCAGCACCGCATCGGGCAGCAGGCAGAGGTTGGACGGCGTATCCAGCCCTTCGGCCAGCACCGCGACCGTGCCACGGCTCAGGTCGCAGTGCAGCAGGCGCCCGCTGAAGCGCTCGAACCCGCCGTGCCAGGCGGCGCCGGCCCAATCCGGGGTCAGCGGTTGCAGCAGTCGTTGGCACAGCTCCAGGACCAGCAGGTTGCCGTCCTTCGTCAGTGCCAGGCCGGTAGGCAGCTGCAAGCCGAACACCACCGTCTCGATGCGGCCGTCTTCGGGCCAGACGCGGATCACCTGCCCGGCGTGGTCGGCGAACTCCACGCCGCGCAGCGCCGGGTCGCGGCGCAACTCACCGGAGAACAGCGTCACCAGCAGCGCACCGGTGGCCGGCTCGTGCACCAGGGTCACCGGCACCGCCTCCTGGCCCTGGGCAAGGTCTGGCAACTGGACCAGCACCCGCTCGTCATAGCCCTCGACGAACTCCACCACCTGGTTGGTATCCGGTTTGACCGACAGCCAGCTGCGGCGCCCCGGGTGGTAGCACAGGGCGTTGAGGTTGCCCCGGCTGCGGAACAGCGTGGCCGGAGGCGATTGGCCGAGGTCGAGGATGCGCGAGCCGTCCACGTAGTCGGTGAGGCTGGCCAGGCAGCGCCCACCGGCGCAGCACACGTCGGACAGCCCCATGATCTCGTCCCGCAGCATGCGCACCTGCATGTTCATGGAGCGGAAGCCCTCGGCGATCACCTCCGGCGCCTGGTAGTGGCCGGAGGTGCCCGGCGCCGGGCGCAGCCGGCTGATGCGCCCGCTGAGGGGCTGGTCGGCGTGCCCGGAGCCGGCCTCCACCAGCAGCAGGCTGCCGTCGGGCTCCAGGCACAGGCCCCGAGGGTTGAGCAGGCCCTCGGCGATCACCGTGCCGCTACGAACGGCGTCGCGGGGGTTGAAGGGGATATGGATGGTCATGGCTGCTGCTCCTCAGGCTGCCGGGGGTTGCCAGGGGCTGCTGGTGAGGTAGGCCTTGAGCAGCGCCCGCTGGCACGGCGACATGGAACGCACCACCGGCATGTACAGCGTGGTGCCTTTGTAGGCGTCATCGGTGCGCGCGAGGATCGCCTGGCGCGCATTCCAGATCGCGTCCTGCTGGTTCAGCGGGATGAAGCGGGACATGGCGGGGAAGGCCAGGTAGTGGAAGCGCAGCACAGCCGGGTAGACCTGGTCCCAGGTGACGGTGCTGCCGGCGGGGATGCCGAAGTCGGTGTGGGAGTAGAAACGGAAGTTGGTGAAGCCGGTGGACTTGCCCAGGGTGTACGACAGGGTGGTGTAGCCGGCCTGGGCGGCCGTGTTGGGCTTGCGTGAGAGCGCCACCTGCACTTCGGTCTGCCCAGCCGGTGCCACCACCGGGTCCTCTGGGATCTGCAGCATGTCCCAGGTGGAGCGGTCGTCCAGGTTGCCGGCCGGGCCGGTGTCCAGGCTGATGGGCTTGGCCAGGGGCAGCGGCCCGCCCAGGTAGCGCACCTGCAGGGTCAGGGTCAGGCCGTCGGGGTAGTCGTCCATGTACAGGTTGCGCTGGTCGCTGTAGATGCGCAGCGGGGTTTCGCTGACCTTCAGCTGGGTGCCGGCAACCATGTTGGGTGCATGCATGCCCAGGGCCGTGGTGCTGGCCAGTTCACAGGCCGGGTGGGTCAGGGGAATGTCCACCAGGCCACCGTAGACGTAGTACTGCTGCAGCAGCGCCGAGTCGGCGGGCAGAGTGGCCAGGGTCAGCCCCCCGGCGGTGATGGTCACCGGGCCGTAGTCGGCATTGGGGCCGATGGGGCTGGTGATGTCGGTGCGATCGGCGCGGAAGGTGGCCTTGGGGATCAGGTTGACCATGTCCAGGCTCAGCCAGCCGCAATGGCCTGGCGCGCTGGCGGGCACCACCTGGGCATAGCCCGCGCCGCCGGTGTCGGCGTTGAACAGCGAACGGCCGGCCGGGCAGATCTGCGGTTCACCGGCGAACGCCGGGGCCAGCGTGCCGATGACCCGGCCGATGCTCGGGTTCGGCGTGTAGCGGCCGGCGGCATAGTCCGCGTCCAGCTGGGCAGTGGTCATGCCCGGGCACATCTCGAACATCACGAAGCGCAGCACCAGGCCCGTGGCACCGGGTGCTTCGATCAGGCTCTTGAGGGCCGCGCTGTTCTGGTTCCAGCTGACGATGGCGCTCAGCGGGAAGGTGACCTGGAAGGTGCCGCTGATGACGCAGGAGCCCGGCGCATCGGCAATACCGGAGAGCAATCGCTTGGCCAGGTCGAAGCTGCTGGCCACCACATTGGCGTGGATCACCAGTTGCGGGTCGGTGGTGCCGCCGATCTGCAGGCCGCCCATGTAGATCTGGGTCGTGGTGGTGCCGGTGGGGTCCAGGTCCACCATCATCGGGCCGGACACCGGAGCCTGGCCGGTCACCGGGTCCACCGAGCCGAGCAGGTACACCGGCTGGCCCACCAGGTCACCGGTGGTGCTGATGGCACCGGGCGTGCCCTGGGAGCTGATCAGCACGTTCTGCATGTCCACCACATGCTGGCCGTAATGGTTCCAGCCCCCAGCGGTGTAGTAGTCCTTGAAGGGAGCATTCATCAGGTCGTTGAGTTCGTCGTCGCTGTAGCCCTGGGCCTGGGTGGCCACCTGGGAGTTGGGGATGTCGAACAGGTCGAGGGTCTGCGAGTCGTCGGTGCCCATGGGAATGGTCGGCGAGTTGTTGGGCAGGCTCACGTCGGTGCGGATGCCGCCCCAGAAGTTCAGTCGGGGTCCGTTCAGGATGCTCATGGGGTCATTCCTCGTCCTTGTTGAGAGCGGCCGAGGCGGGCGCCTTGGCGAATTTGAACAGGTAGGAGAAGTCGGACTTGTAGGGGCTGTTCTTCGCCGTGGCCATGGAGTGGCAGTTCATGCAGCTGCTATTGGGCTGGATGTAGCTCTCCATGGTGACGTTGGCGGACAGCGCCGGGGTCGGCTGGCCCAGCGGGTTGCCCGGGTTGTCCGGCATCAGCGGGCGCTGGGTGGTGACCAGTTGGTAGTAGCGCAGCACGCTCTGCTGCACGTTCTGCTGGTACTGGGCGTTGACCGCCGCCGTGTCGCTGGCGATGGGGGTGACGCGGGTCAGCGGGTCGGGGGTCTGGAAGGTGGTGCCGGGCTTGGGAACGCAGATCAGGTCACTGCCCTGCTGCTGCCAGGTGCAGGGCGACTGGTTGACGTTGCTCGCCGGGGCGCTGGCGTCATAGTAGCTATAAGGGCTGGCGCTGCCGCTGCCACCGGGCACGTTGTCCACCTGCTCGAAGGTGGACCAGACCCACTGCGGGTAGCCCGGCGCCTTGACGATGATGTGCAGCCCCACCAGGCCCAGGGTGGCCTCCACTGTGGTGCCGGTGGCGACGCCCTGGCTGTTGAACTGCGCCACCTGGGCACGGGTGGTGAAGTAGCGCGCGGCATTGTCCTGGGGCGTCAGCACCCGCCAGGCAGCCTTGATCTCGGTGGCCTGGGCGGGGAAGGCGATGTTGCGCGCCTGGCTCACCACGCTCAGGTCATAGAAACGGTTCTGCACGATGTAGTCGTACGAGACCTCGTTGGCGGCGATGTCGTAGTAGGTGGGGTTGCCGCGCTGGTCGATCAGCCAGCCGCCCACGGCCTGGTCCACCGCCTGCACCACGGAGGTGTTCTTCAGCGCGGCGATGTTGATGAGGCCCAGGCTGCGGGCGCTCATCGGGGTGTTCCAGGGCCCAGGGTTCTGGCCGTTGGGCAGGAATATCTCGTTCACGTCCTTGTAGCTCTGCCAGACGGTGGGCCCGGGGGCGCCCAGGGGCTGGCTGCAGTCCGGCTGGCCGCGCTGGCCGGCCTGCACCGGCCAGTTGAGGGCGATGAAGAGCTGCCAGCTGTAGCGGTCGAAATCGGCCTGGGCGGCAGTGGGGGCCGGCGCGCTGGTGGGCGGCTGGCAGGCGGGGGTGGTGCCGGTGACGGCGGCCTGGGGCTGCTCACGGGCCTGGCAGGCGAGGGCACTGGCCAGCAGCAGGGCGGAGCCGGCGTAGCGGAAGGTCGGGTTCATGGGGGCGCTCCTTGCCGATCAGGGCTGGATGGATTTCAGCTGGTTCCACTGCGCCTTGGCCCCGTTGGCCTGGGGCGCCGGCGGGTTGAACAGCTGGCAGGGCTCGGGGTTGACCGGGCACTTCTTGGCCACCTGGTCCCAGGTCTTGGCCGGGTCGGGCTTCTCGATGCGGAAGTTCACGTAGTTCTGGCTGACGATGGGCGCGTTGGCGACGCTGGCGTCCCCGGAGAAGTAGAACGACTGCGGGTGGCGGAACAGCGGCTGGCCCGGTGCTGCGCGGGTGGCGTCCTTGTAGAAGGCGTAGCCGAACAGGATCGGCCCCTGGGGCGACTGCACGTCCAGCGCATAGGCCTGCACGCTGCCGCCCAGGTTCTGGCTGCGGGTCGGGCTGTAGGGCAGGTGCTGGACGAAGTCCTGCCGCGCCGGGTGGTTCATCGGCGAGAAGGCGCAGCACTCGGGCATGGTCTTGGGCCGGTCCTCGTAGGTGAGGAAGTAGGCCTTGTTGCCCAGGGAAACGAAGGAGCAGGTGTAGTTGTTGTCCTTGATCGGGAAGATCGGCAGGCAGTACTTCTCGTAGTGCTCCATCATCGCGCCGTAGCCGTCGCCATCGGCGGGGATGTAGGTGGTGTCGTAGTAGCTGGTGCCCTTGGAGACGGTGTAGTCGGCCGGCTTGAGGGTGCTGGGCGGGTTGCTGTAGGGCGGCGGGTTCTTCTCGTAGTTCTGGGTGACGCGGAACATGGTCCAGTCACTGACCCAGGTGGCGGGGAAGAACGGATCGCTGGGCTCGCCGGGCTTGCGCGTGGCGATGCAGTTGCCGTTGCTGGCGTCGCAGCCGAGGGTGTTGTGCACGCCGTTGGTGAAGAACACGTCGCCTTCGTCATCGGCGGCGAGGGCGGGTTGGCCGAGCAGTGCGAGGGGCAGCAGCCAGGCGAGCAGTCGGGTTTTCTTCATGGGGACTCTCCTTCGTAACGGCAGGGCGGGCGAGCGGTGCCGGCCCGCCTGCGGGTTCCAGGTCAACGACGGTTCAGGTCAGGGGCCGGGGCGGGTAGTTGAGCTTCACCAGCTCGTTGGCCCAGCGTTCCAGCACCGCGCGCCGGCTCTGCGGCAGGTCGCGGGTGATGGGCATGGCAAGGGTGCTTTCCTCCTGGTAGGGCTTGCTGACCAGGAGGATCAACTGGTCGATGGCGCCCTCGATGCGCTGCAGGGAATTCAGCGGCATGTACTTGTCCATGATCGGGTAGAGGTAATAGAACGGCTCGAAGATGCGCGGGTAGATGAAGCCCTCCCAGATCAGCACCCGTGCGTCCGTCTGCTTGCACACCTGGTTCCAGGCCGTGACGAACTCGTCCATCAGCCCGGGCTCGTCCGGCAGCACTCGCAAGGGTGCGAGGAAGTCGGTGTAGGCCTCCATGTAATCGAAGCTGAAGGGCACCGCAGGCGCCGCGCCGGGGCCGTCCTGAACGAAGAAGCGCAGGGTCGGGAAGCCGGCAGCGATGGCCTTGACCGTCACCTGGGCGATGCCGTTGGCGTCGGTGGTGATCTGGGTGAGGCTGTAGTCCACCCTGGCGCCGTTATCCAGCACGCCGGAACGCGGGATGGACGGGATGAACTGCAGGCAGGGTGCCAGGCTGAGACCGGCCGGGGTTTTCAGGTAGGTCTGGTAGCGGATGGGTACGAAATCATCCTCCGGGGCCTCGTCAGTGGCACGCAGGCTGCGCCCACTGCCCTCGTTGATCACGGCCCCCGGTGCCTGGGTACCGAGAAACTGCGGCATACCCGGTTTGTTGTCCTTGCGGTGGGTGGGGTGGTCCTTGATCAGGGTGAAGTCGATGTCGTTGCTGAACGCCAGGTAGTAGTTGCTGGTGGTCAGCATGAAGGGGTTGTTGTACTCCGCCACCCACAGGGTGGTGCCGGCCGGTGCGGGCAGGCCGTCGTACTGCACCATGATCTGCAGGGTGCGGGTGTCCCCGACGTCGATGAAGGTGCCACTCTCGACCACCTCGGCGGTCCACATCTGCTGCTGGGCGGCGAGCATCGGGCTGCTGCCCTGGGTCTGCAGGGCCAGGGTGCCGACCTCGGTCTTGGACACGGCATCCGTCACCGGCAGGTCCACCAGGCCTGCACGCTTGTCGAAGGCGGCCTGGGCGTACTGGGCGAAAGTCAGGTCGGCCAGGGGCTGGAACTCGCCGTTCTGCTGGATGCCGACCTGGAAATCACCCAGTTGCAGCTTCTCGCACTCCGGTACCGTGTTTTGGCTGTTCGGCAGGGGGGCGAAGGGGAAACCGGTGCCCAGGTCCAGTGACAGCAGGTCGCCCTGGGCCTGGGCGGAGATCACCCCCAACTGGATCGTTGCCTTCGGGTTCCCGCCCGGGATCGGGAATTTCCCGGCCGGCTCCAGCCGGCGACCGGCCGGGGCGGTGGGGTACTCATCGGCGAACCACAGGCCCAGCACACCCGCCGTGCGGCTGTAGGCGGGGTTGAGGACGATGTCGGCCACGTTGTCGAGGCCGGCCTGGTAGATGCCCTGAAGTGCCTCAAGGGCTTTAAGGCTGTTGCTGCGCGTGTTGACCGGTGGGTAGTCGTTGAAGATGCCGTTGCGGTCGTAGTAGGTCAGGTAGGTGGTGAAGCGGAACATCAACCCCTGGGCGTTCTGCGCGTCCATCTGTTGCTGCAGGACCTTGAGCAGGGCCGAGTCGCCCAGTTGCCACTGCAGGTTCTCGCGGGGGAAGCAGGTCTGCCAGGCGGTGGTGACTGTGTTCAGACCCTGCACGGCCCCCCAGTTGAAGTTGAGGAAGCGGTCGAGCATGCGGTAGGCGCGGGTGGCCGTCAGCCCGCAGGTGGCGTCGCCCAGCACAAGGCGGTCGAAGTACAGCGCGGTGAAGGTGTTCTGCCAGGGGCTGATGTCGACGAAGCGCGCCGGGGTGGGCTTGTCGCTGCCGAAGGGGTTGCCCAGCAGCTGGTAGCCCTTGCCCACAATGGGGTCCTGCTCGATGTAGCTGTTGGCCTGCAGTTCGCCGCCGATGATCAGCGAGCGGATGTCGTTGTAGTCCACGGTGCCGCAGGCGTTGTCACCGAACAGGTCCCATTCCGCCGGCATCATCGGGTAGCCGCTGGGGCTCCCGTTGCCCGGCACCTGCAGCACGTAGTCCGGGACCTGGTCATAGGGCAGCGCACTGATGATCCAGGGCAGCAGTTTCGTGCGGGCGTTCTCGGGATGGATCCCGTAGTGCGACAGGAACGGCCAGTTCAGGTCCATCTTCACCGCGTCGTAGAGCGGGAGGACGTCGTTGTTGTTGGCCGTGGGCGGGTTCCAGAAGAAATGCCCGTTCATGTAGAGCCGTGGGAAGTTCAAGACGCTCATGGTTCGTCCTCCTTAACGTTTCCACTGGGCGCGCTTGAGCGACCAGACGTAGTCCAGCTGGTTGTAGCCGGCGAAGGCGCTCTCCGGCAGCGGCTCCACGGGGTAGGCGATGCCGTCCTGGGACGGCAGGGCGAACTTGAAGTAGCCACTCTTCGCCGAATAGGCCGCCGTGCCATGGCAGGCCAGGCATGAGGATTGGCTCTGGAAGGCCGACTCCAGCTGCGAGTTGGCCAGCAGCTTAGGCTCGCCGCCGGCGATGTACTGCACGCCGATCAGCTCGTACTGGCCCAGCGCGGCGTACTGCGGCTGGAACTGGGCATTGGCGGTCTGGGCCGCCGGGGTCGGGCCGGTGCTGTTGGTCATCGGCTTGGGCGGGATGTCGTTGGTGACGGTGTACTTGCCGTTGTTGCGGTTCTCGAAGGTGGTCCAGACCCAGTCGGGGGTCAGCTTGTTGATCACGTGCATGCCACTGAGGGCGGCGTAGCCCACCTCGTACTGGCTGCCGTTCTTCAGGTAGTAGGCCTGGGCGATGTAGTAGCCGTCGTTCTCCAGGGTCTTGCGGAAGGTGGCGTCGGTGCCGATCCAGATCCACGCCGTCTTCACCTCCCAGGCGTTGGCGGGGAAGGCCAGGTTGGCGGTCAGCGCGGCCTGGCCGTCGACGTTGTAGACCTGCTTGTCGACGATGTAGTCGAAGGTGCCCTGGCCCATCAGCAGCTGGAAGCGCACCGGCTTGCCTTTCTGCGCCGCCGGCACCTGGCCGCCCATTTCCAGCACCAGGCCGTCCACCTGCTGGATGCTGTCGAGGTTGTGGAAGGTGGCCTTGGTGTCCAGGCCCAGTTGCTCGGCCTGTTTCAGCACCGTGGTGGGGGTGGGTTCGCGCTCGTTGTAGGGCAGCGGCTTGCCGCCGTTGGGCAGGAACACCTGGTCGGTGGGCTTGAGGCCCTCCCAGACACGGCTGGTGCTGCCCTTGACTTCGGGCTGGTTGAGGCAGACGAACCAGTTCCAGGCGGTGACTTCCGGTGCGCCGGTGAACTGCGTTCGCAGGGCATCGGCATGGCCGCCGTAGTCGAAGAAACCGGTGCAGTCGAAGGAGGGTTGGCTCTGGGCCTGGGCCGAACCGGCCAGGATGCTCAGGACTGCAAGGGAGAGGGCTCGTTGCATGGGGTCTCCTTGGCCGAAGCCTTGTCGAGAGTGCGGTGCCCCAGGAAGTACTGCAGGAGCAGGTGTTTTACCGAGGTGACCGGCAGGCGGTCCGGTAAGGGGAGGTCGCAATCGGTGATCAGCAGCGGCCCATCCTGGTCGCTGGCGGGAAGACGGCCGTGGCTCCCGCGCACCAGGCGGGTGTCCAGGGGGATCAGATCCATGTAGTAGCGGAAGCCGAGCAGCTTCTGCGCCAGGCGCCGCGCCACCCGCAGGCGCGGGAAGGCGATGGCGGGGTCGACGAACAGTTCCAGCGGGTCGTAGCCGGGCTTGCGGTGGATGTCCACGGTGCGGGCGAAGTCCGGCGCGAGGCGGTCGTCGAACCAGTAGTAGTAATCGAACCAGTAGCCGGGCGCGGCCATGGCCACCAGGTCGCCGGCGCGGGGGTGGTCCAGCTGCCAGGCGCGCTGCTCGTCACGGTCCAGCACCCGCTCGATGCCCGGCTGGCGCGCCAGCAGCGCCTTGACCCGGCGCAGCTCGCGGGGCTCGCGCACGTAGACGTGGGCCACCTGGTGGTCGGCCACGGCAAAGGCCGCGCTGGCGCCGGGGTCGAGCAGCTCCCAGCTCAGCGAGCGGCGCACCTGCAGCCAGCCTTCGGCCCGCAGCAGGCGGTTAATGGAGATGGACTGCTGCACCGGCTCGATGCCGTACTCGGACACCAGCATCACCGCGGCGTCCTGGGTGCGGGCGAAGTCCAGCAGGCGGCCCACCTCGGCGTCGATGGCGCGCACCTGCGCACCGATCTCCGGGTGGCGTGGGCCGAGGCGCTGCAGGTCGTAGTCCAGGTGGGGCAGGTAGACCAGTTGCAGGTGCGGTCGGTTGAGGTCGAACTCGGCCATGGCGCAGTCGACGATCCAGCGGCTGGAGCCGATGCCGGCCATCGGGCCCCAGAAGCTGGGGAAGGGGAAGGTGCCGATGCGCTGCTCGATCTCCGCGTGCAGCGAGGCGGGGGACGAATAGAGGCCGAACACCTTGCGCCCGTCGGCGGGGTAGTGCGGGCGCGGGGTGATGGAGGCGCTGACGTCGGCGTACATGTTGTACCACCAGAACAGCTGGCTGCAGCGGAACTCCGGCCACTGGCGGGCGATGGCCTGCCAGACCTTCTCGCCCTGGACCAGGGCGTTGGGCTGCAGCCAGAAGCGCACCTCGGCCTGGTCGCGGAAGTACCAGCCATTGCCGACGATGCCGTGCCCCGACGGCGGCAGGCCGGTGAGCATAGAGGCCTGCACGCTGGTGGTGACGGCCGGGAACACCGGCTGCAGGCCGGCCATGCGCCCGCGCTTGAGCAGGGCGTTGATGTGCGGGGTGTTATCGCCGAGCAGGGACGGGGTCAGCCCGACCACGTCCACCAGCAGCAGGGGCCTGGGATCAGCCATGGCGCACCACCCGCCGGCGCAGGGCCGGGCCGAAGCGCGAGACCAGCTGGTCATCGACCCAGGCCAGTTCCGCGGCGATGCCCTGGGCCAGGGCGGTTTCGCTGGCCGGGCGCAGGGCCTCGGGCAGCACGTTCCAGCTGTAGGTTTCCACCTCCAGCACCGGGTGCAACCCGGGGTGCGCGGCCAGGGTGTCGAAGACGGCATGCAGGGCCGCCTGGGTGCCGTGCAGCTCCGGCCACTGGAAGCGCTCGGTGAACAGCGGTACGTGGAAGTGCACGCGCAGCTCCACGCAGGTGTGCAGCGCCGGGTCGGCCAGGGCCTGGGGCAGGTCGGCCCAGCTGCTCAGCCCGCCGTCGTGACGGCGGCCCTTCACCTGGTGCAGGTAGACGCCTTCGGCGAAGCCGGCCAGCCGCTCCAGGGCCAGGGCACGGGCGCGTGCCTGGATCGGCAGCTGGCAGGCGAGGGCGTTGGAGAGCTGGATCTTGCCCACCGGGATACCGGCCTGGTGCAGCTGCACCAGGGATTCGCCCACCTCCTCGAACAGCACCGCCTGGTGGCACACGTCGACGCACAGCGCCAGGTAGCGCCAGTTCGGGTCCGTGTCGCGCCAGCGGGTGAAGAACGCCAGGGCCTCCTCGGTGCGCTCCAGCACGCAATCCGGCTCCATCTCCAGGCACAGGCGGATGTGCTTGCCGGTGCGCTGGCGCAGCTCGGCCAGGCCCCGGGTGAGCTGGCGCAGGCGGTTCTCCGCGTGCTGCTGGCGGGCCGGCGTCCAATGCGCGCGGTAGCCCAGGGGCACGCTGGAGATAACGCCCTGGTTGCAGTCCTCCGGCAGGGCCTCGGCCAGCAGCTCCGCCAGTTGCAGGCTGTAGGCCAGGCGCCGGGGATCGGCCCAGTCGGGCTGGTACACCTCGGCCTTGACCGCCGCACCGTGGAAGCGCCCGAAGGGGAAGCCGTTCAGCGAGGTCAGGCGCAGCCCGCAACGCCGCAGCAGGGCGAGGAAGGCGCGGCGGCGGGCCGGCACCTGCAGTTCGCTGGCAGCGTGGGCGCTGATCCACAGGCCGCTGTCCTGTTCGGCCAGGCCACGCTGCCGGCGCACCGCCTGGAACGGCCCGGCGATGGAGGCACAGAGTGCCTCCAGGTCATGGGCCGGGTGGACGTTGCCGCAGTAACCCAGTTGCGCTGGGGTCCATCCCATCGCGCCGTTCATTTCACCACCGGTTCCTGGCCGCGCAGGGCCGAGTTTTCCTGCCAGAGACGGCGTTGATCGATGGGCAGCAGGCTGCCGACTTCGGCCTTGTCCAGCTGGCCGCTCTGGGCGAAGAAGTCCACCGGGTTGTCGAACAGCACCTGCTCCACCTGGGCCTCGCTGAAGCCGGCCTGGCGCATGGCTTCGCCGGTCTTGGGCACCTTCAGCGGGTCGCTGACGCCCCAGTCGGCGGCGCTGTTGACCACCATCTTCTCGGTGCCGTACTGCTGCAGCAGCGCCACCATGCGCTGCTCGGACATCTTGGTGTTGGGGTAGATGGAGTGCCCGCGCCAGCAGTCGCTCTCCATCACCAGGGGCAGGGTCAGCTCGTTGAGGTGGTCGATCAGCACCAGGTGCTCGGGGACGCCCACCTCGCGGATCACCGAGAGGGTGCGGCGGGTGCCGCCGATCTTGTCGCGGTGCGGGGTGTGCACCAGCACCGGCAGGTTGAAGCGCTTGGCCAGGTCCAGCTGGCGGGCGAAGAAGTGCTCCTCCTCGGGGGTGATGTCGTCGTAACCGATCTCGCCGACGCCCACCACGCCTTCCTTGACCAGGTAGCGCGGGAGAATGTCCAGCACCTCGTTGGCCAGGGCCATGTTGTTGGCCTCCTTGGGGTTGAGGCCGATGGTGCAGAAATGGTGGATGCCGAACATGCTGGCGCGGAAGCGCTCCCAGCCCACCAGGGTGTCGAAGTAGTCGATGAAGCTGCCCAGGTTGGTGCGGGCCTGGCCCTGCCAGAAGGCCGGCTCGATGACGCCGGTGATGCCGGCGTCGGCCATGTTCTGGTAGTCGTCGGTGGTGCGGCTGACCATGTGGATGTGCGGGTCGAAGTACCTGGGCATGGGGGCGTCCTTTCTCGGTGTGCGGGGAATCAGGTGCGGGGGAAGTCGGCGGGCAGCCAGCCGGGCGGCAGCCGGCCGGCGCGGGCGTGGGCCTGCAGGTTGGCGATCTGCGCCGGGCTCAGCAGGGGCCAGGCCAGCAGCTGGGCAAGGCCGGGCAGGGCGCTGCGGCCGGCGGCCAGGCGCTCGTTCAACTGGTCCAGCACCAGTTGGTTGAGCGCCCCGTTGCGCCGCGTCTCCAGCCCCTGTACGCGGCGCATGTCCAGCTCCATGGCGACGCCCTTGAGCATCAGCTGGTGGAAGGCGCGCTCGGGGAAGAAGCGGGCGGCGTAGGGGTTGTCCAGGGCCAGGGCGGCGAACACGTCGCTGCTGTTGGTGCGGGTGGCCTGCTGGGCGAGGTCCAGGCAGATGCCGTCGCCGTCGAGCCAGTCCAGGGCCTTGAGCAGGGCGGCCTTCTCCAGGTCGTCGCCCCAGGCGAAGTAGCGCTTCAACAGCGCTTCGCGGGCGCCTTCGGGCTGGGCTTCCAGTGCCTGGGCCAGCAGCAACGCGCGGCCAAGCTCACCGCGCCGCCAGTGCAGGCCCGGCACGTACTGCTCGCCGAGCTGGCGCCGCAGGCGGCCACTGAGCAGGGCCAGGGTGTCGCCATCGGGGTGTTCGGCCAGGCGCTGGCAGGTCAGCTCCCAGGCCGCTCGCGCGTCATCGTCCAGGGCGGCGACCAGAGCCTGGTGCAGGTCGGCAATCCGTGCGGTGTCGAGGCGCAGGTCGGGCAGGAGGCAGGCAATGTGATTCATGTCGGTTTCACCCAGCGTTGCAGGCGCGGCAGGAGCAGGAACACGCCGATGCACAGAAGGCTGCCCAGGGGCACGTTGGCCAGCGCCAGGACCATGCCGTCGTACAGCGGCAGCGCACTCAGCCCGGCGCCGATGAAGGCCCGCACGTTGCGCTGGTCCGGTCGTGCCAGGTGCTGGCGGTAGCTCTTGCCCAGCCAGCCGAGCCAGAGCAGCAGCATCAGCCAGAACATCAGGCCTTCTCCGCGGAAGGCCAGCAGCAGCGGGCTGAGCATCAGCAGCAGCGGAACCAGGCTGGTGAGCCGGTTGAGGTGCTCCTGCCGGGCCACGTAGGTGAGGCCGCTGATGTAGGTGCCCAGCAGCAGCGCACAGAGCCACAGGGACGCCGACGGGGCGCCGAGGCTGGCGGCGGCCGTGAGGTACAGCGCGACACGGCAGCCGCCCATCAGCCACACGCTGTGCAGGTTGTGCTTGTGCAGCAGGTTGTAGGCCAGGATCAGCCCGGCCAGGGCGGCGGCGCTGGCCAGCAGCCAGAGGGGCTGCATGGCGAGGCGGCTGAGCAGGAGCACGGCCAGGGCCGCCACGCCCAGCAGCCCGGCGCTGGCCAGCAGCACCTGCTGCCGGCTGGCCTGGCCGAGGGCGATGGGGCGCGGGTTCTGGTGCTGGCTGTCCCAGTCGGCGTCGAACAGGTCGTTGAGCAGCATGCCCGCCAGGTAAAGCGCGGACCCAGCCGCCAGCAGCAGGAGCCAGCCCAGGGAGGAGGGCGGGGCATAGGGCCCGGACGCGCTGGCGATCAGCGCGGCGGCCAGGACGTTGGTCCAGACCGTGGGCAGGTTGGAGACCCGCCCCAGGGTCAGCCAGGTGTGCAGCGAGCCCTGGGCCATCATGACGGGGCGCCCTCTGCAGGGGCGAAGGCCTGGTGGCCGAAGCCGGCGAGGCGTTCGATGGCCTGCTCCATGCGCAGGTCGTCGATCTGGTGCAGGTCCACGGCGTGGCCGATGCGGTCGAGCATGGGGATCGACAGGGCGCCGCCCAGGTGCTGGCGGAAGTCCTCCAGCCCTTGCAGCACCCGCAGCTGGCCCTGTTCATCGCGCAGGGTCAGCTCCGCCGGGGAGAGGTCGAAGCCCAGGCCCAGCAGCAGGTGCAGCAGGCGCTCCAGCTCGGAGGTGGGCAGCAGCCCGCTGGCCTGGGCGTAGAGCGCATCCAGGGCCATGCCGACGGCCACCGCTTCGCCGTGGCGGAGCCGGTGGCGGCTGAGTTTCTCCAGCTTGTGGGCGGCCCAGTGGCCGTAGTCCAGCGGCCGGCCGTTGCCGCGCTCGAAGGGGTCGCCGGCGCGGGTGATGTGCTGCAGGTGCAGCTCGGCGCAGCGGTGGATGGCGTGGCGGCTGGGGGCGTGCTCGAAACGGGCGAGTGCGTCGGCGTGCTGCTCCATCCAGGCGAAGAAGGCGGCGTCCTTGATGGCGGCGACCTTCACTGCCTCGGCCAGCCCGGCCAACTGGTCGCGGCGCGGCAGGCTGAGCAGCAGCTGGAAGTCGTTGAGCACCGCATCGGCGGGCTGGAAGGCGCCCAGCAGGTTCTTCTGCTCGAAGGCGTTGATGCCGTTCTTGACGCCGATGCCGGCGTCGTTCTGGGCCAGCACGGTGGTGGGGATGCGCACCAGGCGCACGCCCCGGTGGAAGGTGGCGCAGGCGTAGCCGACGCTGTCCAGCAGCGCACCGCCGCCCAGGGCGAGCACGTAGCAATGACGGTCCAGGCCGTGTTCGAGCATCTGCGCGTAGAGCCGCTGCAGCACCTCGGCGGTTTTCGCCGCTTCGCCGGCCGGCACCGGGATGGGCGCGGCCAGCAGGCGCAGGTCCCCGTGGGCCTGCACGTAGCGGGTGATGCGTTCGCCGAGGCCGGGCGCGGCATCGAGCAGGCCCTGGTCGGCGAAGGCCAGCAGCGAGACGGGGGCGCTGCCGCGCTGGGTCAGTTGCTCATGCAGGCAGGGGTTGGCGGGGTCGAACAGGTGGTCGGTGAAGCGCACCGGGTAGTGGTAGGCCACGGTGAAGCGGCCATCCAGGGTTTCGCCGGCCTTGGCGGCACGGGGCTGGCGACGGGCCAGGGCGCCCTTGCCGAGCAGGAACAGCCCGGGCAGGACCATGCTGGCCATCACCGCCCAGAGCAGCACCTGTTCCTCGGCGACGACGCTGCCCAGGGCGCTGTACACCAGCGCCAGGCCGGCGTTGGCCAGGGTGGTGATGACCAGGAAGCGGCGCAACGGGTAGCGCTGCATGCCGGCGGCGAGCACGGAGGTTTCCGCCAGCACCGGCACGCCGCGCAGGCAGATCAGCGACAGGGTGTTGATGCGGTTGGCCAGGCGGCTGGCCTTGTCCCAGTCGGCGAGGTTGAGCCAGCCCGAGAGCAGGCGGATGTAGCCGGCGCCCAGCCAGTACCCCAGCAGCGAGCCCAGGCACAGCCCGGTGAAGATCGCCAGGTAGCCGCCGACGGCGCCCAGGGCCGCCACGGCGAGCAGCGAAACCATGCTGGAGGGCACCGGCAGCACCACGTCCAGGGCCAGCAGGGCCACCAGCAGGGCGGCCAGGCCCAGGCTGCGCAGCGGGTCGGTCGCGGTCGGGCCGAGGCCGTCCAGCCATTGCTGCAAGGGGGCTTCGAGCAGCAGGAAGCTGACGATCACCAGGCCCACGAAGAGGGCGAGCGATAGGCAAAGGAATTCCGTACGGCCTCTGCGGGAGAGGACGTGAGTCATCAGGCCACGTTTCATGCGAAGTCCTTGTTCTTATGGCGGATTTCCGTATCCCGTCTGTCTCAAGGCGCGCTGCCGGGCAGCGGATTCAGCGGGGCCGACACACTTCCGGATGGGTCGGTTGGGAGAAGGCTTACCTGTGCTGTGGTTTTGCTATCAACGTAGCCAGCGAAGGGGTATTTGCAAGGTGCGCGCCCAGCCCCGTCCGAGACCGGGAAGGCCCGCACCAGGGCGGTGCGTTGTGCTTGGGGAAGGGGCTGAAAGCCGCGCCGGGCGAGGGCTTTGCCGCATCGGCGGGCAGGGGCTGCGGCCGTGCATCCAAAGCCTTTGGTTATGGATGCACGGCCTTGTGATGAAGAAAGGCTCTAGCCGGCGGTGCCCGGCGATGCAGGGTCGACGACGGACGAGCCGGTCAAGGCAGCCACTGGGGCCGATACCCTGCGGGCTGTTTTTGGTAGACGGGGCGGTGGGCGCCGCCCTCGTCATCAGGCGCCGGGTCGGCTGGCCGCATCGAGCCGGGCCAGGCCCTCGGCGTCCAGGGTGAGCCGGCCCGCCCGCACCAGGCTGGCCAATTGGGCTTCGCTGGTGGCGCTGGCGATGGGGGCGGTGACCCCCGGCTGGTGGCGCAACCAGGCCAGGGCCACTTCGCCGGGCGCGGCGTCGAGGCGTTCGGCCTCGGCGTCGAGGGCAGCGAGGATGCGCATGCCCCGGTCGTCGAAGTACTTCTCCAGGTCTTCGCGCCGGGCGCTGTCGCCCAGGTCGGCCAGGCGGCGGTATTTCCCGGTGAGGAAGCCGGAGGCGAGGCTGAAATAGGTGGTCACCACGCAGCCCTGCTCGGCGGCCAGGGGCAGGTCGTCGGCCTCGCAGCGGGCACGGTCGTAGAGGTTGTATTCCACCTGCAGCGCCGAGTAGGCCGGCAACCCGGCGTGGTCGGCGCTGGCCCACGCCGCGCGCAGTTGCTCCGGGCTGAAGTTGGAGGCGCCGATGGCCCGTACCTTGCCGGCGCGGATCAGTTCCTCGTAGGCCCGCAGGGTTTCTTCGTGGGGCGTTTCCGGGTCCGGATAGTGGGAGAAGTAGAGGTCGATGTAGTCGGTGCGCAGGCGCCGCAGGGAGTCTTCCACGGCCTGGTTGATCCAGTGCCGCGAGAGCCCCGTGCGGGTCGGCGAAAGCTCGGCACCGACCTTGGTGAACAGGGTGATGCGGTCGCGCTCGCCAGGCCGGCTGGCCAGCCAGTTGCCGATGATGCATTCGGACTCGCCGCCGCTGTTGCCGCTGGCCCAGGCGGAGTAGAGGTCGGCGGTGTCGATGCTGGTGAGGCCGGCATCGAGGCTGGCGTCCAGCAGGCGCCGGGAGCGCGCTTCGTCGAGGGTCCAGCCGAACACGTTGCCGCCGAGCACGATCGGGGAGATGGTCAGCGCGCGGGCATGGGTGGGGTGCAGGGACATGGTCGCTTCCTTCAGCAGACGGCGATGTGGGAGTCGGCGCGGGGCTCGGTGCCGCCGCAGAGCACGCCGGTCTGCGGATCGCGGACGATGATCTGGCCACGGCCGAAGTCCGTCAGGTCGCAGGCCACCTGCACC
The DNA here is from genome assembly GCF_000931385.1 of Pseudomonas sp. FeS53a. Lineage (NCBI taxonomy): Bacteria > Pseudomonadati > Pseudomonadota > Gammaproteobacteria > Pseudomonadales > Pseudomonadaceae > Pseudomonas > Pseudomonas sp. FeS53a. The sequence continues at coordinate 95,476 of NZ_JYFT01000015.1, forward strand.
TCGTGGCCCCGGCGGGCCAGGGCGAAGGCCAGGTCGCGGGAGGCGGCCTGCTCGATGCCCACCTTCAGCCCGCCCAGCCATTGCCAGCGCGGGGCATCCAGCGCGGCCTGGGGGTTGAGGCCGAAGTCCACCAGGTTCATCACCATCTGCACGTGGCCCTGGGGCTGCATGTAGCCGCCCATGACGCCGAACGGCCCGACGGCGACGCCGTCCTTGCTGAGGAAGCCGGGGATGATGGTGTGGAAGGTCTGCTTGCCCGGGGCCAGTGCGTTGACGTGGGTGGGGTCGAGGCTGAATTCCGAGCCGCGGTTCTGCAGGGCGATGCCGCTGTCCGGCAGGACCACGCCGGAGCCGAAGCCGTGGTAGGCGCTCTGGATGAACGACACCATGTTGCCTTCGCCGTCGGCGGTGGCGATGTACACGGTGCCGCTGGCGTCGGGGTTGCCGTGCCGGGGCGGGGCGGCCTGCTCGCCGATTTCGCCCCGGCGGCGGGCGGCATAGTCGTCGGCCAGCAGCGCGGCGGTGCTGACACGCATGTGCTCGGCGTCGGTGATGAAGTGCAGGCCGTCGGCGTAGGCGAGCTTCATCGCCTCCAGCTGGCGGTGCCAGGTGAGCTGGCTGTCGCGGTGGTCGAAGTCGAAGCCCTGGAGGATGTTGAGGGTCATCAGGGCGATCAGGCCCTGACCGCTGGGGGGGATCTCCCAGACGTCATAACCCCGGTAGTTGACCTTGATCGGCTCGACCCAGCGCGGCCGGTAGCCGGCCAGGTCGGCGCTGCCGAGGTGGCCGCCGCTGGCGGCGGCGTGGGCGGCCAGGCGTTCGGCGAGGGCGCCCCGGTAGAAACTCTCGCAGCGGGTCTCGGCCAGCTCGGCGAGGGTGCGTGCCTGGGCCGGGTTGCGGAAGAGCTGGCCGGCACGTGGCGCCTGGCCGTCCACCAGGTAGGTGTCGAACCAGGTTTCCAGCGCCGGGTGCTCGGCGCGGCTTTCCTGGTATTCGCGGCGTGCCACTTCCCACTGGTGGGCCACCACCGGGGAGACCGGGAAGCCGTCGCGGGCGAGGGTGATGGCCGGTTGCAGCAGCTCGGCGAAGGGCAGCCGGCCGAAGCGCGCGGACAGCTCGGCCCAGGCCGAGGGGCAGCCCGGTACGGTGACCGGCAACCAGCCGTGCACCGGCATCTGGGTGTGCCCGGCGGCCTTCACTGCGTCGATGCTAAGCGAGGCCGGTGCGCGGCCGCTGGCGTCGAGGCCGTGGAGTTGGTCCTTGACCCAGACCAGGGCGAAGGCATCGCCGCCGATGGCGCAGCCGGTGGGCTCGACCACGGTGAGCGCCGCCGCCGTGGCGATGGCGGCGTCGATGGCGTTGCCGCCGGCGCGCAGCAGGCTGATGCCGGCTTCGGCGGCCAGGGGCTGCGAAGTGGCGACCATGCCATTGCGGGCGAACACGCTCTGGCGCTGGGAGGCATAGGGGTATTCGTGGGCAGAGAAGCTCAGCATGGAAAACTCTCTTCGGTTCAGCGGTCGGTCTTGATGCGGGTCCACTCGCGGGTGATCACGCGCTGGATCTTCGGCGGCAGGTCGGCGGAGACGTAGAGCTTTTCGATCACCGCGTCGCTGGGGTAGATGCCGGGGTTGTCACGCACCTTGGGGTCGAGCAGTTTCGTGGCGTCCGGGTTGGGGTTGGCGTAGCCGACGTAGTCGCTCACCGGGGCGATCACCTCGGGGCGCAGCAGGTAGTTCACCAGGGCGTGGCCGCCCTTGGGGTTCTTCGCGTCACGGGGGATGGCGAGCATGTCGAACCAGAGGTTGGCGCCTTCCCTGGGGATCACGTAGCGCACGTCGATCTGCTTGCCGGCCTCCTGGGCGCGGGTGCGGGCCTGCATCACGTCGCCGGAGTAGCCCACGGCCACGCAGATGTCGCCATTGGCGAGGTCGGTGGTGTACTTCGAGGAGCTGAAGTAGGTGATCGACGGGCGCAGTTTCTGCAGCAGCGCGGAGGCCTTGGTGTAGTCGTCCGGGTTGGTGCTGTTGGGGTCCAGGCCAAGGTAGTGCAGGGCCTGGGGGATGATCTTCACCGGCGCGTCGAGGAAGGCCACGCCGCAGCCGTGCAGCCTGGCCAGGTTCTCGGGCTTGAACACCAGGTCCCAGGAATCCAGCGGGGCGCTGTCGCCCAGGGCGGCCTTGACCTTGTCGAGGTTGTAGCCGATGCCCACGGTGCCCCACATGTAGGGCACGGCGTAGCGGTTGCCGGGGTCGGCGGCTTCCAGGCGCTGCATCAGGCGGGGGTCGAGGTGCGTCCAGTTGGGCAACTGGGCGCGGTCCAGGGGCTGGTAGACGCCGGCCTTGATCTGCTTGGTGAGGAACTGGCTGGAGGGCACCACCAGGTCGTAGCCGGAGTGGCCGGACAGCAGCTTGGCCTCGAGCATTTCGTTGGTGTCGAAGACGTCGTAGCGGACCGGGGTGCCGGTCTCCTTCTCGAAGTTCTTCAGGGTGTCCGGGGCGATGTAGTCGGACCAGTTGTAGAAGCGCACGGGCACTTCTTCGGCCTGGGCGGCGAGGGCGCAGGCGATCAGGGACGTGCTGGCCAGCAGGGGGAGGGCGCGCATGGGGTGTCCTTGGGTCAGAGAACGCGGCTGAGGAATTCCCGCGTACGCGGGTGGTGGGGGTTGCCGAAGACCTGGGCCGGCGGGCCTTCTTCGATGAGTTCGCCCTGGTGCAGCACCACCACGCGGTCGGCCACTTCGCGGGCGAAGCCCATTTCGTGGGTGACCACGACCATGGTCATGCCGTCCTCGGCGAGCTCCTTCATCACCTGCAGCACCTCGCCGACGGTTTCCGGGTCGAGGGCGCTGGTGGGTTCGTCGAAGAGCATCGCCTGGGGCTTCATCGCCAGGGCGCGGGCGATGGCCACCCGTTGCTGCTGCCCGCCGGACAGCTGGCTGGGGTAGTGCCCGGCCTTGTCCGCCAGGCGCACCCGGGCGAGCAGGCGCTGGGCCTCTTCGATGGCCTCGGCGCGGGGCACGCCGAGGACCTGGGTGGGGGCCTCGATGATGTTCTGCAGCACGGTCATGTGGGGGAACAGGTTGAAGCGCTGGAACACCATGCCGATGTCGCGGCGGCGCCGTGCGATGTTGCGTTCGGAGTCGCGCACCAGGCGGCCGTCGGGGCGTTCCCGGTAGCCCATCAGTTCGCCGTTGACGCGGATGCTGCCGCCCTGGATGTCCTCCAGCAGGTTGATGCAGCGGATGAAGGTGGTCTTGCCCGAGCCGGAGGCGCCGATCAGCACCACCACTTCGCCCTTGCGCACCTCCAGCGAGACGCCCTTGAGGATCGTCAGGTCGCCGAAGGCCTTGTGCACGTCGCGGGCCTGGATCACCACGTCGTTCGTGGTCGGGATCATGTCAACGCCCCCTCAGCAGTTTCAGGGCCTGCTGGCCGAACAGGCGCCCCGAGGCGGCCGGCGCCGGGGACTCGGACCGCCCGAAGCGCACTTCCAGCCAGCGCTGGAAGACGCCCCAGAGGGTGGTCAGCAGCAGGAAGTACAGGGCCACCACCAGGTACAGCTCGAACACCCGGAAGGTGGCGGAGGTGACCATCTGGGTGCTGAGCAGCAGCTCCTGCACGCCGATCACGCTCACGAGAGTGGTGTTCTTCAGCATCACGTTGAACTCGTTGCCCAGCGGCGGGACGATCACGCGCAGCGCCTGGGGCAGCACGATGCGCCGCATCAGCCGTGGGAAGGTCATGCCCAGGGAACGCCCGGCTTCGTACTGACCCTTGTCCACCGCGCCGATGCCGGCGCGGATGATCTCGGCCATGTAGGCGCCTTCGTTGAGGCCCAGGGCGATGATCGCCGCCTGGATGTTGCCGGGCAGGACGAACAGCCCGAGGTCCAGGTCCTCGAAGCGGAACACCCCGCCGGCGGCCAGTGCCGTGTAGAGGAAGACGATCTGCACCAGCAGCGGCGTGCCGCGCATCAGCCACACGTAGAAGCGCACCGGGTATTGCAGCACGGGGTTGGTGGACAGCCGCATCAGCGCTGCCAGCAAGCCCAGCGCGCAGCCCAGGAGCATGGCGCTGACCGCGATCACGCAGGTCAGCCAGAGCCCGTACAGGTAGATGTCGCTGGGCCTGAGCAGGTACTGCCAGAACACATCCCAACTGAAGTTCATGGGGTCACCTCGGCTCAGTCGAGCTTGTCGCCTTCGATGTGCCATTTGGCGAGAAGGGCCTGGTAGCTGCCGTCGGCCTGCATGTCGCGGATGATCTGCTGCACGGCGGCGCTCAACTGCGGATCGTCCTTGCGGATGCCGACCCCGGTGAGGATGCGGGCGAAGGCCGGGACGCCGATCTCGAACAGGTCGGGGGCCATGCCCTGGTAGTAGCCGGCGGTTTCCAGGGTGGTGCCGTAGGCGTCGGCCTGGCCGACCCGCAGGGCCTGGAAGGCGTCGGTGTCGGTGTTGTAGACGACGATCTTCATGGGCGCCTTGCCGGCCTGGGCGAGCACTTGGTTGTGGGCGTCGAGCAGGGTGCGGATGGTAGAGCCGTTGAGCACCGCGACCTTGCGCCCGGACAGGTCGTCGAGGCTGCGAATGCCGCGAGGGTTGCCCTTGCCGACCACCACGGCCTGGCTGGAGTACATGTAGTTGACCATGTCGATCACTTCACGCCGCTCGGGCTTGTCGAACAGCTGGTCGACGAGCATGTCGCACTGCCCGGCGAGCAGGGCGGGGATCAGCCCGGAGAAGGGCGTGACACGCCATTCGATGGCCTTGTTGCCCAGGCGTTGGGCGAAGGCCTGGCCCAGCTCGACGGTGAACCCGGTGGGTTTCTGCGCGCTGTCGTAGAAGCCCATGGGCGGCGAGTCCATGCCGCCGCAGAACACCAGTTTGTCGGTGTTCTTCAGGCGGTCGGGAATCTTCACCGTGTCGGCCTGGGCCAGTGGAGCGGCCAGGCAAAGGGCAAGAAGGCACTGCGGGATCCTGCGTACGAACATGATCAGCTCCTGTGGGCGGGGTTGCCGAGGCAGTTCAGGGGAGGAATGAAGGCCGGGTCTCAGGCGCCCGTTGCTTCAAGGAATTCCAGCAGCGAGGGCACGGTGCCCTCGATGTGTTCGCAGATCACCTGCTCGGCTTCGCGGGCATCGCCGGTGCGCAGGGCGTCGAGGATCACCGAGTGTTCCTCGCGGGCGCTCATGGGTTTGTCGACGTGCTGCAGCCAGAGGCGCATGTGCGGCTCGATCACCGAGTAGAGGGCGTTGATCTGGCGCATCAGCCGTGGCCGCTCGGCCAGGCTGCAGAGGTATTCGTGGAAGGCGCGGTGGCGGCTGACCCACTCGGCGCTGTCGTCGCGGTAGTCGTCCATTTCGTCCAGCTGGCGTTCCAGGCGGGCCAGGTGGCACTCGGTGAGCTTGGGCACGGCCAGGCGGATGGCCAGGCCTTCGAGGGCGCTGCGCATTTCGAAGACTTCGCGCATCTCCTCGATGTTGAGGCCGCTGACGATGGCGCCGCGGTTGGGGCGCAGGGTCACCAGGCCTTCGGCCGCCAGGCGGCGGAAGGCTTCGCGCACGGGCATGCGGCTCATGCCGATGTCAGTGGCGATGTCCTCGGCGATCAGGCGGTCACCGGTGCGGTACTGGCCTTTGCAGATGGCGTCCAGCAGGTAGCTGTAGGCCTCTTCTTCGGCGGTGGCGGGGGCTCGCTCGTAGTTGGGGACCAGGCGCATCGGGGTGGCTCCGTTTGTATTTTTGGATCCAATTATCCATGCATGCACTAATGCACGTGCTGTGCCAAGGCGCAGCGGCAACGGACAAGTGATTGATGCGCTAGGAATTATCCGGTCGAGAACCGGCTGTGCAGGGGAGGAGGGTGGGGCCGGGCGTAACACCGGGAGGGCGCAGGATGCTTCCTCATGGTGCGGGCTGTAACCGCTGCGCCCACTCGGTGAGCAGGCGCAGGTGGGGAAGAGGGGAGCGAGGCGGGACCTCGCTCCGGGGCGTCACAGCGCCATGCGGTATTCGATCACGCCGGGCTTCTCGGCGATCCAGTCATACAGGCGCTGGGCGGTGTGGTTGGTCTCCTGGGTGTGCCAGTAGAGCCGGTCGCAGTGGCGGCCACGGGCCTGGCGCTGGACGTGTTCGATGAGCTGCTTGCCGATCATCCGCCCACGGGCTTCGGGGGAGACGAAGAGGTCCTCCAGGTAGCAGAAGTCGTTCTGCCCCCAGGTGGAGCGGTGGAACACGTAGTGGACGAAGCCGAGCACCCGCTCGCCCTCGACGGCCACGGCGCACTCCACCGGCTCGGCCGCGTCGAAGAAACGGGCCCAGGTGCGCCGGGTGATCTCCGGCCCCAGTTCCACCTTGTAGAACACCTGGTACTGGTCCCAGTACGCCTGCCATTGCTCGAAGTCCGCTTCCGTCACGGGGCGAACGGCTACCACCTGCTGCATCGCTGTCATGGGTATGAATCCTTGCTGGTCTTGAAGGCCTGGGTCGGCAACTGCCAGGACCCAGGCCGGGATTTATACCGAGCGAGTGGAGGGCGGAGTCGGTCCAATCCGGGGCAGATGGGCAGACCACTTGGATGGCGGTACGGTCCGTGAGGGCGAGGAGGGCGCTGGGGGATCGGATCAGAGGCTTGCGGCATTGCGGGCCCCGGCTTCGGCGTTGTCTTCGGCTTCCGCGACGTCGATGCCCCAGTCGCCGTGGCGGTACCAGTCATCGCCCAGCATCTCGACCGGGTGCATGGTGCGGTCGGCGCCGTTGCCGCAGGCCAGGGAATCCGCCGGGCAGTAACGGTCGCAGCCCCAGCAGATGCGTTCGGGGTGGCGGGGGTGCAGGGGGAATTTCTTGGCCATGGCAGCGCTTCCGGTTGTCTGGACGGGATCCAGGCTAGGCCCACGGGGCGCTGCAACCTTGACGCGGATCAAGGCTGCGCAGGGTGGCGCTACGCGCCCGGCCAGGCTGCCTTGATCGTGGTCAAGGCAGCCGCAAATGCGCTGCCTAGACTGGCGCATCGCCGTTCGAGCAGGAGTCGTTTCATGCATCTGGTCTGTCCGGCGGGCAGTCTGCCCGCCCTCAAGGCTGCTCTCCAGCAAGGCGCGGATGCCATCTACGTGGGCTTTCGCGATGACACCAACGCACGCCACTTCGCCGGGCTCAACCTGGACGAGCGTCAGCTGGAGACCGGCCTGCAGCTGATCCGCCAGCGCGGCCGACAGCTCTATGTGGCGGTGAACACCTACGCCCAGCCCCAGGGCTGGACGCGCTGGCAACGTGCGGTGGACCAGGCGGCGGCGCTGGGCGTGGATGCGCTGATTGCGGCCGATCCCGGTGTGCTGGCCTACGCCAGCCGGCGCCACCCCGATCTCAACCTGCACCTTTCCGTGCAGGGCTCGGCCACCAATCCGGCCGCGCTGGCGTTCTACCAGCAGCGCTACAACATCCGCCGTGCGGTGCTGCCCCGGGTGCTGTCCCTGGCCCAGGTGCGCCAGGTGGCGGAAAAGAGCAGCGTGCCGCTGGAAGTGTTCGCCTTCGGCAGCCTGTGCATCATGGCCGAGGGCCGTTGCCACCTGTCGTCCTACGTGACGGGGGAGTCGCCCAACCTGTGCGGCGTGTGCTCGCCCGCCAAGGCGGTGCGCTGGCAGGAGGACGCCGAGGGCCTGAGTTCGCGCCTCAGCGAGGTGCTGATCGACCGCTATGCGCCGGGCGAGCCGGCGGGCTACCCGACCTTGTGCAAGGGCCGCTTCCTGGTGGAAGGCCAGCGCTTCCACGCGCTGGAGGAGCCCACCAGCCTGAACACCCTCGACCTGATCCCGCAGTTGGCGGAAATGGGCATCGCGGCGGTGAAGATCGAGGGCCGTCAACGCAGCCCGGCCTATGTTGAGCAGGTCACGCGGGTCTGGCGCGAGGCGCTGGATGCCCACGCCAGCGGCCGCTTTGCCGTGCAGGAGCACTGGCGCAAGGCACTGGACGGGCTGTCGGAAGGCAGCCAGACGACCCTCGGCGCTTACCACCGATCCTGGCAGTGAGGACCCCAATGAAACTGAGCCTCGGACCCGTGCTGTTCTACTGGAGCCGCAGCAAGCTGCTGGACTTCTATGCCGAGATGGCCAGCCAGCCGCTCGACATCATCTACCTGGGCGAGACGGTGTGCTCGAAGCGCCGAGCCCTGTCGCTGGACGACTGGCTGGGCCTGGCCCGCGAGTTGCGCGAAAGTACCCGGGCCGAGCTCGTGCTGTCGGGCCTGGCGCTGGTGGAGGCGTCCTCGGAACTCTCCAGCCTTCGCCGCCTGTGCGACAACGGCGAACTGCTGGTGGAAGCCAACGACATGGGCGCGGTGCAGTTGCTGGCGGAGCAGGGCAGGCCCTTCGTCGCCGGCCCGGCGCTCAACCTGTACAACGCTCATGCACTGATGGAGCTGCAAGCCTGCGGCCTGCAGCGCTGGGTGCCGCCGGTGGAATGCTCCGGGCGCCTGCTGGAGGACTGCCTGCAGCAACTCGACGCCTTGCAGGCACCGCGCCCGGAGGTGGAGCTGTTCGCCTACGGCCATCTGCCGCTGGCGTATTCGGCCCGCTGCTTCACGGCGCGGGCCGAGAACCGGCCCAAGGACGATTGCCAGTTCTGCTGCCAGAACTACCCCGAAGGCATCCCGCTGCTGAGCCAGGAAGGCCAGGCGCTGTTCACCCTGAACGGCATCCAGACGATGTCCGCCGAGGTGGGCAACCTGCTGGCCGATTACCCCGGCATCGCGGGCCGTGGCGTCGATGTGCTGCGCCTCAGCCCGCGCGCCGAGGGGATGGACAGGGTCATTGGCGAATTCGCCGCCGTGCGTGACGGCGCCTTGCCGCCACTGGCGGTCAATGGTTGCAACGGCTACTGGCACGGCAAGCCGGGGATGCTGGCCGTGGAGGAGGGTGGGCTATGAGCGTCGCCAAATGGGCGTTGAAACTGGGCCAGCCGCTGCTGCCCTACAGCCGCCACGTGCCGTTCGCCATCCAGCGCCGGGGGATCGAGCTGGCTGCCGCGCGGTTGTTCGCCACGCCGCTGTCCGAGGGGGCGTTCCATCTGCTGGAAAATCGCTGGCTGCGCCTGGAAGTCAGCGACCTGGGCCTGGCCTGGTGCGTGAGTTGCAGCGGCAACCGGCTGCGGGTGGCTCAGCGCCGTTCGGTGGATGTGTGCATCCGCGGCACCTGGCGCGACTTCCTGCTGCTGGCCAGCCGCCAGGAGGACCCGGACACGCTGTTCTTCCGTCGGCGCCTGGTCATCGAAGGCGACACCGACCTGGGCCTTGGCATGAAGAACCTGCTCGACGGCCTCGATCCGGACCAGTTGCCGCCGAGGCTGTGGCAGTTCATGCAGGAGATGGGGGCGCAGGTGCGGTGAGGGCGTGCCAGCCATGCCTACAGGCCGAGCCTGCATCGGCTGATCAAGGAAAAGCGCTCAGGTCGTTCGTGATTGCTGCGTAATGCCTTAAAGTGGCCGGTCGCAGAAAGAACCGTCATGGCCGTAGCCATGAAGGGCTTTCATTCTTTACAGATACCTGTGTGGTGAAGATGAACAAGCCTTTCATTTCGCTGTGCCCTGAAATCACCCGGGCACACGCGCTGACGTTGATGGACTGGTTGGAGGATGAGCGCGTCACCTGCTACCTGAGCGATTCGCGTGATGTGTCGCGGTCCATCGAGCAAGCCATGGATCGGACCCAAGCGCCGATCCTGACCCATCTGTTCAACCGGGACGGCCGATTCTTCCTGGCCTTCGACCGGCACGACGCCCCGGTGGGCTTTGTCCGCCTCATCAAGACCGGCTCGGAGTGCGAGATCGTCCTGGCCATCGGAAACAGCGGCGAGTGGGGCCGCAACCTGGGCGCCCGTACGATCCGCGAAGGCATGAAGCTGGCCTTCCTCGACATGCGGGCCAAGAAGCTCATCGCCAAGATCCACCCGGACAATCTGCGTTCGCTGAAGGCCTTCCAGCGCAGCGGCTTCCTGCTCGAGAGCGAAACGCCGGCCTTGAAGTCGTTTTCCATGACGGCAGGGCGCTACCTGCAGTTGTTGCGCGAAGGTGCCCTTGGCGATTCCACCGGGATCTACATCACCGAGTTCGACAAGGCCAGGCTCGAGAGCCTGATCGTCCTTGAGGAAGGTCCGGCAGTCGTAGAGCTCGAACATGAGATCGAGCGAGCGACCGTGGTCACGCCGGAGCAGGTGGCGCGCGATGTCGTCACGATGAACTCCAGGGCCTTGCTGCAGGTGGACGACGAAGAGATCGAAGTGGTCCTGGTCTATCCCGAAGACGCCGACAGCCGCGCCGGGAAACATTCCGTGTGCTCCGACATCGGCGCCGCCATCCTGGGCTACCAGGAGGGTGACGCCATCGACTGGCGAATCTCAGACCGAACCCGCCGGATCGAAATCAGGAAGGTGCTTTACCAGCCGGAAGCAGCAGGCGACTTCCACCTGTAGTTGAGTGAGCAGGCACCGGCCAAACGAAACAGCCTCGACCAGCGTCTAGTGGCGGAGGTCGAGGCGATATCCAAGCAAACAAAGCGGGGCGAGTGAGCCGGCAGAGTCATCAGTGACGGCCAATCCATAATATGCGATTTAACATAATCTACATTATGGGTTAATGGCGTGTTTCCTGGCTGAGTGATTCCCCAATGCTTTCCACGCTGTGGATACGCCGGAAATCGTCCTTGGCTCGCTCTTCGATCAGTCTTTCGGTTTCTGCGTTACCACGCGGCGATCACTGCCCGGCGCGTTCCTTCATCTGCGCCAGCATGGCCACCAGCAAGTCCTGATGTTCGTCTGCGTCGGATGGCAACCCATCGGCGGCGTACCAGGAACTGTCCGCTTCGTAATGCGGGCCGATGAGGCCGACCGTGCCTTTGCCGTAGGACGAGATTCGCGCGGCGATGCGTCGGGATTTCGTGTAGTACGCCGTCGCCTCGGCGCCAGCCGGGAGCCGGCTGCCGAAATGCGGGCCGGCCTGGTAGTAGACGTCGCGCTGCTCGTGGCCTGCGGGCAGCTGGATGGAGATGAACTGCGCCGCGTTGTCCTTCGGGATTTCCTGGTCGACCTCGGCCAGCTCGATCAGTCCAAAGGCCGGGACGCCTTCCTTCTCGTCGGCATAGCGCCCAGCCAGGTAACCGCCGGCACAGATGCCCAGGTACTGGCCACCCTGGGCGACGAAGTCGCGGATGGCCTGCACCTGGCTGGCGGACAGCTCCGACAAGGTGTCCATGATGTCGTCCGAGCCGCCTGGCTGTACGTAGAGATCGGCGTCCTCGAGCACCTCGGCGCTGAGTTGGTCTTCATCCACCAGGCGGACGTTGTAGCGCTCCTTCTGCAACAGCTCGGCGACGGTCTTCGCGCAGCCGTCGCAGGTGCCGGCACCGTCGAAGATCACCGCCAGTTCGGCCTTGGCCAGCAGCGGAAACACCAGGGCCAGGGCGGTCAGTACAGTCTTTTTCATCAGCACAGTTCCTTTGTGTGGGAGTGGCACGAGCACTACATGTAGCAAGCCCGTATGGCGGTTAATCGGTGATGACAGCGTCAATTTACGCAGGCCTTGAGCGTCGACGAGAAGGGGCGCTCCCCTCCTCCCCCTGCCCGTTCACCCGTCTCAAAGGTGCGCGTCGACCTCACTGGCAATGCGCCCCAATGCCAGCCACACCGTGTACTCCCGCTGGAACGGCAGCGCCGCTTCGACGGTGATGTCCAGGGGTGTCAGCCCGGTGAGGATGTCCTTTCGTTCATCCCGGGGCAGGATGGCAACGTGCCGGAATGGCTGCCGAAAGCCCTTCGAGAGCACCAGTGTCGGGGCATCGCCAGTGATTCGAATAGGCAGGGATTCAGCTGAGGCGATGGGCTGCGCCAGGACCGAGAACACCGGGTCGATGCTCTTCTCCAACTCGACGAAGCCCACCAGGACCAGCAGCACCTGGCGTTGGCTGGGCAAATCCAGCGAGAAGACCGAGCCCACAGGCGCCGTGGTACGGACCTTCCTGGGCTTGGGTGACGACACCTTCACAGGCTTTTCCGCCGGCTGAGGGGTCGCCAGCCTGGCTGCGAGCGCTTGGAGGGTCTTGCGACGGGCCGGCACGTCCCCGGGCGCATCGCGCTCCCACACGAACAGGTCTCCGCCCGCGTGCAGCAGCGACAGCGCCTTGTCCTTGAGCGTCTCGTCCAGCCGGCCGTACTTCCAGGCCGTGTCGGCCAGGGCGACGTACACCAGGCAGGCCACCTCAGGCTCGCCCAGCCGTGCGGCGTGGCGGCCCAGGACCTTCTGGCAGGCCTCGCCGTGGGAAAGCCCGTGCTTCAGGTGCTGGACGTAGTCATCCCGTACATCACAGGTTGTGTCATCGGAATACAGCCCCGCCCCCCAGGCGCCCATGTCCTATATCTCTCCAGTAATTTGAAAGGGTTGGCGCCGCGCTGCTGGCGCGACACGACAGCACACTAAAGCAAAGGCCCAGGGCACCGCAGTGCGTTGCTCACGGATTCGGCGCGGGCCAGCAGAATGCATCACCGCCCTGCCCTCACCGACCTGGCACGCGCCCACGAGGCTCGGTCGTCACATCGGCTGCCTGAGCCGCCAGCTGTACACCAGGCAGCCGTTGCCAGCGCGTACAGCTGGTAAGGCAGGCAGGCCAGCAACAGCCAACGTGCCGACCGCTGGGCAAAGAACAGCAACGCCCCAGCAAGCATCAGGAGGAAGGCGAACAGGAAGCCCCCGGCAGCACCGAACACGGAAATCTCTCCGGCCCGCATGGCGTCCCAGATGGCTCCGCGGTTCCACAGCAGCACCAGGAACTGGACCGAACAGAACGCCAGGATCGCCAGGCGCAGCGCGAGGGATGCCGGGCTCGACGTGCTGCCGCCCTTCTCCGTGGGGACATCGGTGGTCGGGGATTGGAAAGGGTTATCCATGTGCTGCCGCTCCGTGATGAAAGCGGGAAATCTACCGCTCTTCGGCCTCGATCACCACGCCGGAGCGGAACGCCCGGATTGCAGCCCGTGGATTCCGACAGCCTGGCCGCGCTAGGCGAAATGCCGATTGGCGACGCGCTGCAGGCCGAGGTTCTCGCGCAGGGTGCGGCCTTCGTATTCACGGCGGAACAGCCCGACACGCTGCAGCTCGGGGATCACCAGGTCGACGAAGTCCTCCAGCCCGCCCGGCAGGTGGGTGAACAGCAGGTTGAAGCCATCCGCCGCGCGCTCTTCGTACCAGCAGGCCATCTCCTCGACTATCTGGCTCGGCGTGCCCACCAGCAGGCGATGGCCGCCGGCGCCGAGCGTGCGCAGCAGCTGCGCGGCGGTGGGCTTCTCGCGGCGGATCAGGTCGATCACCAGTTGCTGGCGGCTCTTGTGGCGCTCGGTGACCGGCAGCGGGTCGGGCAGTACGACCGGCGCATCCGGCGGCAGGCGCTCCAGGTCGATGCCGATGTCCAGCAGGAAGGACAGCGCCTTGAGCGCCGCCTCCGGGTCCACCAGCGCCTGCAATTCCTCGTGCTTCTCCTGCGCCTCGCTGGTGGTGCGCCCCACCACCGGGGCCAGGCCGGGGAACACCTTGAGTTCACCCTCCTCGCGCCCGGCCAACGCCAGGCGCTGGTGGATATCGGCATGGAAGGCCTTGCCCTCCTCCAGGGTCTGCTGGGCGGTGAACACCAGCTCGGCGGTGCGCGCCGCCAGGGCGCGACCGGCTTCGGAGGAACCGGCCTGGGCGATCACCGGCCAGCCTTGCAACGGCCGGGGTGCATTCAACGGGCCGCGCACGCGGAAGTGCTCGCCTTCGTGGTCCAGCACGCGCATGCGCTCCGGTTCCAGCCAGGTGCCGGAGGCCTTGTCCAGGGGGAAGGCGTCGTCGGCCCAGCTGTCCCAGAGCCCGGTGACCACCTCGAAGAACTCCCCGGCGCGCGCGTAGCGGTCGGCATGCTGCAGGTGCTCGGCGCGGTTGAAGTTCTCCCCGCCGATCAGCGCCGTCACCAGGTTCCAGCCGGCGCGGCCGCCGGACAGGTGATCCAGCGAGGCGAACTTGCGGGCGATGGTGTAGGGCTCGTTGTAGCTGGTGTTGGCGGTGGCGATCAGGCCGATGTGCTGCGTCGTCACCGCCAGCGCCGGCAGCAGGGTCAGGGGGTCCCAGCGCAGGCTGTAGGCACTGCTGCGCAGCACGCGCGGGTCCAGCTCGCCCACCGCCACGTTGTCGTTGAGGAACAGTGCATCGAAGCGCCCGCGCTCCAGGGTTTGGGCGTAGTGCCGGTAACGCTCGAAGTTGATCGAGGCGTCGGCGTCCGCCCGGGGGTGGCGCCAGCTGCCGGCATGGGCGCCGGAACCGGAGAGGAAGGCCCCCAGGCGCAGGCGACCGTCACGCCTTGCCATGGCTGGGCTCCTGCTCGGCAGCCGCCTCGGCGGGCGCGGCCACCCGGGCCCGCAGCAGCAAGGCGACGCTGGCCCAGACCAGCAGCACGCTGGCGGCGAGGAACAGCATCACCGCCTGGTAGCCCTGGAGGAAGGCGTCGTGCACCCAGCCCTGCAGCACCTCCGGGGCTTGCGCCAGGTGCGCGCCCAGCAGTGCCACGCCCTGCTCCGGCGCGGCGGCCGCACGGGCCAGCCAGTCGGTATCGGCCGCCACGCCCGTGGAGCCGGCCAGCGCGTGGGCGGCGAATGCGCGGTAGAGGCCCACGCCGACCGCCAGACCGAGGCCGCCGCCGACGTTGTGCAGGGTCATCAGCGAGCCCATGGCCACCGAGCCCACCTGCTGCGGCACCGAGGAGATGCCCAGCACCGTGGACGGCCCGAGGATGCAGGCCCAGCCCAGCCCCATCACCGCGAAGGCGCCCAGCAGGTACGGCAGCGAGGTGCCCTCGGCGAAGCCGGCCTGCAGCAAGGCCGACAGGGTGAAGAACAGCAGCCCGGCCTGGATCAGCAGCGCCGGGCCCTTGTGGTCCACCAGCCGCCCCACCACCGGCGACAGCAGCGCCACGCCCAGGGTGGTGGGCAGTAGCAGCAGGCCGCTGGCCTGCACGCTCTCGCCACGGATCAGCGACAGGTACAGCGGCATCACGAAGAAGGCCACGCAGTAGAACAGCGCCAGGCCGAAACTGGCGGTCACCGCGGCGACGAAGCGGCGGTTGACGAACAGGCGCAGGTCGACGATGGGCGCACGCACCCGCAGCTCCACCGCGACGAAGGCGATGAAGGCCAGCGCGGCCAGGCCGATCAGCCCCAGGGTGGTGGCCGAGGCCCAGCCCCAGGCACCGCCCTGGACGATCACCAGCACCAGGCTCGGCAGGCCCACCAGCAGCAGCGCTGCACCGGCCCAGTCGAGCCGCGCGCCGTCCTGCTCGGCACGGGATTCGTCCGCCGCCAGGGCGATGATCGCCAGGCTGAGCAGCACGAAGGGCACGTTGACCAGGAAGATCCACTGCCAGCCGAAGGCGCTGGTGATCACCCCGCCCAGCACCGGTCCCACGGCGAGGCCGACGCCGTTGACGCCGAACAGCACGCCGAAGGCCTTGCCCTGCTCCTCGCTGGCGAAGGTGGCCGAGACGATGGCGCCGGAGGCCGTGTACAGCACCGCACAGGCCAGCCCCTGGGCCACCCGCGCGGCCACCAGGGCATCGATGCTGGTGGCCAGCCCGGCACCGAGGGAGGCCAGGCCGAACACCGCGAGGCCGATGTTCAGCACCCGCCGGCGGCCATGCAGGTCGGCCAGCCGGCCAACCAGCACCATGGTGCTGGAGAGCGCGAGGATGAAGCCGTTGATGACCCATTGCAGGCTTTCCACCGAAGCACCGAGGTCGGCCTGCAGGGCCGGTAGCGCGGTGTTGACGATGGTGAAATCCACGCAGCCGAGAAAACTGGCGATGCTCACACCGAGCAAGGCCCACCATTTGCGTTGCTGTTGCGCAAAAACGCTCATGGGAACTCCTTCCGTCATGACAGGGGGTGGAGGCCGTCGTCCGTGTGGCGTGGGGCCCTCTGGTTGGGGCGAATTCATTCGCCCAGGCAGCCCTTAGGGCTGCTTTTTTCGCGGATGAATCCGCTCCTACGGTTGGTTCATCAACCCTCCGGCTGTGTGCCGGGTGGGTTGGCGATGCGGCGCATCGCTGGGCGAATAAATTCGCCCCTACAGGTTTTTGTGGGAGCGAATTCATTCGCGATGGCGGCGCAAGCCGCCCTTCATGGAACATTCAGATCGCAATCGCACTCCCCGCCCAGGCCGGGTGCACGGCGCCCGGGAGGGTGAAGGGGATCGGGATGCCGCGCTTCTTGAACTTCAGCGGCAGCCAGTGCACCCGGTCCGGCGCGTGGGGTTCGATCAGCAGGCGCCGGGCGGTGGCCATGGCGTCAGTCATCTGCTGTGGGTAGATCACGTAGTCGTAGCCCTCCTCCGCCCACAGCGGGAGGATGATCGGCACCTCTTCCAGGATGTACTCGCGGCACTGGGCGGCCGCGCGCTCGACGTCGGCGTCCGGGTCGCGCAATCGCAGGCGCTCGATGAACACGCCGATGGTGGCTTCGATGGCGCCGCGCAGGTCCTCGCTCTCGCGATAGAGCTGGTCCACCTGCTGGCGCAGCTCGGCGTAGCGGTCCGAGGCCAGCTCCTGGTTCCAGCGGCTGACCGTTACCGGTGCTTCCAGCCCCGACAGGTAGCGGCGGTTGCGCGCCAGCCAGGCATCGCCGTCGCGGATCGAGGCGGACAGCGCCTCCCCCGGCGACTTGCCGTGCTTGTTGTGGCGCTGCAGGGTGTCGGCCACTACCACCTTCACCCGGCTGAAGCCGGACTTGTTGATCAGGTGCACGGTGGAGCTGAGTTTCTGCCCCTCGTGGTACTCCTGCCCCACGCTCACCGCCAGCACGCAGCGCTTGCCGGTGAAGTCCAGCTCCTCGCCGCCCTTGTTGAAATAGGCTTTCAGGTTGATCGCTTCCACGTCACTCATGCTGCTTAGCTCCAATAGGCCAGGGGCTGGTCGTCGCCGAAATAACCGATGAATACGCCGAGGGTGATCCGCGTGGCGGTGGCCGAGGGGCGCACCGCATGGATCAGCCGCGGGTTGAGCAGGATCAGGTCGCCCGGCTCGGGCTTGACCACCACCTCCGGCGGCGGCAGCAGGTGCCGTTCGATGCCGTAGGCACGCGAGCCGCGCAGCCGCTCGTATTCCGCCTCATCGGGCTGCTGGCCCCAGAACTCCAGTTCGCCGCCGTCCTCCGGGATGGCCAGGTAGACGTTGGCGGACAGCTGCGTCAGCAGCTTGGGCTCGTGGTCCTGGGGCGCGTTGCGCTCGAGGTTGTCGGTATGGGGGGTGAGGTCGGTGCCATTGCCGAGGAAGCGGGTGATGCCGACGAAGCACTTCTGCCCGTTCACATCCAGCAGGCGCGCGCCCTTGGGCCAGACCTCATCGAGCAGCAGGCGCAGCTCGTCGATGGGCGACGCCAGGGGCCGGAACACGTCGCGCACGCGGCGGATGGTGGGCACGGCCTGGGCGTGGTACTCGGCGCGGCTGGCCTCGTCGCCGATCTCGATATAGGCCTTGCCCAGGCGCACGAACTCGTTCTGCTCGCTGAAGGCGCTGCGCAGTTCGTGGCGGCTGAGCCGCTCGCGGGCCAGTTCGACGGTGTCGGCCGGGGCAAAGCCCTTGATGAGGATGCCGTAGTGCCGGGCCTGGATCAGGCCGGCCAGGTGGTCGGCGGTCAGTTCGTCGACCGTGGTGGTGATCAGCATGGTGTTGCCTCGCATGTATCCCTGAAATGGAACGTCCGTTGTGGGTTCGGGGAAGGGTCGGCCCTGGAGGGGCGTGGGCTTCGGGACGGGTCATGGATGCGCCTCCCCGTGGCTGTTGAAGCGCCGGTCCACCTGCTCGGCTGCCACGAAGCCGGGGCCGATCACACCCTCGTCCCGGTACAGCCGGGCGGTGTCGGCGAGGTCCTGCACCAGGGCCTCGTCCACGTCCACCCGCCTGGGTTGCGAGTAGCGGTTGGAGCGCAGGTGCACCTCCAGCGGCAGGCCGCTCTGGCGCGCCTGGATCGCCGAGAAGGCCTCGACATGGGCGTTGGCCCAGTCCCAGGCACGGCCGACGCGCTGGAGGAAGTCCCGCAGCTGCTCCGGCTTGTCACGGATCGCCGCCGGGTTGGCCACCAGCAGCATGTTGCCGGCGAACAGCCCTTCCCCGCTGACCACAACCCGCGTGCCGCCTTCCAGCTGCACCATGCTGGTGTACGGGTCCCAGGTGGCCCAGGCATCCGCCCCACCGTTGGCCAGCAGGCTGCGGGACTCCCCCGGCTGCAGGAACACGAACGTCGCATCGCGCCCGCTGCGGCCCACCGAGCGCAGCGCAGCCAGCGCCAGGTAATGGCCGATGGAGCCGCGCGTGGTGGTGATGCGCGTGCCCACCAGGGACGCGGCATCGGTGAGCGGCGAGCCTTCGGGCACGACGATGGCCACCGCCGTGGGCGTGACCTTCAGGCGCACCACGCCCACCGTCTTCAACCCGGCACCGGCCGAGGCGGCGAAGACGAAGGGCGCGACGCCCAGGGTGCCGACATCCACCGCGCCGGCGCTCAGGGCCTCGGCCGTGGGCGCCGCCGCGCCGAAGGCGGCGAACTCGATGGGGTACGGCACCGACTCCAGCTCGCCGGCGGCCTGCAGCAGCACCTGCAGCGAGTTCTTCTGGCTCGACACGCGCAGCGCCTCGGCGCCCAGCGCGGGGGCAGCCCCCAGCGCCAGGCACAGGAGGCCCGCCAGCAAACGTCCCGTGCCCATCATCAGAACGCCAGGCTCACGCGGCCGTAGTAGTAGCCGCCACCTAGCCCGTACGGGGAGAACATCCCGTACTCGTAGGTGCCGGCCCAGGGCACGATGCCGATCTTGTCCGGGTAGACGTCGAACAGGTTGTTCGCCCCCAGGGCCACGGTGAGGTTCTGGGTGACGTCGTAGGCGACGTCGATGTCGGTGATCCACTTGGCGCTGTAGGTGCGGTCGTTGGCCGGGATGTTCGAGCCCTCGGTGTATTCGCCATAGCGGGTCAGCGTCAGGTTGAGGGTCCAGTCGTCCACCTTGTAGTTGGTGTTGAGGATCCACTTGTCCTTGGGCGTGGCCTTGGTCAGGTCGGTCTGCTGCTGGCGGTCGAACAGCACGTAGCCGGAACCCAGGCTGGACAGCTCGGGCGGCGTGTCGGCGAGGTCGCGGATGGTGGTCTTGTTGTGGTTGTAGGCCAGGCTCCAGCGCACCGTGCCGTACTCGTCCAGCGGTTGGCGGTACTCGGCCACCAGGTCGACGCCCTTGGTGCGGGTGTCGGCGGCGTTGGCGAAATACTGGCCGGAAAGGTTCGGCGACAGGCCGTTGGCCACCAGGATCGCCGACACCGCCGGGCCGGTGAGCACGCCGGTCTGCAGGATGCGGTCGTCGATGTCGATCAGGTAGAAGTCGGCGGTGAGGCGCAGGCGGTCGGTGGGTTCGGCGGTGAAGCCCAGGCTGTAGTTGCGCGAGGTCTCCGGTTCCAGGGCCTTGGCACCGAGGGCGATGGCTTCCGGCGAGCCGGGGCGCATCTGCTTGGTGCGCGCGGTGGTGGTGGAGCCACCGCTACCGAAGATGGTCACCGAGCTGGTGGAGGAGAACACGTTCTGCGCCAGGGATGGCGCGCGGAAGCCGTTGCTCGCCGCCGCCCGCACCGCGTAGCCCGGGGCGAACTCGTAGCGGGTGGTGAACTTGCCGCTGAGGGTCTCGCCGATGTCCTGGTTGTAGCGCTCGTAGCGCAGGGCGAAGGCGTTGTACCACTGCGGGGTGACGTTGAGGCCGAAGTCCACATAGGCGGCGCCGCTGTGGCGGATCATGTCGCCGGCGTCCTCGGGGGTGGTGCCGTTGACCGAGAACAGGCCCGGGTCGGGTCGGCGCCCGCCCAGGCTGCCGCTGGGAATCACGTAGTTGCCGTAGTTGTAGGAGTTGGGCTCGCCCTCGGTGAGTTCGTACTTCTCCCAGCGGTATTCGATGCCGGCGGAGGTTTCCAGGGGGCTGTCCAGGCCGATGTCCAACGCACGGGTCAGGTCCAGGTTGGTGGTCCACTGGTCGAAGATCTCGTCGGTCAGGTGGAAACGCCGCTGACTGAAATCCGGCCCGTTGGAGAGGTTGAGGTTGTTGTCGGTGTAGAGCTTGGCCTTGTCGCGGCCGTAGCTGGTGGAGAGGTCCCAGTCCCAGTCGGCGGCCAGGCCCTTGAGCCCGGCGAGGAACTGGTAGTCCGTCTCGTTCACCTCGCGGGTGGCCTGGCCGCCCTTGGGGTACGGCTGGTTGGCCAGCCAGTTGGTGGCGGTGATGTCGGTGGGCGCGCGGTGGCCGAGCACCTTCTTGCCGTCGCGGTAGCTGAGGGTGGAGAAGGAGTAGAGCTTGAGGTCCTCGCCCAGCGGCAGCTCCAGGTTGTAGGCGCTGCTGTAGGTGCGGTCGCGGCCCAGGCCGTACTCCTCGCCCCAGCCGTGGCGCTGGGTGATGCGCGGGTCCGGCTGGCCGTTCTCCAGGGTGCCGAAGTTGCCGCGCACGGCGCCGGCGCGGTCGTAGGGCTCCTGCACCTTGGCGTCGAAGGAAAGGTTGAAGAAGCCGCCCTCCCCCAGGCCGAAGCCGAAGTTGGCGGCCTCGTGGCCGGTGGTGCCGTCGCCGCTGTAGTACTGGCCGAGGGAGCTGTCCGAGGTGATCCCCTCGGCGTCCTTCTTGAGGATGATGTTGATCACCCCGGCGATGGCGTCGGAGCCGTACTGGGCGGCGGCGCCGTCGCGCAGCACCTCGATGC
The DNA here is from genome assembly GCF_000931385.1 of Pseudomonas sp. FeS53a. Lineage (NCBI taxonomy): Bacteria > Pseudomonadati > Pseudomonadota > Gammaproteobacteria > Pseudomonadales > Pseudomonadaceae > Pseudomonas > Pseudomonas sp. FeS53a. The sequence goes on from NZ_JYFT01000015.1 coordinate 116,249, forward strand.
GCTCGATGGCGGCGGTGGGGATCAGGTCCAGGTCCACCGGCACGGCGGCGGTGCCGACCCGGGCGTTGTTGTTGATCATCGCGGTGTTGTGGCGGCGCTTGCCGTTCACCAGGATCAGCACCTGGTCACCGCCCAGGCCGCGCATGCTGATGCCACGCACCAGGAAGGCGGTGCCGCCGCCGTTGATGGTGGGTGCGTTGAAGGACGGCAGCAGGCGCGTGAGCATGTCCTTGAGGCCATTCTGGCCGCTGGTCTTCAACTGCTCGCCGGAGATCACGTCCACCGGCGCGGGGCTGTCGGTCACGGTGCGCTGCTGGCTGCCGCGCACGCCGGTCACCACCACGGTGGACAGGGTCGGGTCGCTGGCGGCCACGGCCTCGCCGCCCAGGGCGAGGAGCAGCGCGGCGCTGAGGGGGGAAAGCGAGAAGGTCTTGCTGAAGGCGTTACGCATCACGGGACTTCCTGTAGGCGACCGCAACCCGGCCGCATCTGGCTCGATCTGTGGGGGATTGGGTCAACGGGCCTTGGCGGCCACCGCCTCGACTTCGATCAGCGCGCCGGGCAACACCAGCCCGGCCACCTGCACCGTGGTGCGGGTCGGCTTCAGCGGCTGCTTCTCGCTGCCGAAGAACTGCCGGAAGCCGCGCTGCAGGCCCTCGAAGTCCATGCGCCCGTCCAGCTTCGGGTCGCCCACCAGGTACACCCGCAGTTGCACCACATCGCCCAGGCCGAGGCCACGCGGGGCCAGGGCGGCCTCCACCTTGCGCAGCACGGCGACGGTCTGCGCCTCGGTGTCGCCGGCAGCGCGCAGATCATCCTTGGCGGCCTTGGGGTCGGCCGGGTCCGGCAGGATGCCGGAGACGAAGGTCAGCGCCGTGCCCGGCGGCAGGGTCGCCGACTGCAGGATCGGCGAGTTGGGATAGGTCGAGGGCACCCGCTCGATCTCCGCGGCCTGGCCGACGGTGGCGAAAAGGACCCCCAACCCCAGAAGGGCATGTTTGAAAGGCATCGCGAAAGCTCCAAGGTCTGTGTTGGCGCCAGCCTCGGAGGTCCGCTACCTGGCAGGTGGATCTGGTTATGGATGTGGCGCGGCGTGGTTCAGGCCGTTTGCCGGTGTTGCGACGTGCCTTGCGCACGCTCGAAGATGTTCCGCACCACGCGCCGGGCAGCGCCGGCGGCGGCTTCCTGCCAGATGCCCACGCCGCTGTGGGCGAGGCCGTCGCTGGTCAGGTGCACGCGGCCCTGGGCCTGGTTGAGCAGGCCGTAGTCCGGCTCCGCCACCTCGTGGCTGATCCAGGGGCCGAGGCTGTGGGGAATGCGGTTCCAGGCGATGGCCAGCGGCTTGCGCAGGTCCTGCCCGTGGCCGGGGTGCAGCAGCTCCACGGCCTGGCGCGACAGGGCGATCTGCTCATCGATGGTCTTGTCGCCGAATTTGCGCGCCACCTCGCCGTTGTTGTACGCGGCAATGAGGATGCCCTCGGCCTGGTTGAAGCCGCCGCTGGGGTACCAGAGCCCGGAGGCCTCCTGGTTGATGAAGGAAAGCCCGCCGTAGATCTGGTAGTCGGTCTCCCAGAAGCGCCGCGACTGCCAGGCCACCTTGTTGGCGTAGCCGAACTGCACCGCCGAGATCGCCTGGCGCACCGGGGCGGTGAAGTTGCTGTCGACCTTCGCCAGCAGCGGCAGCGGCAGCGCGATCACCGCGTAGTCGCTGGTCACCTGCTGCTCGCGGCCGCTGCGGCGGTCGCGGTAGCCGATCTCCACGCGGTCCTCGTGGTTGCGGATGGAGCGCACCTCCGCACCCAGGCGCAGGGACGGCTGCAGGTGGCGTTGGAAGGCCACCGGGATGCGGTCCATGCCGCCCACCGGCTGGAACATGGTCGGCGAGAATTCCGGGTATTCGTCGATCATCAGCGCGGTGCCCAGGGCCGGGTTGAGCAGCGTGCGCAGCGGCAGCGGCTCGTTCTTCTGCGCCAGCTGGTCGCCGGCACCGGGCCAGACCTTGTAGCCGGAGCGCGCCGAGCCGAGGTAGTCGAGCTTCTCCGACAGGTCGCCCCAGGTCTTGAGGAAGCCCAGCAGGTTCTGCCGGTCGGCCGCGTTCAGCTCCTGGTCCAGGGCCTGGCGGTTGACCGCCTTGGCCAGCAGCTCGGCGATGTGGCCACGGCTGTCGTTCACCGCCTGGCGGATCTGCATCGGCGGTGCGGACAGGTCCGGGCGCACCAGGGCGTTGCGGCTGGTGTTGACCAGCACCTCCAGCTCCACGCCCAGCTCGCGGCAGTAGCCGAGCATCAGCTGGTGGTGGCTGGGCAGGCGCGCGGGGCCGGCGTTGAAGTAGAAGCCTTCGTCGAAGTCGGCGACCTGGGTGGTGCCGTCGGTGTACTCGACGCGATCGCCGCGGCGCAGCGTCCAGTTGCGCCCGCCGACCCGCTCGCGGGCCTCCAGCAGGGTCACGGCGAAGCCGGCCTTGCGCAGCTCGTAGGCCGCCACCAGCCCACCGATGCCGGCACCGACCACGGTGACGCTGGCGCCCTGCCCCAGGCCGCTGGCCGGTTGCAGCGCCGCGTAGTTCTCCTGGCTGGCAGCCGTGGCCGGGCTCATCACCCCGAGCACACCCATGGCCGCCATGGCGGCGCGGTAGCCCCCAACGGCACCGATGCGGGCGATGAGCTGTCGTCTGGTCAAAGGCATTGCAGGCACTCTCCTTGATTCCCTTCCACCAGGCACGGCTCGCCCGATGGCGCCCTTCCCTGGCTGCATCCGGATATCGCATCCGGTTATAGATTCACATCCAAGAGCTTCGAAATCGCTCTATGTGGAGCCATCCTATGGGGCGGAATTTGATAAGAGAAATACATTTTGAGCATATGCAAATATTAAAATGTTTCATTTTTATCAATCTGCATATTGCGCGAAACGCATAATCATCTTGAAACATCATGCCCACGTAGCCCAAGGCACGGGCGGCGCGGTGTTGGCAGGAGCGCGGAGCTGACGAGACGGGATGGCAACCGTAGGAGGCGAAGGGCGCAGGCACCGTCCGTAGCCCGGACTTCAGTCCGGGGGTAGCGGAAACCCCGTTCCCGGGCTGAAGCCCGGGCTACGGTTTGCCTGGACCTGCGTTTACCGCATGGGATGGCGCTGAGCGATTTCGTGTGGAGATCGGCGCCAGGGAGCATCTGGGTAGCCCGGACTTCAGTCCGGGGATGCCACAGGCTTCGCTCCCGGGCTGAAGCCCGGGCTACTTCGAGGCGGCGTTTGCTTCCGCTGCCGCCAGCACCCGCAGCAGGTTGCCGCCCCAGATCGCGGCGAGGTTCTGTTCGCTGTAGCCGGCGGCGAGCAGGCGTTCGCTGATGCGTGGCAGGTCGCTGACGTCGCGCAGGCCTTCCACGCCGCCGCCGCCGTCCCAGTCGGCGCCGATGCCGACGTGTTGCGGGCCGACCACGTCGAGGATGTGCAGCAGGTGCGCCATGAAGTCGTCCAGACGCGTGGGCGGCAACGGGTAGCGGGCATCGGCCTCGCGGATGCGCCGGGCGAGGTCGGCCACCTGTTCCGGGGAGAGACTGGCGGCCAGGCGGAACTCGCGGTACAGCGGCGCCAGGGCCTTTTCCCGCTCGGGGTTTGGCGGCCGGGGGACCAGGTCGCTGGGGAAGCTGTTGACCTGTATCACCCCGCCCTTTTCCGCGAGCCTGCGCAGGCGCGCGTCGTCGAGGTTGCGCGGGTGCGGGCCGATGGCGCGGGCGCCGGAGTGGGAGGCGATCACCGGGGCGCGGGACAGCGCCAGCACCTGGTCGAACACCGCGTCGGAGGCATGGGACACATCAATGAGAATCCCCAGCCGGTTGGCCTCCCCCACCAGTTCGCGCCCGGCCGGGCTGAGGCCGTGCCATTCCGGCAGCGCGGTGGCCGAGTCGGCGAATGAATTGTTCTGCGCGTGCACCAGGCCGAGCATGCGCAGCCCCAGGCGCTGGTAGGTGGCCAGACGGCCGGGATCGGCGGCCAGGGGCTCGGCGTTCTCCATGCTGATCAGCACCACGCGGCGACCGGAGGCGACGATGCCGGGCACCTCCTGCGCCCGCGTGGCCAGGGCGAATTCATCGGGCCGCGCGGCGACCATGTCGCGGATGCGCGTGATCACCGCCAGGCCGTGTTCGCTGGCCAGGGTGCGCCCCTCTGCCGTGCGCGGGCCCTGAGGCGTGAACACGGCGAAGAAGCCGCCATCCAGCCCGCCCTCGTGCATGCGCGGCAGGTCGACCTGGGACAGGTCGTCGGCGTAGCGGTGGCGCTGGCTGATGTCCCAGCCGGGCCGCGCCAGTTGCATGGGGGTGTCGAGGTGGCTGTCGAGCACCAGCAGCCGCTCGTGGAGGGCGCGGATAGCGGGCGGGACGTCGGCAGCCTGGGCGCTGCCGGTGAGCAGTGCCAGGGCGATCAGGGTTGGCTTGAGGTACATGGAACCGATCCTTGGATGCCTGGGATACGTGACGGGCTCAGCCCCAGCGGAAGCTCCTGTCCCACAACGGCGCCACGTCCAGCCGCTGCGGCAGCACACCAGCCTCGAAGAAGGTGTCGGCCACGGCCTGCTGGGAGCGCACCGCTGCGTCGTCCACCGCCTGCAGCACGCGCGGCCCGCTCTGGGCCTTGTACTGGGCGAGGAACACCTCGCGGGGGATGCCGAGGATCTTCTCGCTCTTCGCCGCCCAGGCCTCCGGGTTGTGCTGCACCCATTGCCAGCTGCGGTACTCGCGCTGGACGTAGTCCTCGATGGCGGCGCGCTTGCCCGGGTCGTCGATGGCGCGCTGGTTGGCAGCGATCACGTAGTTGCCGGATAGATAGCCCTGCCCCGTGCGCAGCACTCGCGCGCCGCTGCGCAGCTCGGCCAACTGGATGAAGTAGCCGAAGGTCACCCAGACATCCAGGTTGCCGTTCTGGAAGGCGGCGAAACCATCCTGGGGCGTCAGCGCGAAGGGCTGGATGTCGGCCAGGGTCAGGCCCTGCTCCTTCAATGCGCGCAGCAGCATGTAGTGCGAGGAGGTGGAGCGGATGTAGCCCACGCGCTTGCCCGGCAGCTCCGCCAGGGACTGCATGGCCGAGCCCTTGGGCACCACGAAGGCCTGGTTGTTGACGTCGCCGGTGAGCACGGCGATGAGCTTCACCGGCGCCTGGTTGCGGATGCCGAAGATGGGCGGGATCTCGCTCATGGGCGCGAGGTCCAGGGTGCCGCTGATCAGCGCTTCGAAGCCGAGGTTGCCGCCGTTGAACTCGGCGTATTTCACCGCGTAGGGCGGGCGCTCGATGCCCGCCTCGTCGAAGAAGGTGGGCGCCGCGCCCTTGTAGGTGGCGACGTTGAGGCCGATGCCGTTCCAGTCCCGGGCGAAGGCCGTGGGCAGCGCGCAAGCGAGCCCGGCCAGGGCGGAGTACTGGAGGAAGTGGCGGCGGTTCATGGGGGCTCCTTGCAATCAGTCGAGGAAGTCGGGCTCGTCGCGCAACAGGCGGTCCCAGTAGGGCTGGAAGCTGAACCAGCCGCCGAATTCGGTGCCCACCTGGCGCGCGGTGTGTTCGGCCACGGCCGGGGGAATGGGCCGGGGCGTGCCGGCGGCCTCGGCCAGCAGCTGGGCGTGGGCGGCGTTGTCCAGGGCGATGAAGCGCCAGACGGCGGCCTCCACGGTGCGGCCGACGGTGAGCAGGCCGTGGTTCTGCAGGATCAGCGCGACGTTGCTCGGCCCCAGGGTGGCGGCGATGCGTGCGCCCTCGCTGGCTTCCAGCACCACGCCGGTGAAGTTGTCGAACAGCGCGTGCTTGCCGTGGAAGGCGCAGGCGTCCTGGGTCAGCGGGTCGAGCAGACGCCCGAGGCTGGACCAGGCCTTGCCATAGAGCGAATGGGCATGGGCGGCGGCGACCACGTCCGGCCGGGCCTCGTGCAGCGCGGCATGGATGGCGAAGGCGGCGAGGTTGAGCGCGCCCTGCCCTTCGACGATCTCGCCGTGGGGGTTGACCAGCAGCAGGTCGGAGACGCGGATATGGCCGAAGTACACGCCCACCGGGTTGACCCAGAAGTGGTCGGGGAACTCCGGGTCGCGCACGGTGATGTGGCCGGCGCCGCCCATGTCGAAGCCGTGGCGGGCGAACAGGCGGAAGGAGCCGGCCAGGCGCTGCTTGCGCAGCAGGCGCTCGGCCTCGACCGTGGGTTGCTGCGGCGGCTCCTGCCAGCGGTATACGGTGTGGCCGTCGCGGGGCAGCGAGTAGGCCGTGGGTTGCGGGGTGCCGGTGAGGCCGGTCAGCCTGGCGGTCATGCGGTTTCTCCTTGAAGGGCCGGCGGGCTCAGTAGCCACGCGCGGCCTGCACCAGGTTCTCCAGCGGTTGCCCGCTGTGGAAACGTTCGAGGTTGCGCGCCAGCAGCGCGGCGAGGTTGCGGTACACCTGCGGCGTGTTGGCCGAGGTGTGGGGGCTCAGCCGTACACGGGGATGGCTGTAGAACGGGTGCCCGGCCGGCAGCGGCTCGGGGTCGGTGACATCGAGGCTGGCGAGCGCCAGGCGCCCGTCGTCCAGGGCTTGCAGCAGCGCGGCCTGGTCCACCAGGGCGCCGCGCGCGACGTTGATCAGGTGCAGGCCGGGGCGCGCCGAGGCCAGGGTCTGGCGGTTCACCACCTGGTGCGTCTCGTCGGTGGCCGGCGCGGCCAGCACCAGGTGATCGGCACGGGCGAAGAGATCATGGATGTCGCCGGCACGCTGCACGCCGTCCAGGCCGAAGGGCTGGGGCGAACGGCGCAGGGCGAGCACCTGCATGTCCAGCGCCAGGGCCTTGCGCGCCAGGTCCCGGGCGATGCTGCCGAAGCCGTAGAGGCCGAGGGTGCTGCCGGCCAAGGACGCCAGCGGGCGTTGTCGCCAGGCGTCGGCGCTGTCGATCCACAGCTCGGGCAGCTGCTTGGCGGCGGCGAAGATGGCTGCCAGGGCGAACTCGGCGATGCTGCTGGCGGTGGCGCCCCGGGCGCTGGCCACCGGCGGGCCGTCGAACAGCCAGGGCGGGAAGAAATCCAGCCCCGAGCTCACCAGTTGCAGGAAGCCCAGGCCGAAGGGCCAGCCGGGGGGCGGCTCGGCGGCGTTGCGCCAATCGGCGTGGGGCGCGGCGATCAGCACCTGTATGTCCGTCGGCAGCGTGCTGGGCAGGCCACGAGGCAGGTCCAGCACCTCCACCCCCGGCAGGCGCGCGCGCAGCAGGTCGTTGAAGGTGCCGTCCAGCTGGCTGGCGATGCGCGCCCGGCTCATGCCTGCCCGCCCCGGCTGGGCAACGCGAACGCGGCGCGGCCGGCGGCGCCGAGCACGGCGTCGTTCTGCGGGGTGTGGATGCGGCTGCAGAGCACGTCGCGGTAGTGCCGTTCCAGCGGGTTGCCCCGGGCCAGGGCCGGGTTGCCGATGGCTTCCACGCCCAGCTCCACGGCGGTGATGGCCTGGGTGGTGACCAGGTACTTGACCTGGGTCGCCTCGCTGGCGGGGATGCGGCCTTCGGCGGCGGCGTCGAGCAGCACGCGGTTGGACAGCAGCAGTGCATCGATGCGCCCCACCAGCTCCTGGAAGCGCGGCAGGCTGGAGAGCGGCGCGCCGAGGTTGGCCGGTGTACGCTCGGCCAGCCAGCCCACCAGCCAGTCACGGGCGGCGCGGGCCACGCCGTCGTAGATGCTGGAGAGCAGCACGGCGAGCCAGAGCACGCCGCTGGAGTCCAGCTCCGAGGGGCGCGGCTGGCTGGCGGGGAGGATGTCCACGGCGTATTCGTCGGGCACCAGGACGTCGTCGAAGACCACGTCGTGGCTGCAGGTGGCGCGCATGCCCAGGTGATCCCAGGTTTCCTCGATGCGGATGCCCGGCGTGTCGCGGTGCACCAGCCAGGTGCCGACGCGGGGCTCGGCCTCGTCGCTGCGCGCCCACACAGACAGCCAGGTGAGCCCGGGGATGCCGGTGGAGTAGATCTTCCGCCCGCTGATGCGCCAGCCCTCGGGCACGCGCCGGGCGATGGTGCCCGGCAGGCCGCCACGGGCGGGGGTGCCCAGGTCCGGCTCCACACGCAGGGCGTTGATCAGCGCGCCCTCTTCCACCGCCTCGCGTGCCAGGCGCAGGCGCAGGTGCTCGGGCCAGGCCTGGTTGGCCTGCAGGCGCGCGTGCTGCAGGTACTGCATCACCAGTACCAGGGCGGTGGACGGCTCGCCCCGCGCCACGGCGGCGATCACCCGGCGCGCCTGGGCCAGGCTGGCCTCGCTGCCGCCGAGGCGACGCGGCACGGTGAGGGCGATGAGGCCGTGCTCGTGCAGGCGGCGCAGGTTGGCGTGGGGGAATTCGCCGTGGCGGTCGTAATGGGCGGCGCTGGCGGCGAACTCGTCGCTGAGCTGGGCCAGCAGGTCGGCGAAGGCCGGGGAATCGAGGTCGGGCACGCGGGCCGTCTCCTTGGCGGTTTTCAGGTCGAGGCTCATCGTTGGGCGGTCCGTGCGAGGGTGTGGACGAAGGGGCTGGCCGGCGCTTCGACGCCGAGCAGGGTGAGCAGGTGCTGGCGCAGCTCCTGGAAGCCGCGGCTGGCCACCTCCCGTGGACGCGGCAGGCGCACGGGGATCTGCTCGGCGATGCGCCCGGCCTCCAGCACGACGACGCGATCGGCCAGCAGCACGGCCTCGTCGACGTCGTGGGTGACCAGCAGCACCGAGGGCTGGTGGGTGCGCCACAGCTCGATGATCAGCTGGTGCATGCGAATGCGGGTCAGGGCATCCAGCGCGGCGAAGGGCTCGTCCAGCAGCAGCAACTCCGGCTCGCGCACCAGGGCGCGGGCCAGGGCCACGCGCTGCGCCTCGCCGCCGGACAGGGTGCCGGGCCAGGCGTCGAGGCGATGGCCCAGCCCCACTTCCTGCAAGGCGGCCAGGGCGCGGGTCTGCGGGTTGGCGCCGCGCAGGCCGAGGGCGACGTTGCGCCAGGCGCGCTTCCAGGGCATCAGCCGGGGTTCCTGGAACACCGCCGCGTGGGCTTCGGGCACCTCCAGCGTGCCGCCGTCCACCGCATCCAGCCCGGCCAGGGCGCGCAGCAGCGTGGTCTTGCCCGAGCCGCTGCGCCCCAGCAGGGCGACGAATTCGCCGGCGCCCAGCTCCAGGTCGAGGCCGTCGAGCACGGCCTGGCCGGCGAAGCGGCGGGTCAGCCCGCGCACGCGCACCGGTGGGCGCAGGCGTTGCAGCGCAACATCCATGGTCAGTTCCTTATGAAGGTGGGGCGCCAGGCCAGGGCCAGGCGTTCGAGCAGGCGCACCAGGGCGTCGATGGACAGGCCCAGCACGCTGTAGACGATGAGGCAGATGACGATCACGTCGGTGCGCATGAAATCGCGGGCGTCGTTGACCAGGTAGCCGAGGCCGGCGCTGGCGTTGATCTGCTCCACCACCACCAGGCCCAGCCAGCTGATGCCGAAGGCGTAGCGCAGGCCGACGAAGAAGGACGGCAAGGCACCGGGCAGGATGACGTGGACCACCCGTTCCAGGCGGCTGAGCCCGAACAGGCGCCCGGCCTCCACCAGCTTGGGATCGACACCGCGGATGCCGGAGAACAGCGTGAGGTAGACCGGGAAGGTGGTGCCGAGGGCGATCAGGGCGATCTTCGGCGTCTCACCCACGCCGAACCAGAGGATGAACAGCGGCACGATGGCCAGGAACGGCAGCGTGCGCAGCATCTGCACGGGGGAATCGATGATCAGCTCGCCCCGGCGCGACAGGCCGGCCAGCAGGGCCAGCACCGTGCCGAGGGAGACGCCTATGGCCAGCCCGCTGAGGGCGCGCTTGAGGGACACCCAGAGGTGCCCGGCCAGCTCGCCGCTGGCGATCATCTGCCAGAGGGTGTCGCCGATGGCGCTGGGCGCGGCGATGATGCGCGCCGGCAGCAGGTCCGCGCGGGAGGCCAGCTCCCAGAGCAGGAGCAGCACCAGCGGGCTGACCAGGCGCAGGCCGAGGTTGCTCCAGCCCTTCCAGCGCAGGGGCGCCAGCAGGGCCGTCAGTGCGGTGCCCGGGGGCACCAGGGCGTTGCTTCGCCGGGACATTCCTTCTCCTCGCTCGGGGCCTTTCCAATGGTCGGGGGCCGCAGGCGGGAGGTTGGATCGAGCCCGCTGCAGCCTGGCTTGACCCACATGCTATCCATCTAAAAAACCGCAGTGAAATTCGATCTGGTTCTAATCTAATATACAAATCGTGCATCTAGCCGATGCTGTTACATGCAAGATGCTTTGGTTATGAGCCTGCCGCAGCCCCTTCCTCCGCCTGGTGCGCCACGCGCTGGGCCACGGTTTCACCGAACAGCGCCACCGGCGCCTGCAGGTTGCCGAGGAAGCGTGGGTGGATCAGCCACAGGTCGATCACCGGCTTGAAGTCGCTCACCGGCACCACTTCCAGGCGCTCGCGGTGGCGGCTGTTCTCCAGCAGCGGGCGCGGTACCAGGCCGAAGCCCAGGCCATTGGCGATCAGCCCCAGCTGCAGCTCGGTGCCGAAGGTCTCCAGGTTGATGCGCAGCGACAGCCCCTCGTCGCTCAGGGCACGTTGCAGGCCGGCGCGGAAGCCGCAGCCATCGGGGTTCAGCACCCAGCCGCGCTGGTAGCAGTCGGCGAGCTTGCAGGAGCGCTTGCGCACCTCGCCCCTGGCCGCGACCACCACCAGGTCCATGCGCGCCAGGGAGCGCCCGACGATGCCTTCGGGGAACACCTTGCCCGCCGGGAACAGCGCGGCCACGGCGTCCAGCTCGCCGTTCTCCATCTTGCCCAGCAGGTGGCTGCCCCAGCCGGTGGAGACCTGGGTCTGCAGGTCCGGGTAGAGGGTCTTGAGCTGGCTGAGGGCGTCCAGCAGCACCACGTCGCCCACCGTCTGCGGCACGCCCAGGCGCAGCACGCCGCTGGGGGAGGAATCGCTCAGCACCAGTTCGCGCAGGGCGTCCATCTCGCGCAGCACCGAGCGGCACTGCTCGTACACGCGCATGCCCATGGGCGTGGGCTTCAGCGGCTTGGTGTTGCGGTCCAGCAGGCTGACCCCGAGGGCCTCCTCGAAGTTCTGCACGCGCCGGGTGATGGCCGGCTGGGTGAGCTGCAGGGACTCCGCCGCCTGGCTGATCGACTGGCTGCGGATGACGGCCACGAATGCATCGATATCATCTATCTTCATTCTTTATTCGCATAATAAATGGCTGGAAGAATACGCAAGAAGAATAATATCTTTTGCCCCGGCACGGTAGCGGTTACCGCTGCGCACTCACGGACATCGAGGGAACCATGTCTCAAACGCCCAACCTCGGACGGCTACGCGGCTTCATCGTCGACCTCGCCGACCTCCTCGCCCAGGCACCGGACGAGCCACGGATACTCGACCAGGGCGCCGCGCTGCTGCGCGACCTGGTGAGCACCGACGACTGGCTGCCGGACGCCTACGCCCAGCCCAGCCCGGAGCGCTACCAGCAGTACCTGCTGCACGCCGACTCGCGCCAGGCCTTCTCCATCGTCAGCTTCGTCTGGGGCCCCGGCCAATCGACCCCGGTGCACGACCACCGCACCTGGGGGCTGATCGGCATGCTGCGCGGCGCCGAACTCAGCCAGGGCTTCGCCCGCAACGCCGACGGCAGCCTGCGACCCGACGGCGCGGCCGAATCTCTGCAGCCGGGCGACGTGGTCGCCGTGTCGCCCCGGGTGGGCGACATCCATCAGGTGCGCAACGCCTTCGAGAACCGCACCTCCATCAGCATCCACGTGTACGGCGCCAACATCGGTGCGGTGCGTCGCGCCGTCTATGCCGAGGGCGGCGTCGAGAAGCCCTTCATCTCCGGTTATTCCAACCTCCACCTGCCCAATATCTGGGACCTGTCGAAAGAGAGCCTGGCGCCATGAGCCGTATCCCCCTTCGCCGTTTTGCCGACATCCGCTCCGCCCTCCTCGCCCACGAGGAAGTCGCCCTCATCGACCTGCGCGAGGAGGCGCCCTTCGCCGAGGCGCACCCGCTGTTCGCCGCTAATATCCCGCTCTCCAAGCTCGAACTGGAAGTGCTCGACCGCGTGCCCCGCCGCGACACCGCCGTGACCCTCTACGACGACGGCGAAGGCCTGGCCGAGCGCGCCGCCGAGCGTCTGCTTCAACTCGGTTACAGCGACGTAGCGTTGCTGGAAGGCGGCCTCGCCGGCTGGCGCGAGGCCGGCGGCGAGCTGTTCCGCGACGTCAACGTGCCCAGCAAGGCCTTCGGCGAACTGGTGGAAAGCCAGCGCCACACGCCCTCCCTCGCCGCCGAAGAGGTGAAGGCGCTGCTGGACGCCAAGGCCGACGTGGTGGTGCTCGACGCCCGCCGCTTCGACGAGTACCAGACCATGAACATCCCCGGCTCCATCAGCGTGCCCGGCGCAGAACTGGTGCTGCGCGTACGCGAACTGGCGCCGAACCCGAGCACCCGGGTGATCGTCAACTGCGCCGGGCGCACCCGCAGCATCATCGGCACCCAATCCCTGGTGAACGCCGACATCCCCAACCCGGTGGCCGCCCTGCGCAACGGCACCATCGGCTGGACCCTGGCCGGGCAGGCACTGGAGCACGGCCAGCAACGGCGCTTCACCGACGTCAGCGTTGAAACCCGCGAGCAGGCCGCGCAGGCAGCCCGCGCCGTGGCCGACAAGGCCGGCGTGCGCCGCGCCAGCCTCACGCAGCTAAGCGAATGGCGCGCCGAGGCCGGCCGCACCACCTACCTGTTCGACGTGCGCACCGAAGAGGAATACCGCGCCGGCCACCTGCCCGGCGCCCGCTGGGTCGCCGGCGGCCAACTGGTGCAGGAGACCGACCACTACGCCAGCGTGCGCGGCGCCCGCATCGTCCTCGCCGACGACGACGGCACCCGCGCCAACATGACCGGCTCCTGGCTGGCGCAACTGGGCTGGGAGGTGCATGTGCTGGACGGGCTCGCAGCAGCGGACTTCAGCGAGAGCGGCGCCTGGCGCCCCGCCCTGCCCGCCCTGCCCCAGGTCGAAGCCATCGCCCCACAGACCCTGGCCGCCTGGCTGGAGCATGGCGACACGGTGGTGCTGGACTTCACCGCCAGCGCCAACCACGTCAAACGCCACATCCCCGGCGCCCGCTGGGTGCTGCGCGTCCAACTTCGCGAAGCCCTCGCCACGGCTCCGAAGGCCGAACGCTACGTGCTCACCTGCGGCAGCGGCCTGCTGGCCCGCTTCGCCGTGGACGAAGTGGCCGCCATCACCGGCAAGCCGGCCTTCCTGCTCGACGGCGGCAACACCGCCTGGGCCGACGCCGGCCTGCCGGTTGAAGCCGGCGAAAGCGGCCTACTGTCACCGCGCATCGACCGCTACCGCCGCCCCTACGAAGGCACCGACAACCCGCGCGAGGCCATGCAGGCGTATCTGGATTGGGAGTTTGGGTTGGTGGAGCAGTTGGGGCGGGATGGGACGAGTGGGTTCTTTGTGGTGTGAATGGGCTTCTACGCTTGTAGTGCCCCAAGGGTCGTAGTGTCCGCTATAAGTTAGTTAGCGGACACTACGACAAACTAAAGGGCCGACTCGATAGTCGACCCCAAAAGAAAAACAATCGACTTGGTTAGGCATCTGATGTGAAGAAGTCGCGTGCCTTTGATCCAACGTACCAAGTAATACCTTTATTGGCAGAAAATCCGATGACCACACCAACTCCAAAAGGTATTGCCTTTTCCAGAGCCTTGCGCGTGAAGGTTATCCCTAGTTTCTTAAAGATTTCCTTAACTGCCTGGAGAGTGGCTCCCTTTAGATTTTCCTGCACTAACTTGATGAATGCTTTTGACCCAACAGCTTTACCGCCTTCTTTTGCAGCCTCACTAATGGCGCCAAGGCCGGCAATGATATAGCAGAGACGTTTTTCTTCTTCAATTAAAACGTCATGCCCATAAACGGTCGCTAAGGCCATGGTCATTTCTATTTGAAATTTCATGCACGCCACAGCATCCGCACTGGCGCCGCCGCCAATAGCGACGGCGGTCCCAATGCCAGGTATCACGCCTGTTAAGGCGGTGGTACCCCCTGCGAATGCGGCATAGTAGCTGTAATTCGAAATGATCTTTTCCGAGGCCAGCTTTCGAATTTCATTTTCCTGCTTGGTGGGGTGAGCTTCTTTAAGCTTCTCCATCAACTGCAACGACTCACGCTTAATGCCTTCGGGCTTAGCCACAATCAACTCCACGGCCTTCAAGAGTTTAGGCTTATCTTCCGGCACGACTTCATTACTATCCATGTTTCACTCCTTTGCTGTGTCTTTTCTGGCATTTTATTAATACAAAATCTTGGCTGAATCCAAGAGGGCGAAGCAAACAATTTCAGTTATAGGCAGGCATCCCGTTCATAGTTTTTTTGTCAAACAATTTAATAGAGCACCTTTTTCAGGCAAAAGCAGTAATGCACTCATGTAACTCAACCTTGATCATTGCGGCACATAACCTCCTCTGCTCCACCTTCAACGCCTTAATCCCCTCCCGAGGCGGCAAGTTGCTGGGCACATTCACATCCCCAGGCCAGACCAAGACGCTGGAGCAACTGGATGAAGTGCCTGCCCAGGTCGATCTGGCCGGGGGATACCCAGTAACGGCAGCGCGATCACGCTTGTTGAGCAGGCGCCCAAGGCTAGGTATTCGAGGTAATGCCAGGGCGTCGCGGCTACGGGAGCGGAAGGCAGCACCTCGGCGCGGACGTCCGCCACCCTCCTCTCGAACAACTCCGGATCGGCGTAACCCCGGTACAGCGTGCGGCTGTGCTTGCCGCGCACGAAGGCCGAGAAGCTGCGCCTGGGTACGACACAGGCCCCCCATGCTCACCAATGGCAGGCAGAACAGTGTGCTGAGTGGGTTGGGGTAACGGCCTGCGGCGAATTCCCAGGCGGCCATCTCGAACTCGCCGGTTGGCCGGAATGGGTAGCCGGTGAGGACGTGGTGAATGTCATGGAGGGGCAGCGCCCGCCGGCGCCACTCGAAATTCGGCAGATAGACCTTGAGGTCGCGGCAGCCCACGGGTGACCAGCGCTTGGCACTGACGCCACCATCGACAGGGAGGCCATGGCGGGTATAAAACTGGGCGGCGGCTTCTTTCAGCGAAGAATTCGGATCGACTTCCATATCACCTGACTCCTTTCAGGTTCGCCGTGTCGTTGCGGACTTCATGGATATGAAGCTTGTGCCGCCGGCTGCGTCATTCTTGACGCGGCGGGCGTATGGATCAACTGGGTGACTGAAGAAATTTCAGCGTCGCTCTGATGAGCCAGGTTCAGCTTCACACTGGACTGAGGGGCCATCTTCTCCAGAGAACCCGCCAGCTTCGACCAGAAGCAAGCACTTCTGGAGCAGTAATGCCCGACCTATAACCAGCTACAGACAGATTTCCTGCGGGTTCGTAATCTCAAATCAGATACCCTTCCGCCCTCCTGGCAATTCCTGCCCCCCAGTATACGCAGCGGCTGTGAGCCTTTTCCGTCACAACGCTGGCTATGTCACTCACCCACAATTTGGTACTGCACAGTTCCATGAAGAAACTCATAGCGATCTCCTTCATCCTTCTAAGCGGCTGTTCAATCTTTCCTGAAACCAAGGAGGAGCTGCTGCAAACGGGCACCAAAAGCCCGGAATACTGCTTCAACAACGAGAGCGAACTGGTTGCCAGACGCGTCGAGACCTACCTGTCGAAGTGCTATAGGCCAAGCTATGTTCGCACTGGAGAAGTCACTGGCTTCGTAAATAACCAACAGGTGAAGAAGGAAGTAAGCAATGGAGCCACTGAGCTTTCTGTTTACTCGCCATCAGGCACGGGCGCCGGCTACTTCTTGAATGTGCTGATTTCAAAAGGCGACGCCAGTTGCAAGACGAAAATGTCTGTTACTGCTTACAACTTTGCTTGGGTGAGACACTTCAAGAAGCTGAATGAGAGCGCAAACGGCGGTGACCCGTGGTGTCCCTTGTAAGCCCCGCATACGGTTCTTTTCGCGCTGGGTGCCTCAAGCCTCTTTCCCATACGGGCTGGGCAGATCGTTGCGTTCGAGCAGGTACTCCATTGAGCTGTTGATCGCCCAGACCATCAGCGCATCCAGCGTCATATCGAGGGGTTGGCCGTTCAGCAGCGGTTCGAGCCGCTGCAGGGTGCCGGGATAGTCTTCGGTGTGGAAGTGGAACCGCCCGTAGTTGCCGTGGCGGTCCACCAGGAGGTAGGTGCAGTAGTGGTCATCGTCCGACCAGCGACCGAAGCAGAAGTAGTTGGCGCTCAGGTGCGCGATCTGTTCTTCCGCCAACTCTTCCCTGGCGAAGTACTCGCCGAAGTTCCAGGCGATCGCCGGGCAGAACGCGTGCAGGCACGGGTAGGAGGTCGAGGTCGAACGCCCGTAGATCTCGAGGATGCGACGGTCGCCCCAGCGGCCGCGATCCGCAATGACGTCGTAGATGGCGAAGCGCTTCCTGAACAGCGCCTTCAACTCTTCCGGCATCGCGAACGCATGCTGCGTCTCGGCGCTCAGCAGGTCCTCGTCGGAAACAGCGCCCGACCACTCGAACAGCGTGCCGTCCTGGAAGTACTCGTCGAAGTACAGCTCATAGGTTTCCCCCTCCTCGTCGTAGAACGCATGCAGGCTCAGGCAGAACGACTCGAAACGGTTCAGGGCCTCAGGCCAGGTTTCGTCCGCCCCGCCACGGAGATGGTTGCCGTAGCTGTTTTCACCTGCTGGTTTGGGCTGGATGCCGAGGATGCCTTTGATTTTCTTGAACACGATGGGGGCCTGATGAGGGTTAAGAAGGACGTGCAACCGGTGAGTACTGACCGGTCGGTTGCTGGTAGAGCGCGACACTAAACGAAAAGGGAGCGGCTCATCTGGGCGTGGTTATCGAATCGAGTGTTAGGTAGCAGGAGGATCAGCCACCGGGACTATATGCTTTATCTGCGGTAGCGGCTCGCGCACTTCACTTCGTCGACCAGATGGCGGCCCTAACAATAAGCCGGCCCGTTCTGCTCAACGACTGATCACTCGCGAATGACAACATCGCGCGATGAGCAGGCACTCGAATACGTGGGCAGCTGAGGAGTTTGAGGAAACCGTGCTGGAGATAGCAAAGAGCTTTATTCTTAGGCTAAACATCAACCAGCCATTAAGCTAAACCGAATTTGGGGATTTTTATGAAGCGCTATGGATTGGTCATCGGAAACTCAGCTTACTTGAATCATCCACTTGATAATGCGACGAACGACGCAGAGGCCGTGCACCGAGCGCTGAAAGAGCGTGGTTTTGATTCATTGCTAATCTGCAATGCCACCTGTGAGGCGATGACTGAAGCCATTACCATCATCAAGCGTAAATTGAACCCTGGCGATTTGTTTTTCTATTTCTTTGCAGGGCATGCCTATGAACATCTAGGACATGGATATCTTCTGCCGATCGACATTACCGAATTCACAGCTGGAGCCATAAATTTCAGCGCTTACACTGTTAACGAATTACTCCAAGAAACACAAGACCTAGAACTGACGCGAGTCATAGTGCTTGATGCCTGCAGAGTTGCCTTTAATGAGTCGGATATCTCGGCACGCACCATCAATGAATCTATTCATGAAATCCGCGCAAGAAATGAAAGAAAACAAGGCAATCTCTTGCTCTCCTATTCCACCAGTTACGGTGATGTGGCATTAGATGGCCAAGAATCTAATAGCCGATTTACAAAATACCTCACGAGGCTTTTGTTAAATCATAAATTGAGCATTGAGGAGATGTTTAAGGAGATTGGCTGCTCAGTAATTAGAGATACGGAAAATCGGCAGCGCCCCTGGTTCTACTCCAGCCTGGAGGCTGACATCAAAATATCCGATCTTCCTATATATCAGCAGCG
Source organism: Pseudomonas sp. FeS53a (assembly GCF_000931385.1). NCBI lineage: Bacteria > Pseudomonadati > Pseudomonadota > Gammaproteobacteria > Pseudomonadales > Pseudomonadaceae > Pseudomonas > Pseudomonas sp. FeS53a. The sequence continues at coordinate 134,112 of NZ_JYFT01000015.1, forward strand.
ACACAGCTTCTACACGCCGGTGAGTTCCAACCTGCACGCACTTGCCGGATCGCGTAATAAAGAAAATTTATTATTAATCGGCAATAGTGGGAACATTCAGTTCCTGAATAGCCCTGGACCAAACGGAAAATTAAAATTTAAGGGAGGCGTCAGGGCAGCTTGCATTAGCAATTCTGGAGAAATTAGCTTCCTAGATCAGAAAGGGAGCTTAATTATCCCAAATTTAAATAAAGAAATAGATCTTGGCGGGGTTGATCCAATCGGCATCACCACAAGCAATGACGGAAAATTTATCTTGGTATATGGCCTTCAGGAGTATGTTATTTTTCACAAAAAAGCAGACTCATGCGAACCTATATATGCTGACTACTGCAGGCCAAAATGGTTCTATTGTGCAGAGTTTATCAATGACACCGAGGTATGGATTTCGGGAGATTGCCAGGAAATTCACGTAGTACGATTGGGCTCTTCGAAAGTGGAGGCCCGAAAAATTCAGCTGCCCTTCCATGACTACATATACGCCATAAGTCATTACAAGGGAGATCTCGTACTCCTTTCCACATCGCATGGAAAGATATACATGATTAACAAAGTTTCGGAGGTCGCAGGCTTAATCATGGGGCTTGGTGAAAGTGTACGTTTACCGTCATCGCGACGCAGCAACCTTCTCAATTGCAGTGATGACGAGATCATAAGCAATTTTCTATTTTCACCGAAAAATTTAAAAAAGTCCGATCTGAGATTTTTAAAGGGCGCAATTGAAACCAACAACCTACTATATCTAACGCGCGCCAGTTCAATCCCTATTATTGCCATTGGCAGCTCTGAAGGCATCATCACAATTATCGACACACGAAACTGGGACGCGTATCAGCAGCTGGATGCAAGTGGCGGCAGGGAGACCGAACTAACTGGGCTCGCCTTCACGGCTGACGACACTTTAGTGGCTACAACAAAAGACAATCACGCACTGTTCTACACACCAATCAATGAGGGCTATTTAGTTTCTTTGGCCTATGTCGACTCCTTAGAGTAAAAATCCACGTTCGTAGAACGTGGACTTGCTTTGGCCCCCTATAAGGGGGCGCAGCCAGACTTCAGAGTTTGGACGTAGGGTGTGCCACGCGCACCTGGAGTTCGCCGGAAGCACCGTGCGGCGGTGCGCACGGCACACCCTACGGCACGTGTTCTCCTGCTGGGGTCTCAATTCAAATCGTCACAGGCAGAGCCGATGACTCATGACCACGCCCTAAGGACGTGGTTTCCCAAGTTCAAATAAATCCCCCCATTCTTACAGTCAGTGTTTGCGACACAACTTCATTAAGTTGAATTGGTGTCCAATAGACCAACTGAACTACCGCTAGGCTCTAGGCTAATCTCGAGTAGACAGCCATTCACGAGCGGCGGTTATAGGGTCTATCTGCCAGGCAAGGCCCGCAGACTAGAGAACGTAAGCCCCTCCTCCTCTTGCCCTCCCGCTTGCCCATCCCTATCCTCCCCCCCGCCACGGTCAATCCCGTGGCCGGGTTTAGCGACCCGAAAGACATTGGCGCGATTGCGCCAGCTGGTGCATGCGAGAAACGGCGGATGTTTCTTGCAGGCATTGGCACGCATGCAGTTCTTCTGCACCGCTCTATGGCGGACCGCGTGGGGAGACCCTCGGGTCTGCCGGATTCCAATGTCTCCGGTTCGCTAACCCCGCGCGGTCTGCCACCCTTTCGTTTAGCGACGTAGGTGGCAGCTCCTTAAACGACATTGGAGCTACACCCATGCATGACGCATCCACCCCCATCACCTTTCAACGCCATTGCCATCAACTGCGCGCCGTGATGATCGACAACCGCCCCTGGTTCGTCGCCATCGATTTCGCGCTGATGATCGCCGCCGCCCGCCCCTATCGGCTGACCAAGCGCCTGTATCCCCACCAGCACCGTTTCGCGATGCTGCGTTTTGCCAGCGGTCGTTGCGAGGAGCTGGAGTTGATCAGCGAGGCCGGGCTTTACCGGGCGCTGTATCGCTTCGGGCATCCGGAGCATTGCGCGTTGAGCCAGTGGCTCAGCGATGAGGTGATCCCCGCGCTGTACGACTACCACCGCGAGGTCGATGCCAGCCCGCGACGCATTCTGATGACCTGGGCGAACCAGCGTGTCGGCGCTCTGCGTTGGCAGGGGGAGCTGTGGATTGCGCGGCGGGACCTGCCGCGCTTCATGGCCGCGCACGATGACCCGGCATTGAGTGATGGGCCGAGTTGGAAGCGGTTCTTCTAGGACTCGGCCGGGAACGCCGCATGACGGTGCGGCGTTTTCTTTGTTGCGTGTGCCAGGCAGGAACGGTGGGCTGAAGCCCACCCTATGTACTGGAGCCGCCCGGCCCACCTTACAGCCTCACGCGGAGCGCCGCCCGGCGGATGACTCAGGCCGCCCTGCCCTGCCCCGTGCGGCGGCGCGATGAGAGCGGCAGCAGGTGGCGCAGTTCTTCTTCGACGATGCGGTTTTCGAGGCGCATGTCGAGCATGGGGCAGCTCAGTTCCAGGCAGTCGCCGTGCTGCAGGTGCGTGGCGACGATTTCGCTGTCGAGGCGGCTGAAGAGGTAGTGGACCATGCCCGGCTGGAGGAATTGCGGATGCTGCTCCAGCAGGGCTTCGCCGGCTTCCCGCGAGGCGCGCCAGGCCTGTGGGTCGAGGCGCAGGTGGGTTTCGCTGAAGCAGGTGCCGTTGCGTTCGATGCGTTGGCGCAGGTGCAGCGGTTCGTCCAGTTCGCCCAGCAGCAGTTCCGAGGCCACGGCGCATTCGAGCAGGTGGGCGCGGGCGGATTGACCCTGCAGCGGGTCGTGCAGGTCGTGGCCGAGGGTGACGCCGACGTGGAGCAACTGGCCCCGCGAGCCCACCAGGTAGATGGAGACCAGGCAGGCGTCCGCCGCGATGGCCTGGACGTGGTACGGCACTTCCAGGTCGTCGCGGTCGATGCGCAGGACGCGGCCGTTGCCCTTGTAGAACCAGCCGGCGTCGTCCCGCGCGCCCAGCGGCAGGCCGCTGACGTGGGTGAGCAGCGGGTTGTCGGGCATGGCGGGCGGGCGCAGGCGGGTTTCCTGGCGCAGGGTGGGCAGCGTGTGCGTCGGGCCCGGCAGGTGACGCAGGTGCGCCAGGTGGTCCTGGTGGCGGCGTGCGCAGTCCTGCAGGGTCTGGTAGAGGCCGCTGCTTTCGCCGTGCACCCGCACCGTGTGCGCGGGGTCGTCGCCCAGCAGGCCGATGCGCGGCCCGCCGCTGTGTTCGATGTCGAGGACTTTCAGGTAGTCGCCCATTTCAATTACTCCCTAATAAGCAGTGCGGCGTTGGCCGGCGGTGTGGCTTCGCGGGGTGCCTGTGCGCGGCCTTCCTTGAGCCCGAGCGCCAGGCACAGGCCGGCGAGGCTGCCGGCCAGGGCCAGGTAGAGGATCGATGGCAACCCGTGGTGGGTGGCGAGGTAGCCGGCGAGGATCGGCGCCAGGCCACCGCCGAGGATTTCGCCGAAGCCGATGACGATGCCGGTGGCGGCCGTGAGCAGGTGCGGCGCCACCGATTCGCCCGTGAGCGGGCCGACGGTGAGGCAGATGAGGCTGAAGTTGAAGAAGGTGATGAAGAACAGCACCAGGAACAGCAGCCAGGGCTCGGCAGGGGTAACGATCAGCGTGGCGACCAGCGCGGCGCTGGCGCAGAACGAGAGCAGCACCACCGACTTGCGCCCGAAGCGGTCGGACAGGCCGGGGATGATCAGCTGGCCGACGAAGCCGCCGAAGCCGATCGCCGAGATCACCAGCGCCATCGCCTCCAGCGACAGCCCGAGGTGGTCGGTGAGGTAGCTGGGCAGCAGCGCGCAGAGCACGAACTGGCAGGTGAGGATGCAGAACATGATGCCGATGTTGCGCCGCACGTTGCCGCTGCCGAGGGCCGCGAGCCACAGGCGCCAGGGCCGCTCCTGCCCGGCCTGGAGGGGTGCGGGGACGGGGCGGTAGGTGCGCTGCAGCCACCAGGCGAGGATGAACCCGGGGATGGACACGCTGATGAACACCCAGCGCCAGGAGCCGAGCCAGGCCAGCAGGCCAGCGGCGATCAGCGGCCCGAGGCCGAGCCCGAGGATGGGGAACACGGCCTGTTGCACGCCGATGTTGAAGCCGGTGCGCCGGGGGTGCGAGACCTGGGTGGTGACGCTGATGCTGGTGGGGGTGAAGGCGCCTTCGGAGAAGCCCATGAGGCCGCGCAGGAGGATGAGCCCGAGCACGCCGCCGGCCAGGGCGGAGAGCCCCGAGAGCAGCGAGAAGGCGAGCACGGAGACGACCAGCACGCGCTTGGCGCCGAGCCGTTCCACCAGGCAGCCCATGCCCAGGGCGGAGACGCCCCAGGTGAGCGCCAGGGCCGCGGAGATGTTGCCGAGATCCTGATAGTCCAGCTGCAGGTCGCGCATGATCAGCGGGAACAGCGGCAGGATGATGAAGCGATCCAGCCCCACCAGGCCGAAGCTCAGCGACAGCAGGATCACCATGCGTGTTTCGTAGCGGGCATCCCAGCCCGTGTCGCTTGCCTGCTCGCGCATGGCCAGCCCTCCTCTTCTAAGGAGCCGAAAAAGGTGGCGCGGGTTACCCCGCGCCACCGTGCCCGAGCGTGCTCAGGCTGCCCATTCACCGAGTGCCATTTCGGCGGTGAAGCCCGGCCCGAACGCGGCGAGCAGGCCTTTGCTGCCGGGTTTGGGGGAGCTGTCGAACTGCCGGCGTAGGACGTCGAAGACCACCACGCTGGCGATGTTGCCGGCCTCCGACAGGCTGGTGCGCGAGAGCGAGACGCGCTCGGACGGCAGGTCCAGGTGGCGGACCAGTTCGTCGAGGATCTTGCGGCCGCCGGTGTGGAAGATGAAGAAGTCGTTCTGCGCGCAGTTCTGCTGGTAGCCGGCCTGGTTGAGGCGCTCGATCACCGGGGCGACGTCCTTGATGGAGTTCATCACGGCCTTGTCGAGGGTGAAGTGGAAGCCGGTGTCCTTCACGTCGTACTTGATGAAGTGCTCGCTCTTGGGCAGGAAGAACGAGTCGGTGGCCTTGATGCGGAAGCCCTTGGCCTCGTCGTCGGCGCGCAGCACGCAGGCGGAGACGGCATCACCGAACAGCGCCGCCGAGATGAAGGAGTGCAGCTTGGTGTCGTCCGGCTGGTAGCACAGCGAGGAGAACTCCAGGGAGACGATCAGCACGTGGTTGTCGGCCTTCAGGGTGGCGAAGTCGTGGGCGCGGTTGATGGCGGCGGCGCCGGCCACGCAGCCGAGCTGGGCGATGGGCAGCTGGATGGTGGAGTTCGGCAGGCCGAGGTCGTTGATCAGGTGGGCGGTGAGCGACGGCATCATGAAGCCGGTGCAGGAGGTGACGATGACCATGCGCACGTCCTCGGGCTTGAGGCCGGCGTTGTCCAGCGCCTGGCGGGCGGCGGCGGAGGACATTTCGCGGGCGGCACGCTCGTAGACGATGCTGCGGTGGGTGAAGCCGGTGTGGATGGCCAGCTCGTCGATGGGCAGCACGAGGTGGCGCTCGTTGACCTCGGTGTTGAGGATCATGCGCTTGGCCAGGGCCATGCGCGGGTGGTCACCGTGGAGGTTCTCCAGGTGCTCGATCATCTGCTGCTGGGTGATCTTGTGTTGCGGGAACAGTACGTGGGGTTGGCAAAGAGTCGACATGTTGAATCCTCGTTGATCGTTCAAAATTCGTTCATTCAGTGGGTAAGAACCCGTTCTTCAGGCACAGCCAAGCCCGTCAGCGCTGGCGTGGGCCAGCACTTACGGGGGGCAGCGGCAGGAGAAAAGGGCGTAAACCGCACGCCGGAAAATGACGTTCTTGTTTTAGCTGCCACGGAGCCCTTCCGGGCCCCGCGGCAAGAGCCTCAGTGGTCGAGTACGAACTTGTAGGCGTACTGCCAGGCCAGGTTGCTTTCACGCACCTGCTTGCGCACCACCATCCTCACGCGGGCGCCGACCTTGAGCTGGGCCGGGTCGACGACGTCGACGATCTCGGAGGCGATCACCAGGCCGTCGTCCAGCCGCACCATGGCGATGTGCCGGGGCACCACTTCGCCGTAGCCCATGGCCGCGAGGATCGGGTTCTCGGCGTTGGCCATGACTTCGATATGGCCGGTGCGCTCGCAGCGGTAGGCGCTGACCTTCAGCGAGTTGCAGGCGCCGCAGACGGTGCGCCGGGGGAAGAAGATCTCGTGGCATTCGTCGCAACGGCTGCCTTCGAGCCGGTACTTGCCGCCGTGCTCGCGCCATTCGCGAAGCATGCTGGCGGTGGTCATCCGGTGGATCTGTTCGGGGTAGAGAGACATGGTCGACACTCCTCAGTCGTTGGCCAGGACGATCACCGAGTTGTGGGCGGCGTAACCCCCCAGGTTCTGCGAGACGGCGATACGGGCGCCGGGAACCTGGTTGGTGGACTCGCCGCGCAACTGGCGGAACAGTTCGGTGATGTGCAGGATGCCGTCGGCGCCGGAGGCGTGGCCGCGTCCGATGTTGCCGCCGTCGGTGTTCAACGGCAGTTGGCCGTCCAGGGCGATGCCGCCCTCGCGGACGAAGTCGCCGGCCTGGCCGGGCTTGCACACGCCCATGGATTCCATCTGGATGAGCCCGGCGCCGAGCAGGTCGTAGACCTGGGCGACGTCGATGTCCTTGGCGGTGATGCCGGCCTTCTTGTAGGCGATCTCGGCGCAGGCAATGGAGTTGGCCGAGACGGCCATGCCGACGTCCTGGGGCAGGCCCGGGTACTTCAGTGTCGGGTTGTGGTAGCGGGTGCCGTAGTAGTGCGACACGCCGGTGTAGGCGCAGCCCCGCACGAACACCGGTTTGTCGGTGTACTTGTGGGCCAGGTGCTCGGCCACGAGGATGGCGCAGCCGCTGGCCTCGCCCCAGGCGAGCATGGAGCCGCAGGCCTCGGTGCGCTTGAGCTCTTCGAGGCTGGGGATGGGGTGGCCGTAGCGGGTGGAGCCGGGGGTGTTGTGGGCGTAGATGCGCATCTGCCGGCCGAAGCTGGCGAGCACGTCGGCCTCGCGACCGGCATAGCCGTACTTGTGGAAGTACTCGGCGGTGGCCAGGGCGAAGGCGTCGGTGTGGGAGATGCCGAGGAAGTAGTCGTACTCGCACTCGGTGCTGGAGCCGATGTACTCGGCGTAGTTGAAGTGGTCGGTCATCTTCTCGAAGCCGCCACACAGGACGATGTCGTATTCACCGGAGGCCACCATCTGGTGGGCCATCTGGAACGACACCGAGCTGCTGGTGCAGTTGGCGGTGCTCATGAAGGTGGGCGCGGGGCTGATGCCGAGGGCGTCGGACAGGGTCGGGCCGAGGCCGCCGTATTCGGAAATGCCCTCGCCGTGGTAGCCGTAGGCGACACCCTGGATTTCACGCGGGTGCATCTTGGCGGCGTGGATGGCCTCGTAGGCGGACTCGACGATCATTTCCTTGAAGGTCTGCCGGACGCGGGAGTTGCCGGGTTTCGGCGTATGGGCGGCCGACACGATTGCAACGCGACGTGCAGTCATGGTTGTGCTCCTTGCAGTACGGGCGGTCAGAGGTAGGCGGTCAGGGCGTAGTCGGCACGCAAATACTTGAATTCGTATTTGATCGACGTGCCGTAATCCACGTACACCTTGTTCTCCAGCACCTTGCGCAGCGGCTTGGCACGCTGCTGGTAGGCGAGGATGGCGTCGGTGACCGTCAGCGCGATGGCATCGCTGCCGGCGCCGAACCCGTACGACGAGAGGAGGATCTTCTGCCCCGGCCGTGCCTGGTCGAGCACGTTGATCAGCCCCAGCAGCGGGCTGGCCGAGCCGGTGTCGCCGACGCTGCCGGCGTAGATGCCGGGCTCGATCTGGCGCGGCTCGAAGCCCAGGTGGCGGCCCAGCGAGCGGGGGGTGGAGACGAGGTTCTGCTGGAACACCGCGTAGTCGTAGTCATGGCTGGAGGTGCCGAGCTTCTTGAACAGGCCGTGCACGGCGCGGGCGGTCTGCTCTTCCAGGCCGATGCTGTTCTTGTCGGAGCCCAGGCCCATGCCGGAGCGGATGTAGCGCTCGCCTTGCGGGCGGATGTTGTCGGCGACGTCGGCGGCGCAGGAGAAGCTGCCGTCGAACTCGGCGATCAGGTTGTCGCGGCCCAGCAGCAGCGCGGCGGCACCGGCGCCGGCGTAGGCTTCGGTGAGGTCGCCCGGGGCGGTGTTGCGGTTGATGGTGTCGGCACCGATGGCCAGCGCGTTGCGGGCCATGCCGGAGGCGACCAGGGCGTGGCCGATCTGCAGGGCCGAGGTGCCGGACTTGCCGGCGAACTGGACGTCGGCGCAGAACGCGTCGTAGCCGCTGCCGAGCATCTCCAGGATCACCGCTGCCGAGGCGCGGGATTCATAGGGGTTGGTGCAGGTTCCCAGGTACAGGGCGTCGAGCTCGGCGATACCGCCCTGCTCCACCGCCTGCTGGGCCGCGAGGGCACCCAGGGTGATGACATCTTCGTCCGGCTGGAGCACGGCACGTTCGGTTATCCCTAACTGATCCCTGACCAGTCTCAGGTCGGCGTTACGCCAGACGCTGAGCACCTCTTCGACTTTCAGGCGGCACACGGGCAGCCCGTAGCCGTAACTGACAATTCCTGTCTTATGCACGGTCGTATTCCTCTTGAGCACATTTTCATTGAGACAAGCCATCCCTTGCCGTCCGGAATGGGCAGCACGCAAATCACATCGAAAAAAGGCACTCCTGCTTTCTAGTTCCGGGCGGGAACGCACGAGTCGTCCGCTCGCCACAGGGTGTCCGCGACGTCCGCAGGTTGTTTCACGGGCACCGATAGCTCTCTCACGCTTGGGGCGTGCTTGCGTTGCCAGCGCCAACGGCGCTGTGCAGGGCATTGCGCAAACATCACCTTCCCGTCATCGACCTCCTTTAGAATACGAAACGTACCGTATCTATTTTATGAAACACTTCAACTTCGTTTGCCCAAGAGAGAGAGGTATCGGTAGCCGTGGTTACTTCTGCCGTGATATGTGACCGCCGACCCGATCCCCCCATCTCAAGAGGAAGTTTTGTTACAAATTCACTGCACGAAACGGTCCGTATCGTTTCGTAAAATCAGCCTATACCTTAGAATTCGTTTGTCAACACATTTTCTATGGGGACTTTTGCCTTGACTCGAACACGCTCACGAAGCTCCATCGGCTCGCTGCGTAGCCCGCATGCGCACAAAGCCATCCTCAAGTCGACGACCGAGATCCTGATGGAAAGCGGTTATGCCGGGTTGAGCATCGAGTCCGTCGCAAGACGGGCAAGCGCCAGCAAACCGACGATCTACCGCTGGTGGCGGAACAAGGCAGCGCTGATTGCTGAGGTGTACGAGAAGGAAAGCGAGCAGATCCGCATCTTCCCGGAACTTGGCTCGTTCCGCGAAGATCTCTCGTTTCTTCTGCACAATCTCTGGAAGATCTGGCGGGAGACCATTTGCGGCCTGGCCTTTCGGAGCGTCATCGCCGAGGCCCAGCTGGACCCGGAAACGCTGGAGGAACTCAAGGATCAGTTCATGGAACGGCGCCGGGAAGTGCCCAAGCGCCTGGTGGAAAATGCCGTGAATCGCGGTGAATTGCCGAAGGACATCAACCAGGACCTGCTGCTCGACATGATCTTCGGGTTCTGCTGGTACCGCCTGCTCACCGACCAGTTGCGGGCCGAAGAGGACATCGATGACTTCATCAACATGCTGACCAGCGGTGTCTGCGCCTCCCCCACCGCCTGACCAGCAAGACAAAGACCCGCAGGGAGCGCGGGTCGTCCAGGATCAGGCCGGTTGGCCTGAAAACTCGCGGTAGAGTTCCGGCAGGAAACTCGCCAGGTGATTGAACTCGCACAGATCGTGCACCGCGAACTCGAATGCCAGCTCCTCCAGCCCGGCAGCATCCAGCCCCAACCCGGCCAACAAGCTCTCTGCCCGTTCAGCACCGGGGAACCGCGCCATCGACGGGTGCGCACCGACCCAGTAACGGCTGGTCAGCCACATCCCCTCCTCCGTTTCCTTGAACAAGTGGACCATCAGCGACACCGGCACGTCCGGCTCCTGGGCCAGGCTCATCAGCGCACTCACGCTGCCATCGATCTTCGCTTCGCGGTACAGCGCCGGGTCCAGCCCCAGTTCCGATGGCTCGCGGAAGTCGATCTTCAGGTCCATCAGGCGCGAGCCGACGTACTCCGTGGCGCAGAAGCTGTTGCCGTAGAGCCGCTCGGTGAAGCAGCAGCCGTCGTCGCAGAGCTTGTGGGCATTCAGGCAGGGATTCTTCACGTGCGCATAGGGAAACCAGAGCATGTAGCGCTCGGCCTCCAGCGGGTGCCAGAGGAACCACCACTCGAACATGCGTGCGCTACAGCCCGGAAAGAACTTCCGGCTCTGGACATAGGCCATCGGCCCGCTCAACAGTGCGTACCCGGCTTCCGCACTGCGGTAGTCGGGATCGAGCAGGCGATTGATGTCGTCCACCGACGGCGTCAGGGTCTGCTCAAGGGGCAACGGTCCGCGCTGCAACAGTTGCACGGCAGACAACGGGACCTGCATGTCTCCGCTGAAGAAGCGCGCGTAAGGCTTGCCGCGAATCGCTTCGCGGTTGCGCAGGAACTGCTTCTGCATCGGCAGGGAAAAATAACTGAATGGCACCATCACGCGTGTTTGCATTGAAGTAACCTGCATCGTTGGTTGCGATGGGGATCAGGCGCGGACGGATCACATATCTCACCTCCCTGCGGGAAGGTGTCGGCCCCTGAGACGCTAGGACAGGTCAAAAACAAAGTCAAATTTGAATTTAAACTAAGCCACACAGAGTCGGTTCCATGACAGCTACAGAGCAGCAGCCCGCCGGTCGCGCATCTCGCCAGGACGGCCAGGCCACACGCCAGCAGATACTCGAGATCGCCGGGCAGGTTTTCGCTGAACGCGGCTTCGCCAATACCACCAGCAAGGAGATCTGCGCCCGCTCCCAGGCCAACGCGGCTGCGGTGAACTACCACTTCGAGGGCAAGGACGGCCTCTACACCGCCGTGCTGCTGGAAGCCCACCAGCGGATCATGAGCCTGGAGACGCTGGAGGCGCTGTCTACAAGCGAACTGTCAGGCCAAGACAAGCTGCGCCGGCTCATCGCCGAATTGCTGGGCAGCCTCGGCAGCCCCCGCCTGGCCTGGCCCGCCAAGGTGCTGGCGCGGGAGCTGCTCTCCCCTTCCCCGCTGCTGCCGGCCGTGCTGAAGATGGAATCCTTCCCCAAGGCGCGCGCTGCCCGCCGCATCATCGGCGAACTGCTGGGCCTGCCGGAGGATGACCCGGCGGTGCTGCGTAGCGCCCTGAATATCTTCTCGCCCTGCCTGTTCCTGCTGATCGCCCACGACACCCTCAGCACCACCGTCCTGCCCGGCCTCGATACCCAGCCGCAACCCCTGCTGGAGCACATGCTCGCCTTCGCCCTGGGCGGCCTCGCGGCCATTGGCGAGCCGCACCGCGCCGGTTGAGACCGACCGGGCGGCTGCCCTGCTCTAGCGCTCTGCAGGCGGGCGCTCGTGAACCGCCCGGAGAAACTCGGCCGCCAGGTGATGCGCCCATGAGCGCGCGGTGAACCCGGCGAGGTAGGCGCAGTGGCTGCCCCGCCGGGTGATCGCCAGCACGGTCCTGGGCATGCGTGCCATGGCGTGCTGGTGGTCGCGCACGTTGCCCACCACGCACACCGGATCATCCTCGGCGTTGAGCACCAGCAGCGGGATGCTCACCGTCTCCATCACCGTGATCGGGTTGCAGCTCTCCAGGTAGGCCTGCTGGCTGGGGTAGCCCGCGCACTCGTACAGGTGACGGTGGAATTCATCCAGGCTCTGCGCGCCCTCCAGGGCGGCCAGGCTGGGCAGGTGCGCCAGCGCGTCGCGGTTGGGGGTGACGAACTGGCGAACCAGCTTGCGTGCCATCAGTCGGGTGTAGGGCGCGCGCGAGCGGGCGAAGGCCACGCGGATGTCGTAGCCCGGGCAGTAGGCGAAGGCGCCGCGCAACGGCGTCGCCTCGCCCTCCTCGCCCAGGTAGCGGATCAGCAGCCCCGTGCCGGCGGAAATGCCGGCGGCGTAGAGCGGCGAGTGGGGGTAGCGCTCGCCGATCACGCGCAGCTGCTCGCGCAGGTCCGCCGTGTCACCCATGGTGTTGAAGCGCGGGCTGGTCAGCGGCAGCCGGCCGTGGCCACGGCGCTCGCAGAACACCACGCGCCAGCCGGTGAGCCGCTGCAGGTCCCGCACGAAGCCGCGCATGCTGTGGGGCGAGCCGGTGATGGTGTGCAGCACCACCAGGGTCGGCACGTCCGCCGGCAGCTCGGCGCCGAGCCAGTGCAGCGCCGTGGTGCCGCCATCGGCCATGCGCAGGGTGTCGACCCGGTCGTAGGCCAGGCGCGGGGCGAAGGCCTTCTTCAGGCCCAGGCCGAGCAGTTGCAGGTGGCCGTTGAACAGCCAGGGCGTCGCCCAGAAGCGGCGGGTGAGGCGCGGCACCTGGGCGATCAGTGCCTGGTTCTCCGGGTTGGCCTGGTAGACCAGCTCCGGCTTGCGCGCCGCCGTGCGCAGGTAGTGGGCGCCGAGCCCGACCGCCAGCACGGGCAAGGCGGTGATCCAGATCGACATCGGAACTCCTCAATCAGACAGAAACCTGCCCCGGCAGGGGCCCATGCCCGCTCAGGTGCGCAGCTGGGCCCGGAGCATCTTGCCGATGGGCTGCTCGAGGCAATTGCATGTGGAAGTCGGTGCCCGCTTTGTCAAACGCACCAGCCGGCTAGCACGCGCATCCTACCTAGGCTTTGAAAGGCAGGCCCTGATTGCCCTACCCTTGCCGCCCTGTCGAGGACGTACAGCGAGAAGGAGTCTTGATGCAGCGCGTGATGATCATCGGCCAACCCGGGTCCGGCAAAAGCACCCTGGCCCGCAGGCTGGGTGAACTGACCGGCTTGCCGGTCGTCCACATCGACACCATCCATTGGCAGCCGGGCTGGGTGGAACGCACCCGGGACGAGAAGACCCGCCTATGCCACGAAGTCGAGGCCCGTGAGCGCTGGATCTTCGAAGGCGGCCATTCCGAAACCTGGGGCAACCGGCTCGCCCGGGCCGACCTAATGGTCTGGATCGACCGCTCGGCGCCGCTCCGTTTCTGGCGCGTACTGCTGCGTACCCTGTCCCAGCGAGGCCGCACCCGCCCCGACCTGCCGGAGAACTGCCCGGAGCAACTGGGCAACCTCCCCGAGTTCCTCGGCTTCATGTGGCGCACCCGGCAATCGGCCCGGGCCAAGATGGAACAGCTCGCCGCCACCGCGCCCTCCACCTGCCGCGTCGTGCGCCTGCGCTCCAACCGGGATACCGAGCGTTTCCTGGCGGACATCCAGGCATCCCGGGTCGTCTCAGGCCTGCGCACCGGCGCGCCGCTGAACGACTGAATCCTTCCACCACGCGAACCGGCCCTCTCACCCAGGCATCCTCGATGCCTGCTGCAAGCACAGCAGAGCCTAGGACTCTACGTGCCGGGCGGTCGCCTACATGCGCCGACTGGTTGAGCCCAAACCGGATATGAAGGGATCACCTCGGTACTTCCCTGTTCATCAATCCTCGGCACTGCCAGCGGCATTGAGCAACGTACAAAGCAGCACTTCAGGGATTCAGCAGTCTTCTGAAGGAGCGCCCCTTATTTCGCAAAGCCTTCCACTGAATAGCTACCAATGGTAGGTTACCAAAGGTAGGTAGAGTCTCCCTCCTCCTTTCAATCTCGAACCAGCCTTCACTGGAGTAACAACATGCACGCCCTTATCGTTGTAGCTCACCCCAATCCTGACTCGCTGACGCACGCTGTCGCCCGGCGTATCGCGCTTGGCATCGAGGCTGGAACCCACCGACACACCTTCGAACTTGCAGACCTGGCGAGCGAGGGCTTCGACCCCCGTTTCAACCTGGCAGATCAGGCACTGTTTCAAGGACAGGCATCGCCGAGTACTGAGATTGCCATGGAGCAAGCACGGCTGGATCGGGCAGATGCACTGGTGCTGGTCTATCCCATCTACTGGTGGTCGTTCCCCGCCCTGCTCAAAGGCTGGGTTGACCGAGTGTTCACCAACGGCTGGGCCTATGAAGAAAACGGCAACGGAAAGGTGATCAAGAAATTGCGCCGACTGCAGGTCCACCTGGTTGCAGTCGGTGGCGCTGGGGAGGGAACATTTAACCGACATGGTTACGCATCAGCCATGAAGACCCAGATTGACCACGGCATCTTTGACTACTGCGGCGCCCAAGTACGCAGCTCGTCATTTCTACTGGCATCTGATGTTGGCTATCCGGAATCCGCTCTAGAGAAAGCAGATCAGATCGGTGCCAGCGTGTTTATGGAAGTGCAAGAGAGAAAGCTGGCCCGATGACCTCGTCTACTTTTCCGTCTTCACGCCGTCGCTTGACTAAAGAAGCGCGTACCCGCCAGTTGCTAGAGGTTGCATGGTCACTCATTGGCAGTGAGGGTACGGACGCCCTCAGTCTTGGTCGCTTGGCTGAGGCAGCCGGGGTCACGAAACCGGTGGTCTACGATCACTTCGGTTCCCGCAATGGCCTGTTGGTTGCACTCTACGAGGACTATGACGTCCGCCAGACAACTCTTTTTGATGCTGCGGTCCTGGAAGCCAAATCCACCTTGATGGATAAAGCTGGCGTGGTCGCTGGCGCGTATGTCGATTGTGTACTGACACAAGGGCGTGAAATTCAGGGCGTATTGGCCGCACTGAGTGGAGCGCCGGAGCTGGCAGCGTTGAAGCGTCAGTATCAGGAGCTCTTCATCAAGAAGTGCGCAGGGATATTCATGCCTTTTGCTGGGGCCGAGGGCATTTCAACGGCAAGTCTCTGGGCAATGCTCGGGGCTGCTGATGCGCTCTCAGAAGCGGCTTTAGCGGGTGATATCACCGACGCAGAGGCAAAGGAGGAGCTCCGACAGACCATCTTGGGCATGGTTCAGCGAAGCACCTGACTTTGCTCCGCGCCACGCTGTACGTGCTGATGAAGCCGACCGCATGGCAGGACCTTCGCGACCTGAACCAGTACATGAGCGGCGTGATTACGAGGAAGTGACCCCGTAAGTTTCACGATGAAGCAGATGAGCTTTTACGAATGAGGGAAATGGCCGCTACGAGGTGCTCGTGACGGCCAAAAACGGAGAGCTGAGCCGGCAAACTGATCGGTTTTGATTGGTTGGTGCATTCAAAATCGGCAGAGGCCGAATTCAACACGGAAATATAGGACTACTTCAGACCACTCCTAAAGTAGTGGCAAACCTTTTTTCAGCAAAGTGAAGTGCCACCTCATCACCGATCACAAGATTCAAGCAAACAACTCCATTGGCCCATACACACACTCAATTCCATTTCTAGAGACCGGTTTACTGCCCTGCTCTAGAAAGTCACCATCAACACTATATAAATGAGGATATGTAGCCGGCCCATTATAGGACGAGATTGAGATCAGGCACTCCAGAACTCCCGAGCATCCGCCATGGTCAAATGAACTCATATCGCTATCAGGAACCGAAGTCGGTGTACACCCACACCTCAAACACTTTCCAGGGGCCTTTCTACGGGCTCTCCACTCTGCCCAGCCCACCAGCTCGCTCTCCACAGCCCGGAACGTCTCTTTCAAACTTTCGAACGTAAGGTTTTCTATAAAACTTAAACTGGATGGGTCCTGCACCAATTCGATCAGCGCGCGCTTCTCTGCCAAAACCCCTTCAAGATACTCCATTTTTTCATCATCCCTTTCCAGCACCTCAGCAACCGAAATATCGTTACAAGAGGTGCACCAGAAATGTCTCTGAGCCATGGGAATCCTATGAGTTTCCGATAATAAATACTCTCTCGGCAGATATTTCATTTGGCGCTCGAATGAGCAGCAGGTGCACTTGTAATTCAACAGCATCTTTTCTTCACCAAATCAAGAGGATTAGCAAGTAAGCCAGCAAAATAGCCAAACGAGCATAAGACTCGACCTAGGCATCACTCAACAGCAGATTTCCAGGAAAATGCCCAACAGATGCCGTTTCACTACAAGACGGTAGTTCCACTAGTCATATCGCCAGCAATATCAGAGCAACAAAAGCTTGTACGTGCTGATGTAGCCGACTTCATCTATTGCTCTAGCTGTGAGAGTTCGTATGGCGATACCTGATAGTACAGCCGCAGAAAGATAGCACGGCAGAATCGTCCCAAACGCAGCAGAGCTGCGAACAATATCTCGCTATCGTCACTCGGGCTTTCCTGCAGGATGGCCGATCAAACTCGGAGTAAGGCCGAAGCAAGTTGCAAAAGTCACCCTCCCCGACCCGGCCCACCCACGCGGGCCGGGTCACGCCTCAGAAGGTCAAGGTACCCAGCCCCATCCCCGGATCACTGAAGCTCGGGCGGCCGTCTTCCAGGTGGCCACTGAAGCGCCGCAGGAAGCCGTCAACGCCCTGTGCGCTGACACTGAAGTCGTACCAGTTGCCGCTGCTGCGCAGCGAGTAGCGCACCTCGCGGCGCTGGCCCGGGGCGACGGTCAGGGTCTGGCTTTCGCCGCGGTAGTAGACGTTGTCCTTCACGGTCATGCGCAGGGGCTTGAGGCCTCGGTTGACCAGCTGCACCACCAGCCTGCCGAACAGCGGGTCGTGGTCGATGCGCACTTCGGGCTGAGGCGCCCTGCGGTCGGCAGCTGCCACGCGCAGGTTGCCACGGAACACCCGCAGGAAGCCGTTGGGGCCATGCACTTCCAGGTGGTAGTCGCCGCTGGCGTCCCCCGTGAAGCGGTCATGCAGGCGCCGGTGGGCACCGACCGTGTAGCGTTTCGGCGCGCGGACGCTGTCCAGCAGGTCATAGACCTGGAACACCGCGCCGGCCTTGCCAGTGTTGGCGAAGGTCAGGCTCAGGGCTTCCTCGCGGACGCGGTAGCGCGCGTGTACCGCCAGGTCGTAAGGCAAGGGACGCGCACGGCGCAGGCCCATCTCCTGCTTGGGCATGGCGGCCACCGCTGGCGGCTTCGGCTTGGGCAGCTTCACCTGGCTGGCGACGATGGCGTCGGCCTGGCTGGTGTCCGGCAACCCCGGGAGTGCCCCGTTGTCGGGGTGGCTGAAGTCGAAGGCCGAGGTCAGGTCGCCACACACCGCTCGGCGCCAGGGGCTGATGTTGGGCTCCATCACGCCGAAGCGCTGTTCGAGGAAGCGGATCACCGAGGTGTGGTCGAACACCTGGGAGTTGACCCAGCCGCCCTTGCTCCAGGGCGAGATCACGTACATGGGCACGCGCGGGCCGAGGCCGTAGGGCTGGTTGCGATAGCGGGTGTCGCCCAGGGTGTGCCATTCGAGGGTGGCGTCGGCGGTGGTCTTGCCGTGCAGCGTGCCGTCGGCGTTCAGGCCCGGCGCGGCAGGGGGCGCCATGTGGTCGAAGAAGCCGTCGTTCTCGTCGAACATCACCAGCAGCGCGGTCTTGCTCCACACCTCGGGGTTGGCGGTCAGCGCGTCCAGCACCCAGGCGGTGTATTCGGCGCCCCAGATCGGGCTCGACGGACCGGGGTGCTCGGAATACTTGGCCGGCGCCACGATCCACGACACCTGCGGCAGCGTATTGGCCAGCACGTCGCGCTTCAGCGCATCCAGCTTCCAGGTGCTCAGGCCGTTGACGATCAGCGGCGAGTCCGGCCCGGCCGCGCGGTACTGGCGGAAGCCGATCAGCGGGTTGTCGGAGAAGTTGTCCGCCATGTCCTGGTACACGCGCCAGCTGATGCCGGCGGCCTGCAGCCGTTCCGGGTAGGTGGTCCAGGTGTAGCCCTCTTCCACCGGGCCTTCGCTGTCGTGGTCGTTGGTGGTCACCGGGCCGCCGTGCTGGCCGAGCGGGTCGTTGGTGCCGGTCCAGAGGAACAGGCGGTTGGGGTTGGTGCCGCCCTGGAACGAGCAGTGGTACGCGTCGCAGACCGTGAAGGCGTTGGCCAGGGCGAACTGGAAGGCGATGTCCTGCTCCTTGTAGTAGCCCAGGGAGCGCTCGGTCTTGGCCGGCAGCCACTTGTCCATGCGCCCCTCGTTCCAGGCCTGCTGGGCGTCGGGCCAGGTGTGCGGGGTGCCGTCCACGCGCTGGGCGCTGGTGGTGCGGGTGTCGAAGTGGTACGGCAGGACCTCGCCCTTGCTGCCCTTCTGGTGCCACACGCGCTGGCCGTCGGGCAGCGGGATCGGCACACGGTCGCCGAAGCCGCGCACACCCTTGAGGGTGCCGAAGTAGTGGTCGAACGAGCGGTTCTCCTGCATCAGGATCACCACATGCTCGACGTCCTTGAGGTTGCCGTGGCGGCGGTGCGCGGGGATCGCCAGCGCCGCCTGGATGCTGGACGGCAGCAGGCTGCTGGCGACGGTGGCACCGACCGTGCCGGCCGCCAGCTGGATGAAGCTTCTTCTGCTTTTCGAAATCATCGGGGGAACTCACCAGGTCGTATGAGTGGCAAAAGGCTGCTGAGCGCTTCCATGACGCTGGCAGCGAGATGTTCGAACTCAGGCGACGCTAGTAACGGAAAAAGACGCTTTGGTTTCAGCGCGTCTTGCAACACCCGTTCATGCCAACTCCATCACGCTTCAACGCCATGTTTTTGGTCTAGGCCAGCTTTTGCTTGACAGGCTCTGCCGACTGAACAGGTCCAAGATAGAGCGGTGGCTGAGATCGATTTGCCAGTACGCGCCATGCAGTTCGGGTGGTACAGACCAACGCCTTCAAAGGTGTCTGTCCTCTCCGGGTGTCGCAGCACATGCAGGGTGAGTGACGCTCTTTTCATCCACCCGGCGCAGTGGCTGGCGAGCACGCTAGGTGGACCGATGAAGCGCGGCTCACCCTACGCCCTGCATCCGGTTGGGCGCTCAAGATTGACGCGTTGGATCATCCGATTGGCGTGGTCGGTCATGTCGCCTCCCCTGTCCTTGGGCACACTCGGGCTCACGGATCTTCACCCAGGCTGAATCACTCGACCCGCAGGAGAGCACGATGTCCAGAGGCGCCCCCATTCCCCGCAACCCCGAGAACGACTACACCCGCGAGCAGGCCACCCTGCGCCGTGACTTCATCAAGGAGCAGACCGGTGCCGCACTGGACACGGTCGGCCAGTACGCCATCGACCCGGCCGTCACCCGCGGCAATATCGAGAACTTCATCGGCGTGGTGCAGATGCCCCTGGGGCTGGCCGGCCCGCTGCGCATAGAAGGCGAGCACGCGCGCGGCGATTTCTACATCCCCATGGCCACCACCGAAGGCACGCTGCTGGCCAGCTACAGCCGGGGCATGCGCGCCATCAGTGCCTCCGGCGGGGTGAAGACCACGGTGGTCAAGCACTCCATGCAGCGGGCACCGGTGTTCTTCTTCGAGGACGCGCTGCAGGCCCGCGAGTTCGGCGTCTGGCTGGTGCGCGAGTTCGAGGCGATCAAGGCGGCCAGCGAAACCACCACCCGCAGCGGCAAGCTGTTCGAGATCGAGCAGTACCCGGTGGCCAACATGCTCTACACCCGTTTCTGCTACACCACCGGCGATGCCGCCGGGCAGAACATGACCAGCAAGGCCACCTACGCAGCCTGCGAATGGATCAAGGCCAACCACCCGTTGCAGCCGCGCTACATCCTTTCCGGCGCCATCGACACCGACAAGAAGCACTCGGCCATGAACATGATCCAGACCCGTGGCAAGCGGGTGATCGCCGAGTTCACCCTCAAGCGCGAGGTGGCCCACGAGCTGCTGCGCGTCGAGCCCGCCAACCTCTACCGCTACCGACAGATCGCCGCGGTGGGCGCCTTCCAGGCCGGCTCCGCGTACAGCGGCGCGCACTCGGCCAACGGGCTGGCGGCGATGTTCATCGCCACCGGGCAGGACGCGGCCAATGTGGCCGAATCCCATGGCGGCATCACCTACGGGCAACTGCTGGAGAACGGCGACTACTACTGGTCGGTGACCCTGCCCGCCGTGATCTGCGCCACCCATGGCGGTGGCACCAACCTGCCGACCCAGCGGGAATGCCTGGAGCTGCTGGGCTGCCACGGGGCCGGCAAGGCGGACAAGCTGGCGGAGATCATCGCGGCCGTGGTGCTGGCCGGCGATGTGTCCCTGACCTCCGCGATCCTGGCCGGCGACTGGGTCAGCAGCCACGAGGCGCTGGGGCGCAACCGCTGATGGCATAGGCCGCAGTGGGCCAGGTCATCGCGATTGCCATCACACCCTGAGCTGTCGGCCGGGCGCCCAACTGGGAACAGCGGCGCTTTATGTGACCCCGTGACATATTGGTCACTCGTTGTTCCCGGTCCTTTCGCTCTGTAGGCTATGCGCCCATGAATACGACACCCCCCTCCCGAACGGCCCGCGGGCCGGTGGACCATGAGGTCCGTGACCAGATCGTGGCTGCCGCCACCGAACACTTCAGCCTCTACGGCTTCGAGAAGACCACGGTCTCGGACCTGGCCAAGGCCATCGGCTTCTCCAAGGCCTACATCTACAAGTTCTTCGAGTCCAAGCAGGCCATCGGCGAGATGATCTGCTCGAACTGCCTGCGCCAGATCGAGACGGAGGTCCGTGCCGCCGTCGCCGAGGCCGAGCACCCGCCGGAGAAGCTGCGGCGGATGTTCAAGGCCATCGTCGAGTCCGGTCTGCGCCTGTTCTTCCAGGACCGCAAGCTCTACGAGATCGCCGCCTCCGCCGCCACGGAACGCTGGCCGGCCGCCCGCGCCTACGAAGGGCGCATCCTCGAGCTGCTCCGGGACATCCTGCAGCAGGGCCGGGAGAGCGGCGACTTCGAACGCAAGACGCCGCTGGACGAGACCGTGAAGGCGATCCACATGGTCCTGCGGCCGTACCTCAACCCGCTGCTGCTCCAGCATGGGCTGGACTACACCGACGAAGCCCCCCTCCTGCTCTCCAGCCTGGTGTTGCGCAGCCTGTCACCCTGAATAGTGACCATTGACTAATTTGGTCACAAGAATCAAAGTGAGGCTCCCTATGACTTCGCAATGGGTGCCTCATGCTTCGGCACAGCTTTTCTTCCCTCCTCCTGGTCGGTGTCGTGCCAATGGCGCTGGTCGCCTGCGGCGAGCCGCCGGCACACGATCCGCGTACTGAAGCGCCGCTGGTCCGCACCGCCTACCCCCAGTCGGCGGACGCGGCGACACGCGCCTTCACCGGTATCGTCGCCGCCCGGGTACAGAGCGACCTGGGCTTCCGCGTCTCCGGCAAGGTACTGGAGCGCCTGGTCGACACCGGCCAGGCCGTGAAACGCGGCCAGGTGCTGCTGCGCCTCGACCCGGCCGACCTGAAGCTGGCAGCCAACGCCCAGCGTGAAGTCGTTACCGCTGCCCAGGCGCGGGCCAGGCAGGCGCGCGAGGATGAGGCCCGCTACCGCAAGCTGCGAGGAACCGGTGCCGTCTCGGCATCGGCCTACGACCAGTACAAGGCCGCCGCGGACACCGCCCTGGCGCAGCTCAGTGCAGCGCAGGCGCAGGCCGAGGTGGCACGCAACGCCACCCGCTACGCCGAACTGACAGCAGACGCCGATGGCATCGTCATGGAGACGGTCGCCGAGCCCGGCCAGGTGGTGAATGCCGGCCAGGTGGTGGTCCGTGTCGCCCATGCCGGCCCCCGGGAGGCGGTGGTGCAGCTACCGGAAACCTTGCGCCCGGCGGTGGGTTCCACTGCCCAGGCATCGCTGTTCGGGAAAGGCGATCTCCGCGTCGCGACCCGCCTGCGCCAGCTCTCCGACGTGGCGGATCGTCTGACGCGCACCTTCGAAGCGCGCTACGTGCTGGAGGGCGAACTGGCCAATGCCCCGCTGGGGACCACCATCACCGTGCAGGTGGCGGATGGGCAGCCCGGCGCGGCCGGCGAACAGCAGATTCCTGTCGGCGCCTTGTACGACGCCGGCAACGGCCCTGGCGTGTGGGTCATCCAGGGTGAGCCGGCGCGTGTGGCCTGGCGTCCGGTCGCAGTCCACCACCTGGGCGCCGAGCAGGTGCGCATCGCTGGGAGCCTGCAGCCGGGCGAGCCGATCGTTGCCCTGGGCGCCCATCTGCTGCACGAGGGGCAGCCGGTCCGCACGGCAGACGCCCATGCCGTCGCCGCCGTCGAGGAAGTGCGTCCATGAGCGAGGGCCGCTTCAACCTCTCCGCGCTGGCCGTGCGCGAGCGCGCCGTCACGCTGTTCATGGTCTGCCTGATCTCCCTGGCCGGGATCGTGGCCTTCTTCAAGCTCGGGCGGGCGGAAGACCCGGCCTTCACCGTCAAGGTGATGACCATCGTCACCGCCTGGCCCGGCGCCACCGCCCAGGAGATGCAGGACCAGGTCGCCGAGAAGCTGGAAAAACGCCTCCAGGAGCTGCGCTGGTACGACCGTAGCGAGACCTACACCCGCCCCGGTCTGGCGTTCACCACGCTCACGCTGCTGGACACGACGCCGCCAGCGGAGGTGCCGGAGGCGTTCTACCAGGCCCGCAAGAAGATCAGCGACGAAGCCAAGCTGCTGCCGGCGGGGGTGATCGGTCCGCTGGTCAACGACGAGTACTCCGACGTGACCTTCGCCCTCTATGCCCTCAAGGCCAGGGGCGAGCCGCAGCGCCTGCTGGTGCGTGACGCCGAGACCCTGCGTCAGCGGTTGCTGCACGTGCCCGGTGTGAAGAAGGTCAACATCATCGGCGAGCAGGCCGAGCGCATCTACGTCGAGTTCTCCCATGAACGCCTGGCCACCCTTGGCATCGGCCCGCAGGAGGTGTTCGCTGCGCTGAACGGCCAGAATGCGCTGACCCCGGCAGGCTCCGTGGAGACCCGGGGGCCGGAAGTGTTCCTGCGCCTCGACGGCGCCTTCAATGAGTTGCAGAAGATCCGCGACACTCCGGTGATCGCCCAGGGGCGCACCCTCAAGCTGTCCGACGTGGCCACGGTCCGGCGCGGCTATGAAGACCCGGCCACCTTCCTCATCCGCAACGGTGGCGAACCGGCCCTGCTGCTGGGCATCGTCATGCGCGAAGGCTGGAACGGCCTCGACCTGGGCAAGGCACTGAACGACGAAGTGGGCGCCATCAATGCCCAGCTGCCCCTGGGCATGAGCCTGAGCAAGGTCACCGACCAGGCCGTCAACATCAGCGCCTCGGTCGACGAGTTCATGATCAAGTTCTTCGTCGCCCTGCTGGTGGTGATGCTGGTGAGTTTCCTCAGCATGGGCTGGCGCGTGGGCGTGGTGGTGGCGGTCGCCGTACCGCTGACGCTGGCCCTGGTGTTCGTGGTGATGGCCGCCACCGGCAAGAACTTCGACCGCATCACCCTGGGCTCGCTGATCCTCGCCCTGGGCCTGCTGGTGGACGACGCCATCATCGCCATCGAGATGATGGTGGTGAAGATGGAGGAAGGCTACAGCCGCATCCAGGCCTCGGCCTATGCCTGGAGCCACACTGCCGCGCCGATGCTTTCCGGCACCCTGGTCACCGCCGTCGGCTTCATGCCCAACGGTTTTGCCCGCTCCACCGCCGGCGAGTACACCAGCAACATGTTCTGGATCGTGGGGATCGCACTGGTCGCCTCCTGGCTGGTGGCCGTGGTCTTCACGCCCTACTTCGGCGTCAAGCTCCTGCCGGACTTCAAGAAGGTCGAAGGCGGCCACGAAGCCCTCTATGACACCCCTCGCTACAACCGTTTCCGCACGCTGCTCGGGCGCGTCATCGCCGGCAAGTGGCTGGTTGCCGGCTCGGTGGTGGGGCTGTTCGTGATCGCGATCCTCGGCATGGCGCTGGTGAAGAAGCAGTTCTTCCCCATCTCCGACCGCCCGGAAGTGCTGGTGGAGGTGCAGATGCCCTACGGCACCGCCATCGCCCAGACCAGCGCCGCCACGGAGAAGGTCGAGGCCTGGCTGGCCCAGCAGAAGGAGGCGCGCATCGTCACCGCCTATGTCGGCCAGGGCGCCCCGCGCTTCTTCATGGCCATGGGCCCGGAGCTGCCTGACCCGTCCTTCGCCAAGATCGTGATCCGTACCGACAACCAGGACGAACGCGAGGCGCTCAAGCACCGGCTGCGCCAGGCGATAGCCGAGGGTCTGGCCAGCGAGGCACGGGTCCGCGTCACCCAGCTGGTGTTCGGCCCCTACTCCCCCTTCCCGGTGGCCTACAGGGTCAGCGGCCCGGAGCCGGACACCCTGCGGCGGATCGCCGGCGAGGTGCAGGCAGTGATGGACGCCAGCCCGCTGATGCGCACCGTCAACAGCGACTGGGGAACCCGGGTGCCGACCCTGCATTTCACCCTGCAACAGGACCGCCTGCAGGCCGTGGGGCTCACCTCCAGCGCGGTCGCCCAGCAACTGCAGTTCCTGCTCAGCGGTGTGCCCGTGACCGCCGTGCGCGAGGACATCCGCACCGTGCAGGTCATGGCCCGCGCCGCCGGGGACATCCGCCTCGACCCGGCCCGGATGCTGGACTTCACCCTGGCCGGGGTCAACGGGCAGCGCATTCCACTGTCGCAGGTGGGCGAGGTGCAGGTGCGCATGGAGGAACCGATCATGCGCTGGCGCGACCGCGTGCCCACCCTCACCGTGCGCGGCGACATCGCCGAAGGGCTGCAGCCACCGGATGTCTCGACCGCCATCAGCAAGCAGCTGCAACCCATCATCGACAGGCTGCCCAGCGGCTACCGCATCGAACAGGCGGGCTCCATCGAGGAGTCGGGCAAGGCCAGCAAGGCCATGCTGCCGCTGTTCCCGATCATGCTGGCGGCCACCCTGGTCATCATCATCCTGCAGGTGCGCTCGATCTCGGCGATGGTGATGGTGTTCCTCACCAGCCCCCTGGGCCTGATCGGCGTGGTGCCCACGTTGCTGCTGTTCCACCAGCCGTTCGGCATCAATGCGCTGGTGGGGTTGATCGCCCTGTCGGGCATCCTCATGCGCAACACGCTCATCCTCATCGGGCAGATCCGCCATAACCAGGACGCGGGCCTGGAGCCCTTCCAGGCCGTGGTGGAGGCCACCGTGCAACGGGCCCGCCCGGTGATCCTCACCGCGCTGGCGGCGATCCTCGCGTTCATCCCCCTGACCCATTCGGTGTTCTGGGGAACGCTCGCCTACACCCTCATCGGCGGCACCCTCGCCGGTACCGTGCTGACCCTGGTGTTCCTGCCGGCCATGTACGCCATCTGGTTCGGCATCCGACCCATTCCCAACCAGGCAACCGCGGAGGTGCAGCCCGCATGAGCCCTGCCCCCGCTGCCTTCAAGCCACCAAGAGGAACCACCATGTCGAACCCTGTCGTCGTTCTTGTCACCGGCGTGTCGTCGGGTATCGGGCGCACCACGGCCGAACGGCTGGCGCAACGCGGGTGCCGCGTGTTCGGCAGCGTGCGCCGCATCGCCAGCGCCCAGCCGATAGCCGGCGTGGAGCTGGTGGAACTGGATGTCCGCGACGAGGCCTCGGTCAACCTCGGGGTCCAGCAGGTCATCGCCCAGGCCGGGCGCATCGATGTGCTGATCAACAACGCCGGCGTGACCCTGCTCGGCGCCACCGAGGAAACGTCGATTGCCGAGGCCCAGGCCCTGCTGGATACCAATGTCCTCAGCATCCTGCGGACCACCCGCGCCGCCCTGCCCCACATGCGTGAACAGGGCGGCGGCCGCATCGTCAATGTCAGCTCGGTGCTGGGCTTCCTGCCGGCGCCCTACATGGCGCTCTACTCGGCCTCCAAGCATGCCGTGGAGGGCCTGTCCGAGACGCTGGACCACGAGGTGCGCCAGTTCGGCATTCGTGTCGCCCTGGTCGAGCCCTCGTTCACCCGCACCCAGCTGGACCTCAATGCACCCCGGGCCGCCCTCGCCCTGCCTGCCTACGAACGCGAGCGTGGCCTCGTGTCCCGCAGCATCGAAACGAGCGTACGCAAGGCACCGCTGCCCGACAGCGTCGCCGCCACCCTGGTCGAGGCCGCACTGGGGCCCTGGAAGATGCGCCACACCCCTCGGGGCGAGGCCTCGTTGCTGCGCACGCTTCGCCGCTTCATGCCCGCCGGGGCGGTGGAGAAAGGCCTGAGGAAGACTTTCGGGCTCGCCTAGGCCGAGCCTGTTCCACAATGAACCCACCCTTGAAACCACCCAACGCACGCCGCCCGGTCCCCGGCGGCAACGGAGGCCACATGGATACACACCCCACAACAGTCAACTGGGCCAGCCAGCAGGCAGAGGCGCTGCAGCGGATGCGCGAAGGCGGCGGCCAGCCGGGCCTTGCCCGACCTGAGCAGCTGGCGGGCAAGAGCGGTCGGCAGATCCTGGAAGGGATGATGTCCGGCGAACTGCCCTACCCGCCGATGAACGACACCATGAACATGACGCTGCTGGAGGTGGGCGACGGGCGTGCGGTGTTCCAGGGCACTCCCCTGGCTGGGCACTACAACCCTCTCGGCACCGTCCACGGCGGCTGGTTCGCCACCCTGCTGGACTCCGCCCTCGGGTGCGCCGTGCAGACCTCGCTTCCAGCCGGGCGCTCCTACACCACCGCCGAGCTGAGCCTCAACATCGTGCGCTCGGCCTCCCACCGGACCGGCCCATTAAGGGCTGTCGGCACGCTGATACACGGTGGGCGCCAGGTCGCTACGGCCGAAGCCCGCATCGAGGACGAATCCGGCAAGCTCTACGCCCACGCCACGACCACCTGCTTCGTGTTCGACCTGCCTCCCCAGTGATGGCCGAACGACCGGCCCGATGCCCGCGTGCCGGTCATGGCAACCCCGAACGAGCCCGCCGCTCAGGCCGGTTCGTCTTCAGGCTCCGGCGGCACCGGCTCGATGCGCCACGGGGCCTGGGCATCGTCCCGCGTCGCCTGCCAGCCGGGCTCGAGCCCGGCGAGTTCGGCAATGGAGGGATCCAGGTCGAGCACATGGCCAAGGCCGACGATGCACAGGTCTTCCAGGGCCTCGCTCTCGTTGTCGAGGAACTGCCAGCCGTGGTCGTCCTCGTCATGGACGACGTGAAGGATGGGCTTGCGTTTGTCGATCACGCTTTTCGAAACGATGGTCGCGCCGTTCGGCGGTTGGTCGAAGGGCCACATGGGGAGCCTGCCAGCAGAGTGGGAGCGCTGCAGTATGCCTGCCCCGCCACGACCGCACGAGGCGCGCCATCACGAATTCCCCGACGTTCTTCCAGGCAAGAAAAAGCCCGCCGAAGCGGGCTTTTCCCTTTTCGCCATCAGCGTCCGCCGCCGTGGCTGTTCTGGCCACCCTTGCGGCCGGCCTCGGAGGCCTTCTCGCGGTCATTGGCGAAGTTGCCACCGCTGTTATGGCCGCCCTTGCGGCCGGCTTCGGAAGCTTTCTCGCGGTCGTTGGCGAAGTTGCCGGGGTTCTTGTTGGTGGTCATGTCTTCATCCTCTCTTGGCAGGCCGACGTTGGCCTCACAGAAGGTACGAACAGCCCCCTCGCGGATCGTTCTGAACGAATCGCGCTTCGCCGCGCTTGCTGCCCGACGAGCGGTCCCCGCTGATGGAGCGCTGATATCAACCACCCCGCATCACCGGGCCCGTGGTCAGGAACCTTGAACCCGTCCCGGCACCTCCGCTCCATACCTTCGTCATCCCGACATCAAGACGGAGACCACCCCGATGGAAAAGACCCGATCCCACCTGCTGGACTGGCTGCGTGATGCGCACGCCATGGAGCAACAGGCCGAGCAGATGCTCAAGGCTCAGTCCTCGCGGCTGGAGCACTACCCCGACCTCAAGGCCCGCATCGACCAGCACCTGGAGGAAACCCTGGGCCAGCAGAAGCTCCTGGAAGAAGCCCTGGCTCGCCTGGACAGCAGCCCGTCCACCCTCAAGGACATCGGCGGCAAGCTCATGGCCTTCGGCCAGGCCGTGGGCGGCATGACCGCCACCGACGAGGTGATCAAGGGCGCGATGGCCGGCTACGTGTTCGAGAACATGGAGATCGCCTCCTACACCGTGCTCATCGCTGCCGCCCAGGCCGCCGGTGACGTCGAGACCCAGCGTGCCTGCGAACGCATCCTGCCCCAGGAGGTGGCCATGGCCGACTGGCTGAGGGAGCACCTGCCGAGCCTCACCGAGGCCTTCCTGGCCCGCTCCGAAGCCCCCGAAACCCCGGCCAAGCGCTGAGCCCGGCTCGCCAACGGCCCACGACACGAGGAGACACGACATGAACCACGAGTACCAGAACGTCCACGGCATCGAACGCGCCCTGTCCCTGGGCACCGGGCTGGTGGCCCTGTGCACCGGCATCCACCGTGGCGGCACCGCCGGCACCCTCAAGGCCCTCACCGGCGCGCTGCTGCTGTGGCGCGGCACCACCGGCCACTGCGCCATGAAGGGCATGGTCACCGACCTGGAAGGCGAGCTGGAGTACCTGCGCCAGCGCATCGCCCGCCTGCGCGAGGCCCTGCCCAAGGTGGACAACGCCCAGGGCAAGGCACGCACGCCGACCGAGGCCAAGGTCGACAACGCCATCGAGGAAACCTTCCCCGCCAGCGACCCGATCTCGCCCTGACCTGCGAGGGCGCCCCACCCGGGGCGCCCCTTCGCCTAGGGGCGGAGGATCACCTTGCGACAGCCCTCCTCCTTCTTCTCGAACAGCCGATAGCCCTCCGCCGCCTCTGCCAGCGCCATGCGGTGGCTGATGATCACCTCCGGTTTCAGCGCGCCGGTCTGGATGTACTCCAGCAACGTGGGCAGCGTCGGGTGCACGTGGGTCTGGCCCATGCGGAAGGTCAGCCCCTTGTCGAAGGCGTCGCCGAACAGGAAGCCGTGCATGAAGCCGGCGTACACCCCGGGCACGCTCACCACCCCGCCCCGGCGCACCGCCGCGATGCACTGGCGCAGCGCGTAGCCGCTGCTGATCTCCAGCTTCAGCGTGGTCAGAATCGTTTCCGTGGTACTGCCCTTGGCCTCGAAGCCCACGGCATCGATCACCGCATCCACCCCCCTGAACCCGGGTGTGTTCTCGATGATGGCCGCCGCCGGGTCGTCGATCCGCTCGAAATCGATGGGGATCACGCCGTAGGTCTGGCGCGCGTACTCCAGGCGGTACGGGTGGTGATCGACCATGAAGATCAGCTCCGCCCCCAGCATCCGCGCGCAGGCGGCGCTCATCAGCCCCACCGGCCCGGCGCCGAAGATCGCCAGGCTGCTGCCGGGGCCGATGCCGGCGTTGACCACCGCCTGGTAGCCGGTGGGCAGGATGTCGCTGAGGAACAGCACCTGCTCGTCGTCCAGTTCGTCCGGCACCTTGAATGGCCCCACGTTGGCGTGGGGCACCCGCACCAGCTCGGCCTGGCCGCCTGGCACGCCCCCGTAGAGGTGGCTGTAGCCGAACAGCGCCGCGCCCGGCGGAATCTGCTTCTTGTTGAGGATGGCGCCGCGACCGGTGTTGGTGGTCTCGCAGGCCGCGTGCAGGTTCAGCTGGCAAAAGAAGCAGCCACCGCAGGCGATCACGAAGGGCACCACCACCCGGTCGCCCGTGCGCACGGCCGTTACCGCCGGGCCCGTCTCCTCGACGATACCCATGAACTCGTGGCCGAAGATGTCGCCGTGCTTCACCTGGGGGATCTTGCCCCGGTAGAGGTGCAGGTCCGAACCGCAGATGGCGGTGGCGGTGACCCGCAGGATGATGTCGTCGGGCTGCTCGATCACGGGATCGGGCACTCGCTCGACGCGAACGTCGTGGCTGCCGTGGTAGGTCAAGGCCTGCATGGGGATTCTCCTGGTTGGGGGCTACCCCTGTCGGAAAACCCGCCCGGGCGACTGTTCAGGGAATCGGGATGAACGGTCGGAAGTGCCCGGAGAGAGACCGCCCGGGTCGCCTGCGTCCCGCATGGGGCGCGGCTTTCCGACCGATGGTGTTTCGATACAGGAGTTGTACGGCGAAGGGCCATTGATAGCTAAATGCAACCCTTGGCGTCGGCAAATCTCTACAGCGCTTCGCCTGTGCCTTGCTGCGAGCCTTTCCCACCGATGACAAGGCCCTGCGCCATCATTTACAGCGCGTGTTCAGCCCCTAGTCTAGGAAGTCCGCACAGTGACTTTTTTGCTCGGAGGCTTCCCTTCCGTTGTTCTTCCGTCGCTGCACATTCGCCACCACCCTGAACCAGGGGGTCCCATGTTCCTTAGCGAAATCAGTCGACTCTTCGAACTCAACATGCCCGGCTACAGCTGCAAGGCGATCCGCCAGGACGATGGCTCGCTGTCCTGTCAGTTCACCGACCGCAACAGCCAGGCCACCATTACCATCACGGGGTTGACCACCGCCGAGGTGTGCACGCCTGAGGCCGTGGCCGACGTGAGCAAGAGCTTGCTGGAAGAAATTGCCTGCGCCACCGGTGACGTCCATTCCCTGCTCCCCCCGCTGGCCTCGCCCCAGCGCTGGTAGCTTCCGTCCCGAGGCATGCGGGAGCCCGCCGGGCGGCGGGCTCCCAGGGAGGGTTACTCCCGGTCCTTGCCGCCGTGGCTGTTCTGGCCACCCTTGCGGCCCGCCTCGGAGGCTTTCTCGCGGTCATTGGCGAAGTTGCCACCGCTGTTCTGGCCACCCTTGCGCCCCGCTTCGGCAGCGCGTTCCGGGTCGTTGGCGAAATTGCCGCCGCTGTTCTGGCCGCCCTTGCGCCCGGCTTCGGCAGCACGCTCGGGATCGTTGGCGAAGTTGCCACCACTCACCTGGCCACCCTTGCGCCCGGCTTCGGCAGCGCGTTCCGGATCATTGGCGAAGTTGCCGCCGCTGTTGTGGCCACCCTTGCGCCCCGCTTCGGAGGCTTTTTCACGGTCGTTGGCAAAGTTGCCCGGGTTATCGTTCGACATGATGAATCTCCTGTGACAGGCAGGCCGGAATTGGCCTTGCAGAGGTTCTGAAACGGGCCGAAAGGAAGTGTTCGATCTTTTTAGGCTTCGCTAAGTCTTTGAATGACAAGCGGTTATCGATGATTTCCGGGTGATATCAAGGCTCGCTACGACACCTGTACAACCCCGCTGCCGGCAGCAGCGGGGTTGTACAGGCAGGCCTCAGCGGGACTCCATGGTGGCGGCCTGGTTGCCACCCTCCTCGGCGATCTTGCTGAGCTTCTCGTCGGTGCTCTTCTCCTCCGCCAGGGTGTCCTTCAGCGGCCCGATGGCCTCCTTCAGCCCCAGGTGCTTGGCCATGGCGATCAGCGTGCCGTAGCTGGCGATCTCGTAGTGCTCCACCTTCTGCGCGGCACCGATCAGGCCGGCATCCAGCACCGGGCCCTTGTCGATCTCGTCGATGAGCTCCTTGCCCTCTTCCACCAGGCCTTCCATCGCGATGCACTTCACGCGCTTGAGCTTCAGCCCCAAGGCGTCCACCACCTGGTCGATACGCTCGATCTGGCCCTGGGTTTCCTCCAGGTGCGCCTGGAAGGCCTCGACGAGGATCGGGTTGCTGGCCGCACGGGCCATCTTCGGCAGGGCGCGGGTCAGTTGCTTCTCCGCGCTGTAGACGTCGGACAGTTCGTGGATGAACAGGTCTTGAACGGTTTTACGGGCCATGGGTTGCCTCCAGATGGTTTCGAGTCATGGGTCCGGGCCTCTCCAGAGGCCTCGGGAAAGTCGACTCGGGGGGTGGCAACCCGTTCCAGTTTTATCCCCGTGCGGTCACTGCGCGGGAATGATGGAGATCTTCCCGTTGCGCTCGACGATGGCGTAGCGGATCTGTTCCAGCCGCTCCAGGCCGTGCTTCTCGCGGGCGGCTTCGAGGATGTCCGCCTCGCGCAGGCGCGCCGCGTCCAACCGGCTCTTCAGGACCGCGCCGTGCTCCACCACGATCACCGGCGAGCCCTCCAGCCAGAGGTCGAGGCGCGGCCAGCGCCACTGCAGGCGGGTAAGCACCAGGTCGATGCTGATCAGCGTGACGATCACCAGCACCGCATTGGTGACCGAGAAATCGTCCCCCAGCAGCGCCTGCTGGGTGGCCTCGCCGATGATCAGCAGCAGCACGAAGTCGAAGATCGTGATCTCCGACAGGGAACGGCGGCCGGAGAACTTGAAGATCACCAGCAGGGCGAAGTAGATGGCGGCAGCGCGGAATACGGCATCCATGGCGGGCTCCTCAGGGGTAGATGAACTGGCTGACCGGCACCTGCCGGTCACCCACGCGGACCTGGCTGCGGAACAGCCCCACGCCGTCGGCGCGCAGGGACAGGAACAGCCGCACCCGCCCCTGCTCGTCCGCCGTCACGTCCAGGGCCAGGCCGTTGCCCCCGGCGGTGCGGCTTGCCGCCGGCTGCGGCTGCTGGCCTTCCAGGGTGGAGCCCTCCAGCAGCTCGCCGAGCAGTTCCACCCGGGCCTTGGGGCCCACTCCATGCACGTCCACCACCAGGGTGGAGGTGGCCCCGTTGCGCAGGAAACGTTGCCAGGTCACCTGCAAGCGCCCGTCCTCGGAGGCCGCCTCGGCATGGCTCAGCGGGCCCTTGGCGAACAGCCCGGCCACCGTGAGCGCCACCAGCGCCCCCAGTATCCAGATGCCCACCCGCTCCAGCGCCCACTGGCGCCGCTGCACGTGGAGGTTCTCCTGCACCGGGTAGTGGCGCTCCTGTTCATCGGACGGATCGAGGCGGGGCAGCATGACGGCGCTCCTGGGTGATGGGCCTTGCTTCACAGACCCCGTGCCGTGCCGCCCGGTTCGAGTGATCGACGGCACCGCCCGGTCAGGAAACCGGAACCTCCGCCGCCGGCCCCTGCCAACCGCAGACACCCAGGCAACCGGAGACCACCATGCATATCCATCACCTCGACTGCGGCTGCATGTGCCCCCTGGGCGGGGCCCTCTACGACGGGTTCAGCACCGGCCTGCGTGCGCACCTGGTGTGCCACTGCCTGCTGCTGGAGACCGCCCACGACGGCCTGGTACTGGTGGACACCGGCTTCGGCCTGCGCGACATGCGCCAGCGCGGCGCCCGGCTCAGCGCGTTCTTCCGCCGGCTCAACAACATCCGCTACGACACCAGCCTCACCGCCGTGGCCCAGGTCCGCCGGCTCGGCTACCAGCCCGACGACGTGCGCCACATCGTCCTCACCCACCTGGACTTCGACCACGCCGGCGGCCTGGAGGACTTCCCCCGGGCCACCGTGCACCTGATGGAGCGCGAGCTGAAGAGCGCCGAGGCCAGCACCGGTTTCTTCGGCCGCCGGCGCTTCGTGCCCGAACAGTGGAAGCGCGTGAAGCGCTGGCAGATCTACCGCGAGCAGGGCGAGCAGTGGAACGGCTTCAATGCCGTGCGGACCCTGCGCGGGCTGGAAAGCGAGCCCCTGTGCCTGCTGCCGCTGGCCGGGCACACCCTGGGCCATGCCGGGGTTGCGGTGCAGGGGCCCAACGGCTGGCTGCTGCACGCCGGCGACGCCTACTTCCACCGCGCCGAGGTGCGCCACGCCCAGCGGCATTGCCCGCCAGGCCTGCGCTTCTACCAGTGGATGATGGACACCGACGGCAGCGCCCGGCGGCGCAACCAGCAGCGCCTGCGCCACCTCTCCCTCAGCCGCCCGGACATCGAGCTGTTCTGCAGCCACGACGCCCTGGAGCTGAAGCGCCTGAAGCAACCGGCCTGACCCTCGGGCCAGGCCGGCACGGCACTACTTGCTGTGCTCCGGGGACGACGGGCCGCGGCCCAGGCCCCGGGGCCCGGCGATGCCCCAGTAGACCAGCCCGAGCACCGGGAACAACGAGATGCCCAGCGCCCACAGCGCCTTGGTTTCAACCGACTTGCTGCTGCGGAAGACGCTGATGATCGCCCACAGGTCGAGCAGGACCAGGATGCCGGCGACGGCGATCCAGAAGTACGTGACGGGATCGGACATGGGATGACCCTCCTCTGCTGAGTCCTGGTGTTTCGGGTCGCACGGGGCGGCCCGGGTTCAGACTTTCCGCCCCGGCGGCCTAGCCGTTGACCACCGTCCCGCCGTTCACGTGCAGCACCTGGCCGCTGACGTAGGAGGCATCCTCGCTGGCCAGATACACGTAGGCCGGCGCCACCTCGGCCGGCTGCCCGGGGCGTCCCATGGGGGTGTCGGCGCCGAAGCGCGCCACCTGCTCGGCGGTGAAGGTGGAGGGGATCAGCGGCGTCCAGATCGGCCCCGGCGCCACCCCGTTCACGCGGATGCCCCGGCTCGCCAGGTTCAGCGCCAGGGAGCGGGTGAAGGCGGTGATCGCCCCCTTGGTGGAGGAGTAGTCCAGCAGCGACGGGTTGCCCTTGTAGGCCGTGATGGAGGTGGTGTTGATGATGCTCGCCCCCTGCCCCATGTGCGGCAGCGCCGCCTTGGTGAGCTGGAACATGCCGAGGATGTTGGTGCGGAAGGTGCGCTCCCAGGTGGCTTCCTCCAGGGCCTCCAGGCCCTCGCAGGGATGCTGCTCGCCGGCGTTGTTCACCAGCACGTCGAGGCGCCCCCAGGTGTCCAGCACGTCCGCCACCACCTGCCGGCAGAACTCGCCATCGGCCACGTCGCCGGCCCGGGTGATGACCTGGCCGCCCTGGCGCGCCACCGCCTCGGCAGTCTCGCGGGCGTCGTCCTCCTCGTCGAGGTAGACCAGCGCCACCTGGGCGCCCTCGGCAGCGAAATGCACCGCCACGGCGCGGCCGATGCCGCTGTCGCCACCGGTTATCAGTGCCACCTTGCCGGCCAGCTTGCCGGCGGCCTTGTAGCGTTCGGAGAAGTACTCCGGCAGCGGGTGCATGGCGCCCTCGCGGCCGGGCTGTTTGTCCTGGTGCTGGGGGGGAAGGGTCTGCTCGCTCATGGGGTTCTCCCTGTGGCCTGTGGTTGCTTCCGGCGGTCGCCGGGCGTTCACAGGGTGGGAAACCCCTCCCCGGCTTAGGTTCGACCTGTCTGGACGAACCGCCCGGGACATTCCCTTGAACTTGTCCGCGCCTGCCCGCTTCTACCGACCGTCATCACCCACCACGGAGACACCGCCATGACCCATCCCCTGAGACACCTGATGTTCGCCCTGCTCGCTGCCTTCGTCGCCTTCGGCGGCACCGCCCGCGCCGCCAACACCGTCGACCCGCAGGACTTCGTCGACCGCGCCTCCGAGTCCGGCATCGCCGAGGTGGAGGCCGGCAAGCTCGCCGAGAAGAAGGCCCAGCACCCGGAGGTCAAGGCCTTCGCCGAGATGATGGTCAAGGACCACACCGCCGCGAATGCCGAACTCAAGCAACTGGCCGCCACGCTGAAGCTGAAGACCGCCGATGACGCCAGCCTGATGGAGCAGGCCAAGGCCAAGCTGCTGGAGATGCGTGACGACTCCTTCGACAAGGCCTACGCCGAGAACCAGGTCAAGGCCCACCAGGAAGCCGTCGAGCTGTACCGCCAGGCCGCCCAGTCCGACCAGGCCCAGCTGCGCGACTTCGCCCAGAAGATCCTGCCCAAGCTGCAGGCCCACCTTGAGAAGGCCGAGAGCCTGGCCAAGGAGCTGGACGCCAAGCGCTGATTGCAGACCCCGGGCGCCCGTGCGGTTGCGACGGGCGCCACTCGCGCAAGAGGACCCCGCCATGAACGACCCCTACCGCTTCCAGACCTGCATCTCCGCCTGCAACGCCTGCGCCGCCGCCTGTGAAACCTGCGCCTCGGCCTGCCTCAGCGAGGAACATGCCCAGCAGATGACCCGCTGCATCCAGCTCTGCCGGGACTGCGCCGACCTCTGCCACCTGTGCGCCACGCTGATGATCCGTGGCAGCGAGTTCGCCCCTGGCCTGTGCCAGGTGTGCCACGCCGCCTGCACCGCCTGCGCCGAGGAGTGCCAGCAGCACAACAGCCAGCACTGCCAGGAGTGCGCCCAGGCCTGCCAGCGCTGCGCCGACGAGTGCGAACGCATGGCCGCCTGAAGCCCACCTGCAAGGAGTTCCCCATGAGTGCCCAGCAACCGCATGCCCCGAGCACCGAAGAACCGATCCTCGACGACCCCGGCAACGAAGACCCGGGCTCCCAGCTCGACCGTGGCGACCCGCCGGTCAAACCGACGCCGCGCCAGGCCCCGCCCGAGGACGCGCCGCGTTGAGCCGCGCCCTCAGGCCTTGCGCCGGCGCGGCCGGATGGCGTCGTCCTTCGCCGCCTTGGCCGGGGCACGCTTGCGCGGTGCCTTGGCCGGCGCGGCCTTCTCGGTCTTTTCCGGCTTCGCCCCCTTGCCGCCCAGGCTGCGTCGCAGCAGCTCGGTGAGGTCGATGATGTCCGCGCCCTGGGGCGCCTCCTCGTCCGGCCGCTCGACCCGCTCCACGTGGCCCTCCTGGGCCTTCTGTTCCACCAGGTCCATCACCTTCTCGGTGAAGGTGTCGCGGTAGTCGTCCGGCTGCCAGTCCTGGGTCATGTCCTCGATCAGCCGCTTGGCCATCGCCAGCTCGCCCTTGGCCAGGGTCGGCTCGGTCACCTCGCTGCCCAGGTCGAGGATGCCCAGGCCCTTCACATCCGCCGGCCAGCGCAGCGTCACCAATACCAGCGCCGACTCCTGGGGCATCACCGCCGCCAGGTACTGGCGGGTGCGCAACACCACCTCCGCCAGGGCCACCTTGCCGCTGGCCACCAGGGACTCGCGCAGCAGCGCATAGACCTTGCCACTGCGCCGGTCGGGGCTCAGGTAGTAGGGCGTGTCGATGTTCTGCAACGGGATCTGCCCGGCATCCACGAAGGCGAAGATGTCGATGGTCCGCGTCGCACGCGGGTGCGCCTGCTGGATCTCCTCCTCGCTCAGCACCACGTACTCGCCGGGGGCGTGCTCCACCCCCTTGACGATGTGCTCGCGGGGCACCTCCTTGCCGGTGACCTTGTTCACCCGGCGGTAGCCCACCGGCTCCATGGAGCGGTCGTCCAGCCAGTCGAAATCCACCCCGCCGGAGCTGCTGGCGGACACCAGGTCCACCGGGATGTGCACCAGCCCGAAGCTGATCGCCCCTTTCCAGATCGCGCGTGCCATGGGCTTCTCCTTCGTCATGCCGTCTTTCGATGACCGGCCCGCACGGCAGAAAGTTTCCCCTGGCGCAGGCGCCCGTGCCGCCCATCAAACACCCTGAACTCCCGGCGCGTACCGCTGCTCACAACCCAGGTACGGACGCCAAGGAGACACCGCCATGCGCCGCCTTCCCCTGCTCCTGCTGCTCGGCTGCCTGCCCGCCGGGCTCGCCCTCGCCGAGGGCTGCCACGTCAACAGCCGCACCTCCAGCGCAGCGGTCACCGGCATCGAGACCGAGAGCTGCTACGAATTCGTCGGCATGCCGGCAGAGGCGCTGGACTGGTCCTGCAGCAACGAGAGCAAGGACATGACCAGCACCCGCAAGCAGCGGGTCGCCCAGTGCCCCGGCGGCGAGCAGGCCCGCTGCGACGCCCCGCTGGACCAGGAGAGCCTGGCCAACCCACGTGCCAGTGCCCGTAGGCCGGACACGGCACGCCCGGCGGTGCCGAACGATGCCCGCGTGCTCACCCGCTACTACCAGATGACCGACCTCGGCCAGGTGCGCACCGATTGCGAGAAGAGCGGCGGCCGCTGGCAGGAGCAATGACATGGCCTGCCCTGCCGACGTGCGCCTGCTGCGCAGTGGTACCCCCCTGGCCGAGCACGAAGCCTGCGTGCACCGTCTGCTCGGCGGACGCCTGGCGCGCCTGCTGGGCTGCCCCTTCGACCCCGCGCCCATCACCCAGGTCGAGGAGCCCGGGCGGCACTACCTGCTGCCCGACGACACCCTGGTGGGCCCGACCCAGCGTCACGGTCTGAGCCACATCGGGCAGCTCTTCGGCGGCTGGGTCGCCGAGCCCTTCATGGCTACCAAGGCCATCGGCCATCCCCTCGCGGGCCCTGGCGCTCAGGCGCCACGGGGCTGGTCCGACGCCTTCGCCGAACAGGCCGGGGATGCCGTGCTGGAGGGCTTCAGCGTGTTCAGCCCGGAGGACGCCCGGCGCGCCGGGCAGCGCCTGCTGGAACGCGGCCCGCTGCGGGCCAAACCGGTGCGCGCCAAGGCCGGTCGCGGCCAGCAGGTGATCCGCCAGCTGGCGGAACTGGACGCCCTGGTGGCGCAGCTGCCGACCGATGAACTGGCCACCTGGGGCCTGGTGCTGGAAGAGCAACTGGAGGACGTGGCGACCTACAGCGTCGGTCAGGTGGAGGTGAACGGCCTGCTGGCCAGCTACCACGGCGTGCAGCACCTGACCCGTGACGGCGCCGGCGAGCCGGTCTACGGCGGCTCCGACCTGTACCTGGTGCGCGGCGGCTACGACGCGCTGCTGGCCGAGCCGCTGCCGGCCTCGATACGCCTGGCGGTGCAACAGGCCCGGCGCTACGAAGAGGCCGCCCTGCACAGCTACCCCGACCTGCTCGCCTCGCGCCGCAACTATGACGTGGCGCGCGGGCGCAATGCCACCGGCCAGTGGCGCTCCGGGGTGCTGGAGCAATCCTGGCGGGTGGGCGGAGCCAGTGCGGCGGAGGTCTTCGCCCTGGAACTGTTCGACGCGGAGCCGGCGTGCCGGCGGGTCCACGCCCGCACCCGGGAAACCTATGGCGAGCCCCGAGTGCCGGCCGACGCCTGGGTGCTTTCCGACGGCGAGGTGCCCGGGCTGGGGCGCCTGTGCAAATACGTGGAGGTAATCGCTGATGACCGCCCATAGCCAGGCCCTGGAAATCATCGTCGAGGGCCAGCCCCTGTGCGGCACCCTGCTCTCCCCCGAAGCCCGTGTGCCGGGCATCCTCTTCGTCCACGGCTGGGGCGGCAGCCAGCAACGCGACCTGGCGCGGGCCAAGGGCATCGCCGGGCTCGGCTGCGTGTGCCTGACCTTCGACCTGCGCGGCCACGAGCGCACCGCCGAGGCCAAGGCCAGCGTCACCCGTGAACAGAACCTGGCCGACATCCTCGCGGCCTATGACCGGCTGGCGGCACACCCGGCGGTCAACCCCGAGGCCATCGCGGTGATCGGCAGCAGCTACGGCGGCTACCTCGCCACCTTCCTCACCACCCGGCGCCCGGTGAAGTGGCTGGCCCTGCGGGTGCCGGCCCTGTACTGGGACGAGGAATGGGACCGCCCCAAGCAGTCCCTCGACGTGGCCCGCCTGGCGCGCTACCGGCGCCAGCCCTGGAACCCCGATGAAAACCTCGCGCTGAAGGCCTGCGCCGCCTTCACCGGCGACGTGCTGCTGGTGGAGTCGGAGCACGACAGCTACGTCCCGCACATGACGCTGATGAGCTACCGCGCTGCCTTCGAGCAGGCCCACTCCCTCACCCATCGCATCCTCGATGGCGCCGACCACGCCCTCAGCGAGGACCATCACCAGCAGGCCTACACGCGCATCCTCACCAACTGGATCAGCGAGATGGTCATCGGCGCCCGGGTCGGCGCCTACCCCCATCACTCTTCCCGCTACTCCTGAGCATGGTCGGCACCGCCTGCGTCTCACGAAAGCCACGATCCGCCCTTGCGGAGACTCCAGGGTGAGCTTCCAGCAGTGGCTGCTGGTCCTGGGCGGCCTGCTGCTGATCCTCGGGCTGGCCTCTGCCTACGTGCGCCTGCTGCCGATCACCACCTCGGCCCTGTACCTGGGCTTCGGGCTGCTGATCGGTCCCCTGGGACTCGGCCTCTGGCAGCAGGACCTGCCCCAGGTTCGCACCTGGCTCGGGCACCTGGTGGAGGTGGCCGTGCTGGTGTCGCTGTTCCTCGCCGGGTTGCGCCTGCGCCTGCCGTTGAATGCCCGCCAGTGGCGCCCGGCCTGGCTGCTGGCCGGGCCGGTGCTGGTGGCCACCGTACTGGTGTTCGCAACGCTGTTGCAGGCGCTGCTGGGCCTGGACTTCGGCTTCTGCCTGCTGCTGGCGGCGATCCTCTCGCCCACTGACCCGGTGCTGGCCAACCTGATCCAGGTGAACCACGCCAGCGACACCGATCCGATGCGCTTCGCCCTCACCGGCGAGGCCGGGCTGAACGACGGCATCGCCTTCCCCTTCGTGATGCTGGGCCTGTTGTTCCTCCAGGGCTCCGGCCTGCCCGGGCAGGCCACCTGGCTGCACTGGCTGGCCAACGACGTGCTCTGGGCGGTGCCGGTGGGGCTGCTGGTGGGGTTCGGCTTCGGCCGCGCGGTGGGGCGCGGAGTGATCCGCCTGCGCGCCCGCCACACCGAGACCGCCGTGTCGCCGAACGATTTCATCGCCCTGGCGGTGATCGCCCTGTCCTACGTGCTGGCCGAGGCGTTGGGCGGCTGGGGCTTTCTCAGCACCTTCGCCGCCGGGCTCGGCATGCGCCACGCCGAGGCCCGCGCCAGCGGCCCGGTGCCGGCCGAGGAGTCGGCGCGCCAGGGCGAGCTGCGCGAGGACAGCCACACCCAGGCGCTGATCGAGTTCGGCGAGGACCCGGCGCGCCACCCGCAGATCGCCGCCAGCGCGTTGATGGTGGACATCCAGGCCTTCGGCAACCTGCTCGAACGCATCCTCGAAGTGCTGCTGGTGACGGTGCTCGGTGCCCTGCTCGCCCAGCACTGGCGCTGGGAAGCGGTGCCGGTGGCGTTGCTGCTGTTCGTCGGCGTGCGCCCGCTGATGGTGGCGCTGCTGCTGGGTCGCCACGGCATTCCCCGGTCCCAGCGGTACCTGGTGGGCTGGTTCGGCATACGCGGCATCGGCAGCCTGTACTACCTGTGCTTCGCCCTGGCCCATGCGCCCCGGGCGCTGGACCAGGACCGCCTCGGCGACCTGGTGCTGAGCGTGGTGGCGCTGAGCATCCTGCTCCACGGGTTGTCGATCCAGCCGCTGCTCAAGCGCTTCCACCCCGATCCCTGACCGCTCGCGAAGCGACCTGAACCTTCCGCCCCGCCGGCCACTCCCCTGCACAGGAGGACCTGCCATGAGCGACGCCCTGAACGACTACGCCCGCAAGCGCGATTTCGACGCCACCCCCGAGCCCGGCACCTCCGCGCGCCGGCGC
This sequence comes from Pseudomonas sp. FeS53a, assembly GCF_000931385.1. Taxonomy (NCBI): domain Bacteria; kingdom Pseudomonadati; phylum Pseudomonadota; class Gammaproteobacteria; order Pseudomonadales; family Pseudomonadaceae; genus Pseudomonas; species Pseudomonas sp. FeS53a. The sequence goes on from NZ_JYFT01000015.1 coordinate 175,041, forward strand.
GGCAAGAAGGCGGCCGGGCACGCCCTGCGCTACTGCATCCAGAAGCACGATGCGACGCGCCTGCACTACGACTTCCGCCTGGAGCTGGAGGGCACCCTGAAGAGCTGGGCGGTGCCCAAGGGCCCGAGCCTGGACCCGGCCGCCCGGCGCCTGGCCATCCACGTGGAGGATCACCCGCTGGACTACGCCGACTTCGAAGGCCACATCCCCGAGGGTCACTACGGCGCGGGCGATGTGATCGTCTGGGACCGGGGCGTGTGGATTCCCCAGGGCGACCCGGTGGCCGGCTACCGTGCCGGGCGCCTGCGCTTCGAGCTGCAGGGCGAGAAGCTCGCCGGCCAGTGGAACCTGGTGCGCACCCAGCTGCCGGGCAAGCAGGAGCAATGGTTCCTGATCAAGCACCGGGACGCGGCGGCCCACCCCGAGAGCGAGCTGAGCATCACCGAATCACGCCCGGACAGCGTGCTCAGCGAGCGCCGCCTGGTGCCCCGCGAGGCCAGGACCCAGGCCCCGCGCACCCGGCGCAAGGCGGCCAAGCCCAAGGCCGCCGCCCTGCCCGCGCAGCTCAAGCCGCAGCTGGCCACCCTGGTGGACCGTCCACCGGCCGGGGACTGGCACTACGAGGTGAAGTTCGACGGCTACCGCCTGCTGGCCCGCCTCGATCACGGCCAGGTGCAGCTGTTCACCCGCAACGGCCATGACTGGACCGCCCGCCTGCCGGCCCAGGCCCGGGCCCTGTCACGCCTGCCGGTGGACGAGGCCTGGCTGGACGGCGAAGTGGTGGTGATGGATGAGGACGGCCAGCCCGACTTCCAGGCCCTGCAGAACGCCTTCGAGGTGGGCCGCAGCGAGGCGGCGCTGTACTACCTCTTCGACCTGCTGCACCTCAACGGCAGGGACCTGCGCGAGACCCCGCTGGAGCAGCGCCGGGAAGCCCTGGCGCAGCTGCTGGAACCGCTCGACGACGACGGACTGCTGCGCTATTCCCAGTCCTTCACGGAACCTGCCGAGGCGGTGCTCGACAGCGCCTGCCGGCTGGGCCTGGAGGGCCTGATCGGCAAGCGCGCCGGCAGCCTCTACGCGGGCCGACGCAGCAGCGACTGGATCAAGCTCAAGTGCAAGCGGCGGCAGGAATTCGTCATCGTCGGCTACACCGAGCCCAAGGGCAGCCGCTCGCATTTCGGCGCCCTGCTGCTGGCGCTGCACGATGCCCACGGCGAACTGCGCTACGCCGGCAAGGTGGGCACCGGCTTCGACCAGGCCGTGCTCGCCCGCGTGCATGCCCGGCTCAAGACCCTGGAGACGCGCCAGCCGGCCTGCACCCAGCCGCCGCGCGGGGCCGAGGCGCGCGGCGTGCACTGGCTGCGTCCGGAGGCGCTGGCGGAAGTGGCCTTCGCCGAGATGACCCGTGAAGGCATCGTGCGCCAGGCGGTGTTCAAGGGCCTGCGGGAGGACAAGCCGGCCCGCGCCATCACCCGCGACGAGCCCGTCGCCGCCCAGCGCCTGCAGGGCGAGGAGACGGCCAATTCGGCGGCCGTGCGCATCACCCATCCGCAGCGGGTGATCGACCCGGCCAGCGGCCTGACCAAGGGCGATGTGGCCCGGTACTACGAAACCATCGCCCCCTGGCTGCTGCCGCACCTGGCCCAGCGCCCGGTGGCGCTGCTGCGGGTGCCGGAAGGCATCGAGGGCGAGCAGTTCTTCCAGAAGAACCCGGGCAGCCTGGGCACGCAGGCCATCGGCGTGCTGGACAAGGCCCGCGCCGGCCAGCCGGGCCTGCTGCTGGACAGCCCCGAGGCGCTGCTCGGTGCCGTGCAGATGGGCACCCTGGAGCTGCACACCTGGAATGCCACCACCGCCGACCTGGCGCACCCCGACCGCTTCGTGCTGGACCTCGACCCGGACCCGGCCTTGCCCTGGAAGACCATGCTGGAGGCCACCGAGCTGACCCTGGCGGTGCTCGACGAACTGGGCCTGCGGGCCTTCCTCAAGACCAGCGGCGGCAAGGGCGTGCACCTGATCGTGCCCCTGGCTCCGAAGCACGACTGGGACACGGTGAAAGCCTTCAGCCAGGGCATCACCCAGCACATGGCGCGCAACCTGCCCCAGCGCTTCGCGGCCAAGTCCGGCCCGCGCAACCGGGTCGGGCGCATCTTCATCGACTACCTGCGCAATGGCGCCGGCGCCACCACCGTCTGCGCCTACTCCCTGCGGGCGCGGGAGGGGCTGCCGGTCTCGGTGCCGGTGAGCTTCGAGGAGCTGGCGACGCTCAGGAATGCCCAGGCCTGGTCCCTGCGCACCCTGCACAAGCGCCTGGACGACCTGGGCGAAGACCCCTGGCAGGACCTGCCCGGTACCCGCCAGCGCCTGACCGTGGCGATGCGCCGCAAGCTGGGCCTGGCGTAGCCGGGCTCAGCTGTGCACGCACCAGTTGACCGCCTCGGTGGGCATGCCGAGGCAGTCCACCTCGTGGATCAGCCCGGCGGCCAGGGCCTCGTCGACGTTGAAGATCTTCGGCGCGGCGGTCAGGCAGGCCAGCACGTCGATGGGCACCCGGGCGCCGTCGGTACGTGCCTGGACGATGGCGTCGTACAGGTGCAGGTCGTAGTCCAGGCTCATGGCGTACTCGGACATGCGCGCATGGTCCACCGCGCCGTTGAGGGTCCAGTGGAAGGGATGGAACAGGAACTTGCTGTACGGGCAGGCCGTGCGCCGCTCGCCGGCCAGGAAGATGATGTTGCCCATGGATTCCACCGTGCCCAGGTTGTGGGTCTTCACCGGCACCGGCAGCGAGACAAGGAAGTTGTACAGGGAGAACCCGTAGCTGCATTCCCCACCCATGGTGGCGATCTTGATGATCAGTTCGTCCGCCCCCTGCTGGATCGCCTGGGAGCATTTGTCGATCAGCTGGCCGCACGTGTGCGAGTTGATCGGCGCCGTGAAGTGCACCACATGGCTTCTCATCCCGTCCTCCTCCGCAGTCGCCCCGCATCCACGCGGGTTCGCTGCCGTCCCGGCCCGGACCGCGCGTCCGGGCCCCTTCTGGATGGAGTGACGCGGGTCGCCCAGGGTTCCCCCCAATTGGCCGCCGGGCCGGGGCAACGTGCGCAGGTGGCTGGCGGAAGCGGCGCGATGCACGCAAAATGCATAGCGCTATTAACTAATTCTGCCGAGTGAGACCCCATGGCCCGACGTGCCGCCACCCCCGCCGACGCTGCAATCGAAACCGCAGAGCCCGCCGTGCTCGACACTTCCCTGGATGAACTGATTGGCTACGCCATGCGCCGCGCCCAGTTGAAGGTCTTCCAGCACCTGGTGAACAAGCTGGCGGTGCATGACCTGCGCCCGGCGCAATTCTCGGCGATGGCGATCATCGACCAGAACCCGGGGCTGATGCAGGCGGACCTGGCCCGCGCCCTGGCCATCGAGCCGCCGCAACTGGTGCCCTTGCTGAACAAGCTGGAGGCCCGTGCGCTGGCGGTGCGGGTGCGCTGCAAGCCGGACAAGCGCTCCTACGGGATCTTCCTCAGCAAGACCGGCGAGCAACTGCTGAAGGACCTCAAGCAGGTCGCGGCGGAAAGCGACATCGAGTCCACCAGCGCCCTGAGCGACGCCGAGCGGGACACCCTCCTGCAGCTGCTGCGCAAGGTCTATCGCGGCAGCTGATGCAGCGCCGGCCTCAGGCGCTGAGGCGCTCCCGCAGCCGGCCGAGCATGCCCAGCAGGCTCCCTACACGTTCCTTCTCCCGCGCCTCGCGCGGCAGTTCGGCCTGCCGCGCCGGCACCTGGGCCGGCTGCTCGCGCCAGTTGCGCGCCTGCTCGGCAGCCGCCTTCAGGCCCTTCTCGAACAGCCCCCGGCGAATCGGCTTGGGCAGGTAGCGGAAGATCTGCGCCTCGTTCACCAGTTGCAGCAGCGCCTGGGTGTCGCGGAACGGCGTCACCACCAGGCTGAGCAGGCGCGGGTGGGCCTGGGCCAGCGACTTGAGCAGCGGCGCGGTGTCTTCGCCGCCGCAACGCAGGTCGCTCACCAGCAGGTCGGCGCCCTCCTCGTTCAGCAGGCCGATGGCCTCGGTGAGGCTGCGGGCCCGCAGCAGGCGGTGGCCGCCGGCCATGCAGAAGTCGGCCACGCTGGCCAGGGTCTCCGGGTCTTCGTCCAGCAGCAGCACGCTCAGGCCACGGGGTTCGGCGTTGGGCGCACCGGCCGAGGCGGCCTGCGGGCGGGCGGCGATCTCCGCCGCCTGGCGCAGGGTGAAGGCCATTTCCTGCGGGTCCCAGGGTTTGGTCAGGTAGCGGAAGATGCCGCCGCTGTTCAGCGCCTCCACCGCCGCATCCAGGTCGGAGTAGCCGGTGAGCAGGATGCGCAGGCAGTCCGGGGCGATCTCGCGGGCCTGGGTCAGCAGCTCGGCGCCGTTCATCTGCGGCATGCGCTGGTCGCTGACCACGATGTGGAAGGTCTCCCGCGCCAGGCGCTCCAGGGCACGCAGCGGGTCGCTCTCGGTGACCACCTGGTAGTCCCGGCGGAACTGCATGGCCAGGCTGCGCAGGATGCGCTCCTCGTCGTCGACGAACAGGATGCGGATGGCGGATGTCATGGCTCAGGCACTCCGTTTCAGGGCGCGGGCCTGCGCAGTCGGCAGGCGGATGAGGAAGCGCGTGCCGCGCCCCAGTTCAGAGGCCACGCGGATGCTGCCGCCGTGGTCCTGGATGATCTTGTAGCTGATGGACAGGCCCAGGCCGGTGCCCTCGCCCACCGGCTTGGTGGTGAAGAACGGGTCGAAGATGCGCCGGGCCACTTCGGGTGCCATGCCGCAGCCGCTGTCTTGCACCGAGACGCACACCCAGTCGCCTTCGGCCCAGCTGCGGATCTGGATGCGGCCGTGGCCGACCATGGCCTGGGCGGCGTTGGTCAGCAGGTTGAGCAGCACCTGGTTGATCTGCGAGGGCGCGGCGCTGACGGCGGGCAGTTCGCCCAGGCCCAGCACCACCTCGGCCTTGTCCTTGATGTGGTTGCGGGCGATCAGCAAGGCGCTGCGCACGCAGTCGTTGAGGTCCACGGCCTCGTCCATGGCGCGGTCGAGCCGGGCGAAGTCCTTCAGCCCCACCACCAGCTCGCCGATCTGGCCGAGGCCGTAGAGGGTGTCGTCGAGCAGTTGCCGCAGGTCGTCCGCCAGTTGCTCGGGAGCGGCCTGCTCGCGCATGGCGGCGGCAGCCTCGAAGGCCTGGGCCAGGCGTGCTTCGTCACAGGCCGGGTCGGCCAGGCAATCGGCCAGCGCGGCCTGGCTGCGGGCCAGCTCCACCAGCGGGGCGCTGAGCTGGTCGAGCAGCTGCACGTTGTTGCGCACGTAGCCCAGCGGGGTGTTCAGCTCATGGGCGACGCCGGCGACCATCTGCCCGAGGGAAGCCATCTTCTCCGACTGCACCAACTGCGCCTGGGACTCCTTGAGGTCCACCAGGGCCTGGCGCAGCACCCGGTTGCGCTGGGCGATGCGCAGCTCCATGGCCTTGAGCAGGTCGAGCACGGTGCCGAGGCCGCGGTACAGGCCGTCGCCGTCCACCAGGATGAAGTCCTCGGTGATGGGGTACTGCAGGCCGGCGGTGACCTGCTTGGCGGCCTGCTCCAGGTTGCTGTCCAGGCTCAGCACCAGGGGCTCGGCGTTCATCACGTCGGCCACCGGGCGGCGGCCCCAGAGGTCGCGGCCGAAGCGCTGCATGAAGATGTCCTGCAGGGTGTAGCGGCTCACCAGGCCGATGGGCCGGCCGCCTTCCACCACCGGGAGGGACAGGAAGCGGCGGTGCTCGGGAGCCAGCAGCTGGTCCGCCACGTCGCTGATGCTCAGGCTCGGCGGCAGCGCCGCCACCGGTCTGAGCAGGCGTTCCAGCGCGTTTTCGGCTGCCATTGGCGACTCCCCCGAGCCCGTTGAATGGCGGCCATTGAAGCAATATCAGGTTGCCATCCTGTGACAGCTGTCTCATTCGCGTTACAGGCCGCTGCGCGGCACGCGCCAACAGGCTGGCCAGTCGACAGGCATTGACCTGCGCGACCAGGCAGTCAGAATGGCGCCCCTTCATTTTCCGAGGACTGCCCCGTGCGTACCCTGACCACCCTCGGCCTTGCCCTGCTGCTGGCCCAACCCGCCGTGGCCGCCCAGGCCGTCCTGCCGCAACTGCAGCCCTACACCGCCCCGGCCGCCTGGCTGACCCCGGTGGCACCGCTGCGCATCGCCGACAACACCTGGCACATCGGCACCGCCAGCATCACCGCGCTGCTGGTGAAGACGCCGGAAGGCGCCGTGCTGCTGGACGGCGGCATGCCCCAGGTGGCCGACCACCTGCTGGCCAACATGCGCGAGCTGGGTGTGGCGCCGGGCGACCTCAAGCTGATCCTGCACAGCCACGCCCACATCGATCACGTGGGCCCGCTGGCCGCCATCAAGAAGGCCACCGGCGCGCAACTGGTGAGCAACGCCGAATCGGCCGTGCTGCTGCAGCGCGGCGACAGCCAGGACATCCACTTCGGCGACGACATGGTCTTCGCCCCGGTGCAGGTGGACCGCCTGGTGCAGGACGGCGAAACCGTGGAGCTAGGTGGTATGACCTTCACTGCCCACTTCACCCCCGGGCACACCCCCGGCAGCCTGAGCTGGACCTGGACCGACCGCCGCGACGGCAAGCCCCTGCGTATCGCCTACAGCGACAGCCTGAGCGCCCCCGGCTACAGCCTGTGGATGAACCCGCGCTTCCCGAAGATCGCCGAGGCCTTCCGCAGCGGCTTCGCCGCCGTCCGCGCCCTGCCCTGCGACCTGCTGATCACCCCCCACGCCGAGGCCAGCGGCTGGGACTACACCAACGCCGAACACCCCAACCCGTCGCCCATGAGCTGCAAGGCCTACGCCGACAAGGCCGAGGCCGCCTTCGACGCGCAACTGAAGAAGCAGCGCGGCGGCTGAGCCACATCGGCTCGCCGACGGTGACCGGGCCTTTCTTCAGTCCATCGACCGCACCTGCCGTGCCGCGCCGGGTGAATGGCCGAACCAGCGGCGGAAGGCCCGGTGGAAGGTGCTCACGTCCTTGAACCCCAGCGCCTCGCTGATCGCCTGCACGGGAACGCCCTCGCGGGCCTGCTGCAAAGCGACACGGCTGCGCTCCTCCTCCAGCAGCTCGGCGAAGCCGGTGCCCTGCTCCCGCAGGCGCCGGTAGAGCGTCGGCCGGCTGAGGTGCAAGCGGGCACAGAGCGCGTCCACGCCCGGACCGCTGGCCAGGTCGGCCCGGATCAGCAGGCGGACCCGCTCGACCAGGTCGGTTTCCGCCCGGAGCTGCTCCTGAGCCTCCTGGACGCGGGCCTCCAGCAACGCCTTGAGGTAGGGGTTGGCGCTGCGGATCGGGCTGGCCACCTGCCCGGCGGAGAGGTACACGCGGTTGGCGGCGCACCCGAACTGCGGGGCAATGCCGAACGCATCGGCGAAGCGCTCCGCATAGGCCGGGCGCGGGCAGGCGAACTCCACCCGATCCGGTACGAAGCCGTCCCCCGCCAGTTCGCGCCCCCAGCGCACCAGTGCCACCAGGCTGCGCTCCACCGCGGCCTGGGGATAGCCGCGCCCGGCGGCGAACGCCAGCTCCAGGCACAAGCCGTCGCCAGTGTCATGGGCCCGCCATTGCTCGGAGGGGTTCATCAGCGCGCCATGGCGCAGGAAGGTCGACAGCGCCTCGCCCACCGATGCGCACTGGAACAGCAGGCTGGCCAGCAGGCCGCGCCGCTCCGGGTTGAACGCCAGCCCCACCAGCAGCCCGACGTGGGGCAGCGCCGAATGGCTCGCGGCCTGTTGCCACAGGCCCAGCAGCAGCGACTCGTCCAGGCGCTGCTCCGGCAGGGGCCGTAGCGGGTCGCAGCCCGCCAGCAGCCCCTCGCGGGAGAGGCCGGCGGCTTGCAGCTGGGCGGCGTCGACCGCGCCCAGTTGCAGCAGCAGGTCATGCAGATCGAGTACCGCGAGGGCGGAAACGCGGGTTGGGCTCATGGCAGGCAGTCCTTTTTCCTGGGCGGACAGTAACGCCCCGCAGCGACCTCCGCCAGGGATCGCTCCTTCAGGTCGGCGCATGAATGCAACCGAACGCCATGTGGATTGAAACCCGCTGCCATGCCCCTGCCGGCAGGCTGCTCCTAGCATCGGGACACCCGTTCACGAGGAGTCGCCCCATGCCCCGCCACCGCATCGAATCCCTCGGCGCCCTGCGCACGCTGATCGCCGAACCGCCCGCCCTGATGAAGAAGCGCCTGCAACCGGCGATCGACGACCACTGCCTGACCGTCATCCGCAACGCCAGCGTCTGCGTCGTCGGCCTGGCCGGCAGCGACAGCCCCATCGCCTTCCTCGACCTGTGCGCCACACCGGTGATCCACGCCGAGGGCACCCGCATCCGCATGGCCTGGCCGGCCCTGCTGCCAGCGGTGGCCAGCCAGGCACCCAGGGCGTGCAGCCTGCTCTTCATCATGCCGGGCATCGGCTTTGCCCTGCGTGCCAACGGGCGCTGCCACACCCAGCAGGAAGACGCCGGCCTGCTGCTGGAGTTCTGCGCCGACGCGCTGTTCCTGCACTGCTCGCGGGCCATGGTGCGGGCCGACTTCTGGACCCCACGGGAGAGTCGGTCGGCGTGGCCGATGGGCCGGGGCGAAGGGGTGCTCTCGGAGGCGGCACAGGCCTTCATCGCCCGCTCGCCGTACCTGCTGATGCTGACCCGCAACGCCGAGGGCGCCACCGAGCTGTCCCCACGCGGCGATCCCGACGGTTTCGTTGGTGTGCTGGACGGGCACCGGTTGCTGATCCCGGAGCGGCCGGGCAACAAGGTGGCGGTGTCACTGAGCAACATCCTCAGCTGCGGCGAGGTGAAACTGGCCTTCCTGCTACCGGGTGCGTCCACCGTGCTCAGTGTCACCGGGCGCGCCCAGGTGAGCGCCGACCCGGGGTTGCTAGGCCCGCTGTCGGTGAACGGCAAGGCGCCGGTGCTGGGCATCTTGCTGGAGGTGGAGCGCTTCGCCTTCGTCGAGGCTCCGGAGCTGGTGGCCGCCGGGCTGTGGCGCACGGAAACCCACCTGTCGCCTGCGGCCATCCCGTCCTTCCCGAAGATGCTGGCCGAGCACATGAACGGCACCGGTCTCCTGGGCAAGGCCACCACCCTGGTGGTGGACGCCGTGGTCCGCCACGACCTCAAGCACCTCTATTGAGGACGCCTCAGGCCCGTACCCAGCGCTGGCGCATGCGGTCGCTGAGGGCGTCCACCAGCAGCACCAGGGCCAGCATGGCGAGGATCACGGTGCTGGCCTGGCGTTCCTGGAACAGGCTGAGGGTGGTGTAGAGCATCTGCCCCAGCCCGCCGGCGCCGACGAAGCCGAGCACGCTGGCCATGCGGATGTTGTTCTCCCAGCGGTACAGCATGTAGGCCAGCAACTGTGGCCAGAGGTTGGGCAGCGTGCCGTAGCAGAAGGCCGCCAGGTGGCTGCCGCCCTCCAGGCGTATCGCGTCGGCAGGCTCCGGCGGGGCGTTCTCCAGGGCCTCGGCGAACAGCCGGCCGAGCACCCCGGCGGTGTGCGCCGCCAGGGCCAGGGCCCCGGCGTTGGGGCCGAGGCCGGCCGCCAGCACCATCAGCGCCGCCCACACCAGCTCCGGAATGGCCCGCAGGGCATTGAGTAGCAGTCGCGCCAGGGCCTTGCCCGGCCAGCCGAAGCGCCCGGCGGCGGGCAGTGCCAGGAGCAGGCCGAGCAGCGCGGCCAGGAGCGTGCCCAGGCCGGACATGGCCAGGGTTTCCAGCGCCCCCCGGCCTACCGCCTGGAGGTGCTCCAGGCCCAGGTCCGGCCGCAGGAAGCGCAGGGCATAGTCGGCCATCTGCCCGCCCACGCCCTCCCCCAGCAAGACCTTGAGGTCGAGCCCGAGGTAGCGGAACGACCCCACCACGGCCGCCAGCAGGGCGAGGACGATGGCCAGGTCGATCACCCGCTTCATGCCAGCCTCCCGCGCAGCAGGCGGCTCAACTGGTCCGCCAGCCACACCAGCAGCAGGAAGGTCAGCAGCATGCTGGCCACCTCGGCACCGGCGAACATGCGCATCGACAGGTCGATCTGCTGGCCGAGCCCGCCGGCACCGACGAAGCCCATCACCACCGAGGCACGCACGGCGCACTCCCATCGGTACACGGTGTAGGACACCAGCTCGCCGGCGGCGCTGGGCAGGATGCCGTAGAAGAACGCCGACAGGCGCCCGGCACCGGCCTGCATCAGCGCATGGGCAGGCCGCTGGCCGACCGATTCGAAGATTTCCGCGTAGACCTTGCCGAGCATGCCGCTGTAGGTGATGGCGATGGCCAGTACCCCGGCGGTCGGCCCCAGGCCCACGGCGCGGACGAACAGCAGCGCCCAGACGATCTCCGGCACGCTGCGCAGGAACACCAGCAAGGCCCGCACCGGCCAGCGCAGCACCAGCCCGAGGGTGCTGGGTCGACCGCTGCGGGAGGCGGCCGACAGCGACAGCGCGCGGCTGGCCAGCAGGCTCATGGGCACCGCCAGCAGCAGCGCCAGTGCCATGCCGGCGGTGGCCACGGCGAGGGTCTGCAGGGTGGCGTCCAGCAGCAGCTCAAGGAACTCGGCGCCATGGGCCGGCGGCCAGAACCCGGCCAGGAAGCCGCCCATGGCCTGGCGGCTGTCGGCCTGGAACAGCACGCGCGGGTCCAGTTCGGCCAGGCGGATGCCCGGCCACAGCACCAGTACCGCCAGCAACCCCAGCAGCAGGCGCGGCAGGAAGGCCGGATCGCGGGTGTCGCGGCTCAGCATCGGGGGATCTGCACCGGGGCGGGCGCGGCGCCGGCGGCCTGTGGCGAGGCGATGCCGGCGTTGGCGTAGAGCGCGTCCAGGCGTTCAGGGGTGACCTGGGCGGCCGGCAGGTCGAAGGCCAGGCGGCCGTCGCGCACGCCGATCACCCGGGGGAAGTGCGCCAGGGCCAGCTCCACGGCGTGCAGGCTGGCCACCAGGGTGACGCCACGCTCGCCGGCATGGCGGCAGAGGGTCTCCAGGGTGTGGTCGGCCAGCACCGGGTCCATGGCCGAGACCGGCTCGTCCGCCAGCAGCAGTTCGGGTTGCTGGTACAGCACGCGGGCGATGCCGACGCGCTGCAACTGGCCACCGGACAGCTGGCCACACTGGGCGAAGAGCTTGTCCGCCAGGCCGAGGGTGGCCAGGGCCGCACGGGCACCGGGTACATCCCGTGGGTGCAACAGGCTGGCCAGCCCGCGCAGGGTGCCCCAGCGCCCCAGGCGCCCGGCGAGCACGGTGGTGACCACGCGCTGGCGCGAGGGAAGCGGCGGCGCCTGGTGGATCAGCCCGATGCGCGTGCGCAGGCGCTGGCGGGCGCGGCCCGAGAGGCGCCAGGGCGCCTCGCCGAGCAGCTCCACCGTGCCGCTGTCGGGCTGCAGAGCGGTGGCCAGGAGATTGAGCAGGCTGGACTTGCCGGCCCCGGAGGGGCCGATGACCGCCACCCGCTCTCCGGCCTCGATGTGCAGGTCGATGCCGTCCAGGGCGCGGACCTGGCCGAGGCGCAGGCCCACGCCGGTGAGGCGGACGGTCATTTCAGCAGTTCGGCGGCCCGGGCGGCCTCCTCGATGCCCTTGTAGTTCTCGGGCTGGGTCTCGATGAAGCGGCTGGCGGCCTGCAGGTCGAGGATCGCCTTGTGCTCCGGGTTGGCCGGATCGAGGGCGAGGAAGGCGGCCTTGATCTTCTCGGCCAGCGCCGGGTCGAGGGTGCCGCGCACGGTCCAGTTGTAGTCGTAGTAGGTCGGCGTGGTGGAGAGCACGCGCACCTTGGTGGTGTCCACCTTGCCGGCGGCCACCAGCTTCTCCCAGACGCTGGCGTTGAGCACGCCGCCATCCACCTTGCCGGCCTGGACCCAGGCCACGGTGGCGTCATGGGCGCCGGAATAGGCCACGCGGCTGAAGTAGGTCTCGGGCTTGATGCCGTCTTTGAGCATGAAGAAGCGCGGCATCAGGCTGCCGGAGGTGGAGGACACCGAACCGAAGGCGAAGCTCTTGCCCTTGAGGTCGGCCAGGCTCTTCACCTCCGGGTTGGCGGTGATGAACTTGCTGGTGAACTGGGCGTCCTGCTCGCGCTGGACCAGGGGGATGGCATTGCCGGTCTTCAGGCGCACCTGGACGAAGGTGAAGCCGCCGAGCCAGGCCAGGTCTAGGCGGTCGGTGGCCAGCGCCTCGACCACCGCCGGGTAGTCGGCCACCGGCACGAACTGCACCTTCATGCCCAGTTGCTGCTCCAGGTAGGCGCCGAGCGGCTTGAACTTGCGCAGCAGCTCGGTGGGCGCTTCATCGGGGATGGCACTGACCCGCAGGGTTTCGGTGGCCTGCACTGCCAGGGCGGAACAGGACAGGGCAAGGCCGGCAACGAGGGCCAGGGTGCGCTTGAGCATGCTGATTCTCCGGTTCAATAGCGGAAGGATCGGGGGAGATGGGCGGCCACTGCGGGCGCCGCGGCGGAATTATAGGAATCGCGGGCGCAAAGGCCAGTGTTGCAGGGGCTTTCTATCTCGACTTTCAAAGCCCTTGGAGCCCCTTCCCGCCTCTCTTTCCGAAAGGAAGAAGACACGGGCGTACGCTGGACTTCTGCTTGGAGAGGAAGGTGAGGCAGGGAAAATGCCCCTTCAGGAGGCCGAGCGCAGTCGTTGCGCAGGGGGACGAGCGGCATGGATGCCGCGAGAGGCGCGCCAGGCCATGGATGGCCCATCGCGCCGGCCCCCGGAGCAACGATGGAGCGAGGGAAGTCCCGCGAAGCGGGACCCGGATGCAGGGGCGAGCCCTTTTGGTTACTTTCTCTGGGCGATTGAGAAAAGTGACTCGCCTGGGAAGGCGAAACAGGTGACATCAACAGAACTGGTTAAGCAGCATGAGCACACGGCTCGTTACAGGGACCTAACCCAATGGACATCCAGAGGATGTCTATTGCCGCAGCGGCAACCCGGTGAGTTTCCCAGCGGCCTGATAGAATCCGCCGCCACGATTTCAGTGAGGTGCGACATGAGCGAACCCATCCGCCTGACCCAGTACAGCCACGGCGCCGGCTGCGGCTGCAAGATCTCCCCCAAGGTGCTGGAAGTGATCCTCGCCGGCAGCGGCGCGCAGAACCTGGACCCGCGCCTGTGGGTGGGCAACGCCTCCCGCGACGACGCGGCGGTCTACGCCCTGGACGAGGAACGCGGGGTGGTCTCCACCACCGACTTCTTCATGCCCATCGTCGACGATCCCTTCGACTTCGGCCGCATCGCCGCGACCAACGCCATCAGCGACATCTACGCCATGGGCGGCGACCCGCTGATGGCCATCGCCATCCTCGGCTGGCCGGTCAACGTGCTGCCGCCGGAGGTCGCCCGCGAGGTCATCCGTGGCGGCCGCGCGGTGTGCGACGAGGCCGGCATCCCCCTGGCCGGTGGCCATTCCATCGACGCCCCCGAGCCGATCTTCGGCCTGGCCGTCACCGGCGTGGTGGACAAGCGCCACATGAAGCGCAACGACACCGCCACCGCCGGCTGCCGCCTGTACCTGACCAAGCCGCTGGGCATCGGCATCCTCACCACGGCGGAGAAGAAGTCCAGGCTGCGCGAGCAGGACCGCCACCTGGCCCGCGACTGGATGTGCACCCTGAACCGCCCGGGCAGCCGCTTCGGCAAGCTGGCCGGCGTCCACGCCATGACCGACGTCACCGGCTTCGGCCTGCTCGGCCACCTGGTGGAAATGGCCGACGGCAGCGGCTTGACCGCGCGCATCCGCTACGACGCGGTGCCGCGCCTGCCCGGCGTGGAGCATTACCTGGCCGAGGGCTGCATCCCCGGCGGCACCCTGCGCAACTTCGACAGCTACGGCGAGCGCATCGCCCCGCTGGACGAGGCCCGTCGCCACCTGCTCTGCGACCCGCAGACCAGCGGCGGCCTGCTGGTGGCAGTGGCGCCGGAGGGCGAGGCGGAGTTCCTCGCCGTGGCCCGCGAACTGGGCCTGGACCTGGCGCCCATCGGCGAACTGGCCGAGCGACAGAGCCACGCGGTAGAGGTGGAGTGATGCGCGAAAACACCACCGACTACCGCCGCCTGTTCCTCGAGGGCGTGCCGATGATGGACGCCCGTGCACCGGTGGAATTCGCCAAGGGCGCGTTCCCCGGTGTGGTCAACCTGCCGCTGATGACCGACATCGAGCGGCAGAAGGTCGGCACCTGCTACAAGCAGCAGGGCCAGCAAGCCGCCATCGCCCTCGGCCACCAGCTGGTCAGCGGCGCCACCAAGGCGGCCCGTATCGAAGCCTGGGCCGCCTTCGCCCAGGCCCACCCCGATGGCTTCCTCTATTGCTTCCGTGGCGGGCTGCGCTCGCAGATCGTCCAGCAGTGGCTGAAGGACGAGGCCGGCATCCAGTACCCGCGCGTCACCGGTGGCTACAAGGCGATGCGGACCTTCCTCATCGAGACCCTCCAGGCCGCCGTGCACGAGTGCGACTTCGTGCTGGTGGGCGGCCTCACCGGCACCGGCAAGACCGACGTCATCCAGGCCCTCGGCAACGCCCTGGACCTGGAAGGCCACGCCAACCACCGGGGCTCCAGCTTCGGTCGCCGCGCTACCGCCCAGCCGGCGCAGATCGATTTCGAGAACGGCCTGGCCATCGACCTGCTGCGCAAGCGCGACAGCGGCATCGGTCAGTTCGTGCTGGAGGACGAGGGCCGCGTGGTGGGCAGCTGCAACCTGCCCCTGGAGCTGTACCAGGGCATGCAGCAGTACCCGCTGGTGTGGCTGGACGACAGTTTCGAGAACCGCGTGGAGCGCATCCTGCGGGACTACGTGATCGGCCTGTGCGCCGAGTTCGTCGCCCTGCACGGCGAGGAAGCCGGTTTCGAGCAGTTCGCCGCGCGCCTGCGCCAGGGCATGGCCAACATCCTCAAGCGCCTGGGTGGCGAGCGCCACAAGCGCATGACGGCGATCCTCGACGAGGCGCTGCAACGCCAGCAGGCCAGCGGCGAGGTGGACCTGCACCGGGGCTGGATCGATGGCCTGCTGCGGGAATACTACGACCCGATGTACGCCTTCCAGCGCGAAGGCAAGGCCGCGCGCATCGAGTTCGCCGGCGACCAGGCCGCCGTGCTCGACTACCTCCGCCAGCGCCCGTCCCGGCGCTGACCCCCTGCCCCGCGCCCGGCAACTTCGGGCGCGAGGCTCACTTCAGGCGAACGCGGTAGACGCAGCGATTGGCATCGCTCAGCAGGTGCTGCTCGCGCTCCACCTCGGCGTCGGCGCCGATCACCTCGCGGAACAGCTGCAGCTCCGAGCGGCAGAACCCCTGGCAGACCGTGGCCGCTGCGCAGATCGGACAGTGGTCCTCGATCAGCAGCCAGTCCGCGCCATCGGCTTCCACCCGCGCCATGTAGCCCTCGCGGGAGCGCACCTCGGCGAGCTGCTGCAGACGCCCGACCACGCTGTCGGCCTGGCAGGCCTGGCGGTAGAGCGCACGGGTCTCGCACTCGCGCTGTCCGATCAGGCGGTCCATGCCCTCCTCCCCGAACAGCTGCCGCACCGAGGCGATCAACTGCACGGTGAGCTGCGCGTGGGCATCGGGGAAGCGCCGGTGGCCGGCCTCGGTGAGCGCCCAGCGCCGGCGCGGACGCCCGGCCCCGCTGATGGGCGCCTGCTGGCCCTCCAGCAAGCCGCCCTGGGCCAGCTTCTGTACCTGCTGGCGGGCAGCCTCGGGGGTCAGCTCCAGTTCCTCGGCCAGTTCGGCGGTGGCCAGCGGGCCCCGGGTCTTCACCAGCATCAGGATGCGGTCGGCCGTGGAGGTGGCGGAGTCGTCGGTCATCGGCGGGGCTTTAGGCAAGAAGGGGCTTGCATATTAGAAGGGCATTCCGGCCAGTGTCGAGCGCATTCCCCGTGTCGGCGAACGGCCTTTCCGCAGATTTCCTGACCGTTCGTCCAGCTTCACGGCCACGGACGCTTTTCGGCCCTTTCAACGAATCCGCTCTGGAACGCAGGTTTCACGCGCTCCTACGCCAAAGCGCCGACTGGCCGGTCGCAAATCGCACACAGGGTGCTGAATTTTATGTATACAACCATCTGGAAACATTGAGACAAAAAGCACTACAGTGCGCGCACAACGACAAGAAGTGAGTGCACCTCCATGAAAAACACCGCTACGACCGCGCCCGCAGCACAACGGCCGGAAGATGAAAAACTCAGCGTCGGCGCCAACCTTGCGTACGGCATGCAGCACGTCCTGACCATGTACGGCGGCATCGTTGCCGTACCGCTGATCCTCGGTCAGGCCGCCGGCCTCTCCCCCGCCGAGATCGGCCTGCTGATCGCCGCCTCGCTCTTCGCCGGTGGCCTCGCCACCCTCCTCCAGACCCTCGGTGTTCCCTTCTTCGGCAGCCAGATGCCCCTGGTCCAGGGCGTGTCCTTTGCCGGCGTGGCGACCATGATCGCCATCCTCCAGAGCGGCGAAGGCGGCGGCATCCAGTCGGTGCTCGGCGCGGTGATGGCAGCCTCGCTCATCGGCCTGCTGATCACCCCGGTGTTTTCCCGCATCACCAAGTTCTTCCCCCCGCTGGTCACCGGCGTGGTCATCACCACCATCGGCCTGACGCTGATGCCGGTGGCCGCGCGCTGGGCCATGGGCGGCAACAGCCAGTCGCCGGAGTTCGGCAGCATGGCCAACATCGGCCTCGCCGGGCTCACTCTCGCGGTGGTCCTGTTGCTGAGCAAGGTGGGCAGCGCCACCATCTCGCGCCTGTCGATCCTGCTGGCCATGGTGATCGGCACCCTGGTGGCCATGTCCCTGGGCATGGCGGACTTCTCCAAGGTGTCCGAAGGCCCGCTGGTGGCCTTCCCCTCGATCTTCCACTTCGGCATGCCGACCTTCCATGTGGCCGCCATCATCTCCATGTGCATCGTCATCATGGTGACACTGGTGGAAACCTCCGCCGACATCCTTGCCGTGGGCGAGATCATCGGCACCAAGGTGGACTCCCGCCGCCTGGGCGACGGCCTGCGTGCCGACATGCTGTCCAGCATCCTGGCGCCGGTGTTCGGCTCCTTCACCCAGAGCGCCTTCGCCCAGAACGTCGGCCTGGTGGCCGTCACCGGGGTGAAGAGCCGCTACGTGGTGGCCACCGGCGGCCTGATCCTGGTGACCCTCGGCCTGCTGCCGGTGATGGGGCGCATCATCGCGGCGGTGCCCACCTCCGTGCTGGGCGGCGCCGGCATCGTGCTGTTCGGCACCGTGGCCGCCAGCGGCATCCGCACCCTGGCCAAGGTGGAATACCGCAACAACATGAACCTGATCATCGTCGCCACCTCCATCGGCTTCGGCATGATCCCCATCGCCGCGCCGACCTTCTACCACCAGTTCCCCGGCTGGTTCGAAACCATCTTCCACTCCGGCATCAGCTCCGCCGCGATCATGGCCATCGTGCTCAACCTGGTGTTCAACCACTTCACCGCCGGCACGCCCGACCAGCCTTCGGTGATCGCTGCCGGCCGCGAGCGCCAGTTGCGCTACACCGACATCGCCTGCCTGAACGAGGGTGACTACTTCCAGAACGGCAAGCTGTACGACGCCGCCGGCAATGAAGTGCCCCTGTGCGAGGACGACGACCACCACCCCGCGCCACGCAGTGCCGGGCGCAGCAGCAAGGCGGCGGAACCCAGTAGTGCGTGACGGCTTGCCTGCTCTGAAGAACCCCGTCCTTTGACGGGGTTTTTCATTGGGCGGCAGGGCCCAGCGGGTTACCGGGCCTGCTGGAAACGCCTGTTCATTTCCGTTCGCTGACCGCCCACTGCCCACCCCGCCTGATTGGTCAGACCCCGGGTGCCTCCATAGAATATGGAACCTCGTTCCACATTCAGGAATATCCCATGCCCATACCCGCTTCCCCTCCCCTCGAATGCGACCTGCTGGTCATCGGTTCCGGTGCTGCCGGGCTGGCGGCGGCGGTTACGGCGGCTCACCACGGCAAGCGGGTGGTGCTGGTGGAGAAGGACCCGGTACTGGGCGGGGCGACGGCCTGGTCGGGGGGCTGGATGTGGGTGCCGCGCAACCCGCTGGCGCGCCGGGCCGGGATCGACGAGGCGCCCGGGCAGGCCCGCACCTACCTGCGTCACGTGCTGGGTGAGCACTACCGCGCCGAGCTGGTGGATGCCTTCCTCGACCACGGCCCCGAGATGGTGGCCTTCTTCGAGCAGCACACCGCCCTGCAGTTCGCCGATGGCAACGGCATTCCCGACATGCATGGCGACGCCCCCGGTGCGGCCACCGGCGGACACCAGCTGATCGCCGCGCCCTACGACGGCCACGCGGTGCTGGACCTGCTGCCCCACCTGCGCACGACGATGCGGGAAACCTCGTTCCTCGGCATGCCGATCATGGCCGGCACCGACCTCGCCGCCTTCCTCAACCTCACCCGCTCGTCCCGTGCCTTCCTCCACGTGGCATGGCGTGTGAGCCGCCACCTGTGGCACCTGGCCCGTCATGGTCGTGCCCTGCAGCTGGTCAACGGTGTGGCGCTGGTGGCGCGCCTGGCCCGTTCCGCCGAAGACCTGGGGGTCACCCTGCTGACCCAGGCCCCGGCCCGGCGCCTGCTGCTGCAGGCAGACCGCGTCAGCGGCGCGGTGATCGAGCAGGACGGCGTCGAACACAGCATCCGCGCCCGTGCCGTGCTGCTGGCCACCGGCGGCTTCGCCCATGACGCCGAGCGACGGCGCGAGCTGGTGCCGCACGAGCGCAACGGCCAGGCCACCCTGGCCCTGCCGCCGCCCGGTTGCAGCGGCGACGGCCTGCGCCTGGGCGAGTCCGCCGGGGGCGTGGTGGCCCGCGACCTGCGCGCACCGCTGGCCTGGGCGCCGGTGTCCGAGGTGCCGCACGGGGACGGCAGCACCGGGCACTTCCCGCACATCATCGAGCGCGGCAAGCCCGGGGTGATCGCCGTGCTGCCCAGCGGCCAGCGCTTCGTCAACGAAGCCCACGGCTACTACGACTACGTCGACGCCCTGCTGCGCGCCACGCCGGAAGGCGAACCGGTGGTGTCCTGGCTGGTGTGCGACCACCGTTTCCTCCGCCGCTACGGCCTGGGCCACGTACGCCCGGCACCGCTGCCGATCGGCGCGCACCTGCGCAGCGGCTACCTGAAGCGCGGGGCCACGCCCGAGGCGCTGGCCGCCGCCTGCGGCATCGACCCCGCCGGCCTGGCCGCCACCCTCACCGCCTACAACCGCCACGCACGCGACGGCCAGGACCCGGCCTTCGGACGCGGCAGCACCGCCTTCAACCGCCGCAGCGGCGACGCCAACCATCCCGGCCCCAACCCCTGCGTGGCCCCCATCGAGCACGGTCCGTTCTATGCGGTGAAGGTACTGCCCGGCTGCTTCGGCAGCTTCGCCGGGCTGCGCACCGACGGCCACGCACGGGTGCTGGATGCCCAGGGCCAGCCCATCGCCGGGCTCTACGCCGCCGGCACCGACATGGCCAGCGTGATGGGCGGGCACTACCCCTCCGGCGGCATCAACCTCGGCCCGGCCATGACCTTCGGCTACATCGCCGGGCGCCACGCTGCCGGGCTCGATGCCCCGGCCCGCAGCCCGCGCGCGGTCACTGAACCAACTGGTTGATCTCGATGATGGGCAGCAGCACGGCCATCACGATGGTCAGCACCACGCCACCCATCACCACGATCATCAGCGGCTCCAGCAGCGCCGTCATGCCCAGGGCGCGCCGCTCGATGTCCCGCGACAGGGTCTGGGCCGCGCGCTCCAGCATCGGCGGCAACGCGCCGGTCTTCTCCCCGCTGGCGATCAGGTGGATGAGGATCGGCGGGAACACCCGCCCCGCCTTCAGCGCCACTGCCAGCCCCACACCCTCGCGCACCGCCAGGGAAGCCTGGGCCACGCAGGCCGCCAGGCGCGCGTTGGAAAGCGTCTCCCGCGCCGCATCCAGCGCCCGCAGCAACGGCACCCCGGCGCCACCGAGGATGGCCAGGGTCGAGGCGAAGCGGGCCGTGTCCACCCCCAGCACGAAGCGCCCCACCAGCGGCAGGCGCAGCACCCGCGTGTGCCAGGCCAGGCGTGCCGCCGGGTTCTGCAGGTAGCGCCGCCAGCCCCAGCCGGCGGCCACCAGGGCCGCCGCGCAGGCCAGCCCCCAGGCACGCACGAAATCGCTGGCCTGGAGCATGGCGCGGGTCAGGCCCGGCAGGTCCTGGCGCGCCTGGGAGAAGGCGCTGACCACCTGGGGCACCACGAAGCCGAGCAGGAAGACCACGATGCCGATGGACACCACCCCCACCACCGCCGGGTAGATGAACGCCGTCAGCACCTTGCCGCGCAGGGCGTTGCGCTCCTCCACGTAGTCCGCCAGGCGCTCCATCACCTGGGCCAGGTCGCCGGACTCCTCGCCCGCCGCCACCAGCGCGCGGTAGATGGCGGGAAAGTCCCGTGGCCGCGCGCCCAGGGCATCGGCCAGGCGCACGCCGCTGCGCACATCCCCCCGCACCGCCTCCAGGGCCTCCGCCACGTGGCGCCGCTCGGCCTGTTCCAGCGCCGCGCTGAGCGCCGCCTCCAGGGGCATGCCGGCGCCCAGCAGGCTGGCCAGCTGGCGGGTGGTGCCGGCCAGTTCGGTTTCCGACAGACGCGGCGCCAGCCAGCCCGCCGAAGCGGCCGGCGCCGCCGGGGCCACCTCCAGCGGCACCAGGCCACGCCCGCGCAGGGCCGCCAGGGCCCCGCGCTCGCTGTCGGCCTCCAGCACGCCGGTCTCGATGCGCCCGCCGGCGTCGGCGGCCTCGTAGCGGTAGCGCTGCACGTCCATGTTCAGGTGTCCCGGGTCACGCGCAGGATCTCCTCCCGCGTGGTGGTGCCGTCGAGCACCCAGCGCTCGCCGTCGTCGCGCATGCTGGCCATCCCCGCTGCCCGCACGGCCTGGCGCAGCACCTGCTCGGCGGCACCCTCGTGGACCAGCGCCCGGGCGCCGTCGTCCATCACGAACAGCTCGTGGATGCCGGTGCGCCCGCTGTAGCCGGTGTGGTTGCAGGCCGTGCAGCCCACCGCGCGCCAGCCGCCGGGTTGCAGCGGGTCGGGCGCCTTGCACTGCGGGCAGAGCCGCCGCACCAGGCGCTGGGCCAGCACCCCCAGCAGGCTGGAGGCCAGCAGGAAGGGCTCCACGCCCATGTCCACCAGGCGGGTCACGGCGGAAACCGCGTCGTTGGTGTGCAGCGTGGCCAGCACCAAATGCCCGGTGAGGGACGCCTGCACGGCGATCTGCGCCGTCTCCAGGTCGCGGATCTCGCCGATCATGATGATGTCCGGGTCCTGCCGCAGCAGCGCCCGCAGGGCCAGGGCGAAGGTCATGTCGATGCGCGCGTTGACCTGGACCTGGCCGATCCCCGGCAGGTCGTACTCCACCGGGTCCTCCACGGTGAGGATGTTGTGCACGCTGGCATCCAGCCGGGCCAGGGCGGCGTACAGCGTGGTGGTCTTGCCCGAGCCGGTGGGCCCGGTGACCAGCACGATGCCGTGGGGCTGGCGGATCAGCCCGTCCAGCCGCGCCAGCAGCCCCGGCGCCATGCCCAGGCGCTCCAGGCTGAGGCGCCCGGCCTGCTTGTCCAGCAGGCGCATCACCACCCGCTCGCCGTGGCCGGTGGGCACCGTGGAGACGCGCACGTCGATGGGCCGGCCAGCCACCCGCAGGGCGATGCGGCCGTCCTGGGGCAGGCGTTTCTCGGCGATGTCCAGCTGCGCCATGATCTTGATCCGCGACACCAGCGCCGGGTGCAGCGCCTTGCGCGGCGCCACCACGTCGCGCAGGGTGCCGTCCACCCGGTAGCGCACCACGGCGTGGCTCTCGAAGGGCTCGATGTGGATGTCGCTGGCGCCGTCCCGCGCGGCCTGGGTCAGCAGCGCGTTGATCATGCGGATCACCGGCGCACCGTCTTCCGCCTCCAGCAGGTCGGTCACCTCGGGGATGTCCTGCAGCAGGCGGTCCAGGTCCACCTCGCTCTCCACCGCGCCCACCACCGCCGCCGCACTGCCGGTGTCGGCGTAGGCCCGTGCCAGGGCCTGTTCCAGCTCGGCATCGCTGACCGGCTGCAGCCGCGCCCCGGCGAACCGCCGCAGCGCCTCGCCGATGGCCCAGCCGGGGGTGGCCTCGCTGATCAGCAGCACCGGCTCGTCCGTGCCGCCCTCCAGCAGCACCCGCTGGGCCCGCGCCCAGGCATAGGGCAGGCCGCTCACGGCTGCTCCCCCGGGGCCAGCGGCACGGCACGCATCGGCCTGGGCTGTGCCGATGGCATGGCCTGGGCGGCCGGTGGCAGCTGCGGCGCCTGCATGTCGTCGAGGGACCAGCGCCGCACCGGTTGCAGCGCGCCCTGGGCGCGGCGGATGTAGTCGTAGCGGTTGAGGGTGATGCCCTGGCCGGTGGCGGCATCGCGGACGATGTAGGGCCGCAGGAACACCATCAGGTTGGTCTTGCTGCGGGTACGCCGGTCACTGCGGAACAGCGCCCCCACGCCCGGCAGAGCCGAGAGCCCGGGGATGGCGTTGCTGGTCTCGGTGTAGCCGTCCTGCAGCAGGCCGCCGAGCACCATGATCTGGCCGTCGTCGAGGAGGATGCTGGTGTCGATGGCGCGCTTCTGGGTCACCGTGCCGGCGTCGCTGGTGGCGCGCTCGTCCACGCTGCTGACCTCCTGGTAGATGTCCAGCTTCACCGTGCCGCCCTCGGATATCTGCGGGCGCACGTTCAGCCGCAGCCCCACCTCCTCGCGCTCGATGGTCTGGAACGGATTGTTGCTGTTGCCGCCGCCGTTGGTGACGTAGTTGCCGGTGACGAAGGGGATGGTCTGGCCGACGAAGATGCTCGCCACCTCGTTGTCCAGGGTCAGCAGGTTCGGCGTCGACAGCACGTTGGTGCCGCCCTTGGCCTTCAGCGCCCGGGCCAGCACCTTGAGGTCCAGCACCCGGCCGACACCGGGGATGTCCACCCCGCCGGAGGCCTTGCCGATGTTCAGCCCGCCGGGCAGCACGTCCAGGCTGTTGCGCGCGGTGGTGGTGAGGCCGGAGCCGCCCAGCCTGGCGCCGCCGAACCAGCCGTTGGCGAGGTCGCCGGCCTGCCACTGGATGCCGAACTCGCTGGCGTCGTCCTCGCTGACCTCGACGATCAGGCTCTCGATCACCACCTGGGCGCGGCGCTGGTCCAGCAGGTCGATCACCTCCCGCAGGCTTCGGTAAAGCGGCTCGGGCGCGGAGATCAGCAGGGTGTTGGTGGTGGTGTCGGCCTGCACCGTGGCGCCCCCGGCGGAAAACGCCACCGGCGCTTCCACCCCATGGGCCTGGCCGCTGGCGGTCGGGGTGGTGGCGGTTGCCGCCTGGCTGCCGCTGCGGGACGGGGTGCCCGTGCCGGCGGTCTGCCGGGTGCTGCCGGCCTGGCCCTGGCCGCCCAGTTCGCCGCCGTTGAGCCGCTCGCGGGTGCCGTCGCCCTGCCCGCCGCCGGCCTCCGCCTCGCCGGTGAGCAGCCCGCGCAGGGCCTGGGCCAGCTTGTTGGCCTGGGCGTTGCGCAAGTACACCACGTGGAGGTTGCTGGGGTTGCCCTGGGCGCTGTCCAGGCGGTCGATCAGCTGCCGCGCCAGGGCCGTGCGCTCCGGGCTGCCGGTGCGCAGGATGACGCTGTTGGAGCGCGGGTCGCCCACCGCCCAGACCTTCTGCCCGGCATCGCCGCCGGGGGTGTCCATCAGTTCGCCGAGCATCGCGGCGATGTCGGTGGCGATGCCGTTGCGCACCGGCACCACGTCGGTGTCCACCGAGCCCGGCACGTCAATGTTGGCGATGATCGCCGCCACCCGGTCGAGGTTCTCCGCGTAGTCGGTGACCACCACGGTGTTGTTGCCGGGGTAGGCGTTGATCGGGTTGTTCGGCGAGACGATGGGCCGCAGCACCGGGATCAGGTTCACCGCGTTCTCGTACTGCAGGCGGTAGGTGCGGGTGATCATGCCGTTGCCCGCCGCGCGGTCGCCGTCGCCCACCGGCCCGCCCAGCAGCTTGGCGTCCGCCTCGGGCACCACCTGGCTGACCTCGCCCGCCTCCACCACCGAGTAGCCCTGCATGCGCAGCGCCGCCAGCAGCATCCCGTAGGCGGTCCGCGCCGGCACCGGCCCTTCCGAGACCAGGGTCAGCTGGCCCTTGACCCGGGGATCGGCGAGGAACTGCCGGCCGGTGGCGCGGGACAGCGCCCGCAACACCGCCGGGATGTCCGCCTCGACGAAGTTCAGCTGCACCGGCTGCTCCCCCAGGCCGGACGCCCCGCTGCCCGTTGCCGGGTGCGGCGCCGATGGCCCCGGTGCGTGGACCTGGCGCGCCCGTGCCTCGCGTTGCTGCTGTTCCAGCTGGGCCTGGCGCCGCTGGCGCTCGGCCAGGGTGTCCACCGCCGGCCCCGCCGCCACCAGCGGGCGCCCCAGTTCGCTGGGGGCCGGCAGCACCGGCGGCACCTGTGCACCGCCCTGGCTGCAGGCGGCCAGGGCCGCCAGCAGGCCGAGCAGCGCCGGGCCCTGCCAGCCGCGCCCATTACGTTTCGTCATGATCCTTCCCCTGTGCCTGGCGCCCTGTCCAATTCGATGACACCCGTGAGCCGGCCTTCCGCCGCCTCTCCATCGCGTTCGCCATCCCGCCGCAGGCGGACTTCGCGCACCCGCACCGGCACGCTGGGCAAGCCGCCCAGCAGCCACTCCATCAGGGCCGGCGCCGGGGCGCCGTCCAGTTGCACCTGCCAACGCCCCGGTTCGCCGCCGAGGCGCACGTGTTCCGTCAGCCCGCCCCGCTCCAGGGTCTCGCGCAGGCGGGCGTCGGCCTCTCCGGGGGGCAGCGCCTGACCCACGCCCGCCTCCGCCAGCACGGTTTCCAGGGTCTGCGCCTGGGCCCGCAGGCGTGGCAGCTCCGCCTGCCAGTGGTCGATGCGCTGCAACGCCGGGTCCACCAGGGCGAACCACAGCAGCAACGGCGGCAGCACCAAGGCCGCCAGGCGCAGCACGCGGCGCTCGCGGGGGGCCAGCCGCTGCCAGGCCTGGCGCGCCTCGTCGTAGCGCTGCTGCAGGGCTTCACGGTTCATCGCGGCGGGCCTCCGGGGCCGGTGCACGACGCAGGGTCCAGCCATCGGCCACGGCCTCGCCCTCCAGGCCGACGGGGGCCAGGGTCGCCTGCCAGTCGGCCGGCAAGGGGCTGGCGCTGCGCACCGGGCGGATCAGGTGCAAGGCGCCATCGGCGTAGTCCAGCCCCTCCAGGCTGCCGGCCGGCAGCGCCAGGGCCAGGCCGGCCTGGCGCAGCAGGCTGTCGAAGCCGTCCGCCCCCGGCGCCTGCCCGGCCAGGCGGGCGTCGCGCTGCTGGCGAGCCTGCTGCAACGGGTTGAGCACCACAGGCAGTTGCGGGAAGGCCTGGCGCACGCGCTCGTTCATCTGCCGGCGCAGGGTCTGGCCCTGCTCGGCGAGCTGCGCCGCGTAGAGGTTCAGGCCCAGGGTCCAGACCAGCGCCGCCAGGGCGCAGCAGCCCAGGGCCCGCCCCCAACGCGCCGTGCCTTCGTGGCGCGGGGCGGCACCGGCTGCCAGGTCGAGGGTGCCGGCCGGCCCCTGCCAGGCAGCTTCGACGGGCAGCGCGGCGACACCCTCGGGGCCGCCTGGCCCCAGCCAGTGCCAGCGGGTGGGGTCGGGCTGCTCGGCCAGGGCCAGCGCCGGCAGCGGGTGCACCCAGCCGTGGTCCGGCCCGCTGCGCGCCACCAGGTGGCCGTCCAGGCACTGGGCGCTGACCTGGCCGGGCGGCGGCAGCGGCAGGAAGAACGGCGCCGGCACCAGGCGGAAGCGAACCCCTGCCAGCAGGCGTTGCAGCCGTGCCAGGGCCGGGCGTGTCAGCCAGGCCAGTTGCACCTGCCCGTCGGCCTCGCGCGGGCCATGGGCCAGGTGCAGGGCATCGCGCCCTTCCAGGGCCAGGCCGTCCAGGGCACAGGCGGCCGCAGCGGCCAGGCGCGGGGCCGGCAAGGGCGGCAGCGCCACCCGCGCCAGCAGGCTGTCTTCGGGGTGCAGGCGCAGTTCCAGGGGCGCGCCGCGCAACGTGGCGGCCAGCGCCGGGAGCGCCACCGAGCAGGGCAAGGCCTGCCCGCGTGCCTCCAGCCAGAGGCCCTCCAGCACGCTGCCCGGCTCCAGCAGGCGCAGGGGCGGCAGGGCCAGGCGCAGGCGGCGCTTCATGCGCCCACCCGCGACCAGACCACCCGCGCCGCGCCGTCCTCGGGGCGGAACAGCAAGGCCTCCAGCGGCCACTGGCGGCTGCCGACGCGAACCTGGCCCTGCAGGCGGAACCATTCGCTGGTGATGCCCAGGCGCACCTGCTCGGTGTCCAGCTGTGGCAGGCGCAGGCGATTGAGCAGGTCACCGCTGTTGATGAAGCCCTGGCCTCGGTCGCGCTCTGCCACAAGGGCGCGTGCCCGCTCCAGGCCGAGTCCGGGCACCCGCGCGGCGATCACTTCGGCCGGCGCGGTGTTGCCGTTCACCMAGCCAGGCAGTGGCAGCACGGTGACGAAGGGCGCCAGCCGCGCCAGGGCGCGGGGCTCCACCCCCGGCGCGCCGGCCAGGTCCTCCAGGCTGCGCGGGCGCGGCAGGCGGGCCTCGCCGTAGGCAGCCAGCAAACGCTGCTCCAGGGCGGCGAGGGTCGCCGGGGCGACGCCGAGGCTGGCCCCCAGGCGCTGGAAGGCAGCCTGCTCCAGCGGGTCGAGCTGGCCCTCGTGCACCAGGCTGGCGAGGTTGAACAGGCCCTGCTCGTCCAGCAGGCGCCCATCGAAGGCGGCGCTGTCGGTCACCGGCAGCTGCCAGCCACGGGCCCAGCCCTGGTCCAGGCGCGTGGCCGGGTCCTGCTGCCAGGCCTGGCGCAAGCGCTGCAGGCCGAAGGCCGTGGCGCTGCGGGCCACCCACTGGGCTGCCTGGCGCTCGCCCTCACCTTCCGCCAGGCGCACCAGCCGCGCCTGGCGGGCCAGCAGGCCGGCGGCGATCACCGCCACCAGCGCCGCCACCAGCAGCGCGCTGATCACCGCCATGCCCCGTTGCCGGTCCACGTTCAGAGCTGCCAGGAGCCGATGTCGGCGTTCACGCCCTCGCCTTCGGGCTGGCCGTCGGCGCCCAGGGAGAACACGTCCACTTCGCCGTTGGCGCCCGGGTTGAGGTACTGGTAGGGCCGGCCCCAGGGGTCGTTGGGCAGGCGTTCGAGGTAGGCGCGCCAATTGCTGGTGGCGTCGGCAGGCTTTTCCACCAGCACCTTCAGGCCCTGGGCCTGGCTGGGGTAGCGGCCCTGGTCGAGGCGGTAGAGCTTGAGGGCCTGCATCAGCCCGGCGATGTCCTGGCGGGCGGCGGTGGCACGGGCCTGGTCCGGCCGGTCGAGCACCTTGGGCACCACCATCGCGGCAAGGATCCCGAGGATCACCACCACCACCATGATCTCGATGAGGGTGAAGCCTCGCTGGGAGGCCAGGCGCACGCCATCCATATCCGTTACTCCTCGCTGCAGTCCTTGCCGGGTGGGCTCTTGCCCGATCAGATGCAGCGGATTGTTCCAAGCGGATATGTCAGACCGATTGAAAATCCTCGGGAGCTTGGCGGCCCCGGCGGCCCTGGGATACGGCTCCCGGGGCTGTGCCTGGCGCCCGGGAGCGGCCTCCTCCTGAGCATTGGTCGCCGTTTCGTCAGCTGCCCCGGCTAGGGTCGCGGGCACAGCCTGGAGAACGCGCGATGACCCGATTCCCCCGCCGCCACGCGGCCGGCTTCACCCTGGTGGAAGTGCTGGTGGCCCTGGCCATCGTCGCCGTGGCCATGTCGGCGGCGGTGCGCGCCGCCGGGGTGGCGACCCAGGGCAGCGGCCTGCTGCGGGATCGTTCGCTGGCGCTGCTGGCGGCCCGCAGTGAACTGGCCGAGGCGCAGTTGCAGGGCCGCCTGCGCGGCGGCCGCGAGGTGCGCGACTGCGACCAGGGCCGGCTGCGCCTGGCGTGCGTGCGCGAGGTGACGCGGGACGGCGAGCTGTTCAACCTGCGCCTGGAGGTCCACCCCCGGGACGCGGACGGGCCGCCGTTGGCCCGCCTGAACGCCCGCCTGCCGGCGCAGGACGCCGGGGCGATGCGCCCATGAGGCGCTCAGCGCAGGTCCGGCAGCTCCGGCCCCTGGGCCAGGCGCGGAATGGCCAGGCGCTCGCGGCGCTCGCCCCGGCGGACGACCACGGCATCGGGCTCGATGGCCTCCAGCCACACCCCCTCGGCCAGCGGCTCGCCGACCAGGAACGGCTGCGGGCTGCTGCCGTCCACGGCGAGGATCGCCACTCGCCCGCGCGGGCCGGCGAACAGCCCGGTCACCTGCAGGGTGACGCTGTCGCTGCGCCGGGCGAACCAGCGGGCCGGCTGTTCCGGCACCACCACCTGCACGGCCGTGGCGCTGCTGGCGCGGGCCTCCAGTGGCGGCGGGTCGCTCAGCAGCAGGTACCAGGTGGCCAGCCCTGCGAGGGTGGCGAGGATGGCGGCGCCCTGCACCAGGGCGGCGGGGTCGGGTCGGCGGGTCCAGTGCATGGGGCGGTCCTCCCTGAGGTCAGGCAGCCGACCCTAGCAGGCGATCTTCACGGTTTTGTGTCACGGGCTCGGGGTTTCACCCTGGTGGAGTTGATGGTGGTGCTGGTGGTGATCGGCATCGCCAGTGCTGCCGTGGGGTTGAGCATCCGCCCCGACCCGGCGCGCCTGCTGCGGGACGAGGCGCGGCGCCTGGTGCTGTTGCTGCAGGTGGCCCAGGACGAGGCCCGCAGCAGCGGCGAGGTGATCGCCTGGGAAGCGGACGAGCGCGGCTACCGCTTCCGCCGCCTGGGTGCGTCGGCTGGCAGTGCCCTGGACGGCGATGCCACGCTGCGCCCGCGCCCCTGGCAACTGGCCGGCGCGCGGGTGCGGGCGACCCCGCCCCGACTGCTGCTGGACGCCGAGTGGCTGGGCAGCCCGGCACGGGTGGAACTCTCCGACGGGCTGAACCGGGTCGCCCTGGTGCGCGGCGCCGACGGCCGCCTGGAGCTGGAGTGATGGCGCGCCAGCGGGGCTTCACCCTGATCGAGGTGATGGTGGCGATCCTGCTGATGGCGGTGGTGGCGCTGATTGCCTGGCGCGGCCTGGACAGCGTCAGCCGCGCCGACGAGCACCTGCGCCTGGCCACCGAGCGGGACGACGCCCTGCTGCGTGCGCTGAACCAGCTGCAGCGGGACCTGGACCAGCGCGCCGGGGTGGAGCTGGAACCCCCGCGCCGGGCCGACGACCCGCCGCCCTCCGCCGAGCGCCTGGTGGCGGTGCAGGTGCGCGGCGGCGGCCGGCTGCCCACCCGCCTGGAGCTGGTACGCCGCGCCCCCGGCCAGCCCGGCGCCCTGCAACGGGTGCGCTGGTGGGTGGAAGGCGGCGTGCTGCGGCGCGCCACCTCCGCCCCGGCGCAGCGCTACCCGCTGCCGCCCCTGGGGCGCGCGGTGACGGTGCTGGAGGGCGTCGGCGACTTCCAGCTGCGCACCTGGGCCGAGGGCAGCGGCTGGCACGCCCTGGCCGGTACGCCGGTGCGCAATCCCCGGGGCCTGGAGCTGCGCTTCAGCCGCGAATCGCCCCAGGGACGCGAGCGCTACCGCCAGGTGTTCGGCCCGCTGGACTGAGCCGCCCGCCCGGGCAGAAAACCTGAACCCCACCGCCCTGCCCCAGTCGGACTCATCAGGTGGCCGGGGGCACGACCCCGGCCGGTCCCGGAGCCAGACAGGAGCAGCCAGCATGAAGGCCGTGGTTTTCCATGACGTGGGCGACATCCGCCTGGAGGATGTGCCCGAACCCACCTTGCAGGCCCCGACCGACGCCATCATCCGCCTCACGGCCTCGGCCATCTGCGGCACCGACCTGCACTTCGTGCGCGGCAGCGTCAGCGGCATGGTCAAGGGCACCATCCTCGGCCACGAGGGCGTCGGCATCGTCGAGGCCCTGGGGGACGACGTGCGCAACCTGCAGGTGGGCGACCGGGTGGTGGTGCCCTCCACCATCGCCTGCGGCAACTGCAGCTACTGCCGGGCCGGCTACTACGCCCAGTGCGACATCGCCAACCCCAACGGCAAGGAGGCCGGCACCGCCTTCTACGGTGGCCCCGCCGCCACCGGCCCGTTCCACGGGCTGCAGGCGGAGAAGGCGCGCATCCCCCACGCCAACATCGGCCTGGTGCGCCTGCCCAGCGAGATCAGCGACGACCAGGCCATCCTGCTGTCCGACATCTTCCCCACCGGCTACTTCGGCGCAGAGATGGCCGAGATCACCCCCGGCGACACCGTGGCGGTGTTCGGCTGCGGGCCGGTGGGCCAGTTCGCCATCGCCAGCGCGTTCCTCTTCGGCGCGGCGCGGGTGTTCGCCGTGGACCACCGGCCCGACCGCCTGCGCATGGCCCGTCAGCAAGGTGCCGAGGTGATCGACTTCGACCGGGAAGACCCGGTGCAGGTGCTGCGCCGGCTCACCGACGGCATCGGCGTGGACCGCGCCATCGACGCCGTGGGCGTGGACGCCGAGCACGGGTGCGCCAGCGGCAGTGCGCAGCGCCAGGAAATGGCCGAGCTGACCCCGCGCACCCACCCGGACGGCGCCAACTGGCACCCCGGCGACGCCCCCAGCCAGGCCCTGCAATGGGCCGTGGAGGGCCTGGCCAAGGCCGGCACGCTGTCCATCATCGGCGTCTACCCGCCCCAGGCGCGGCACTTCCCCATCGGCCTGGCGATGAACAAGAACCTCACCCTGAACATGGGCAACTGCCACCACCGCAAGTACATCCCCCGGCTGATCGAACTGGTGCTGGCCAAGCGCATCGACCCGGCACGCATCCTCACCCAGGTCAAGCCCATGGGCGATGCCATCGAGGCGTTCAAGGCCTTCGACCGGCGCGAGGCCGGCTGGATCAAGGTGGAGCTGCATCCCCAGCGCCACGGCTCGGCCGGCACTGCCGGCGAGGAGCAGGTGAAGGACGCCGAACAGGTGGCCGGCGCCCTGCAGCGGGCCGCCGACGACCGCCAGCGCTGACGGGGGACGCCCATGGCTTGCGTACGCATCGGCATCTCCGGCTGGCGCTATGCCCCCTGGCGGGGCGACTTCTACCCCGAGGGGCTGGCGCAGAAGCGCGAGCTGGCCTTCGCCGCCCGCGCCGTCGGCAGCATCGAGATCAACGGCAGCTTCTACGCCCTGCAGACCCCGGAGCGCTATGCGGACTGGGCCGCCCAGACGCCGGAGGACTTCGTCTTCAGCGTCAAGGCACCGCGCTTCATCACCCATGTGCGGCGGTTGCGCGACATCGAGGCACCGCTGGCCAACTTCATGGCCTCGGGCCTGTTGCGCCTGGGGCCCCGGCTGGGCGCCCTGCTCTGGCAGTTCCCGCCCAGCTTCCGCTTCGATGCCGAGCGCTTCGAGGCCTTCCTGGCGCAGTTGCCCCACGACGGCGAGCAGGCCCTGGCGCTGGCCCGCCAGTGCGAGCCGCGCATGCACCGCGAGGGCTACCTGGACCTGGCGCTGGGCACCCGCCTGCGCCATGCGGTGGAGATCCGCCACGAGAGCTTCCGCAGCCCGGCCTTCATCGAGCTGCTGCGCCGCCACGGGGTGGCGCTGGTGGTGGCGGACACCGCCGGCAAGTGGCCGCTGCTGGAGGACCTGACCGCCGACTTCGTCTACCTGCGCCTGCACGGTGACAAGGCGCTCTACGCCAGCGGCTACAGCGAGAAGGCCCTGGAAGCCTGGCAACGGCGCATCGAGGCCTGGCAGCAGGGCCGGCAGGTACCCGACGCACGCCTGGCCGAGCCCGACCAACTCGCCGAGGGCGGCTCCCGGGACGTCTATTGCTACTTCGACAACGACCTGAAGGTGCGCGCGCCCTACGACGCCCGCCGCCTGCTGGAGCGCCTGGGGCTGGACCGGGACCTGGCGGTGCGCCCGGGCCAACCGCCGGCCGAGGGGGTGCTGCCATGAGCCTGGCCCCCGGTCGCCCGTTGCCCGGGCTCGACGGCGCCGAGGTGGTGCGGCGCCTGCGGATCATCACGGTGAACACCCACAAGGGCTTCACCGCGCTGAACCGGCGCTTCATCCTCCCGGAGCTGCGCGATGCGGTGCGCACCCTGGGGGCGGACCTGGTGTTCCTGCAGGAAGTGCTCGGCACCCACCGCCGCCACTCCCGGCGTTACCAGGACTGGCCACCCACGCCGCAATACGAGTTCCTCGCCGACAGCATGTGGGGCGCCTACGCCTATGGCCGCAACGCGGTCTATCCGGACGGCGACCACGGCAACGCGCTGCTCTCCAAGTTCCCGATCCTCCGTCACGAGAACCTCGACGTGTCCATCGCCGGCAACGAGGAGCGCGGCCTGTTGCATTCGGTGCTGGAGGTGCCCGGGCACGACGAGGTGCACGCCATCTGCGTGCACCTCGGGCTGCGCGAGGCCCATCGCCAGCAGCAGCTGGCCCTGCTCCGCGATCGGGTGGCGGGCCTGCCTTCAGAGGCGCCGGTGATCGTGGCCGGTGACTTCAACGACTGGCGCCAGCGCGCCGACCCGGTGCTGGCCGCCTGCGGCCTGCGCGAGGCCTTCGTCGAGGCCCATGGCGCGCCGGCGCGCAGCTTTCCCGCGCGCTGGCCGCTGTTGCCGCTGGACCGCGTGTACCTGCGCAATGCCAGCGCCCATTCCCCCCAAGTCTTGCGGCAGCGGCCGTGGTCGCACCTGTCCGATCACGCTCCGCTGCTGGTGGAGGTGCACCTGTGAGTTACCCATGGCGCGACGGCAACCAGGTGGAGTTGCTGATCAATGGCGAGGCCTTCTTCCCCCGCGTGTTCGAGGCCATCGAACAGGCCCGCCACGAGGTCCTGCTGGAGACCTTCATCATCTTCGAGGACAAGGTCGGCCAGCGCCTCAAGGAGGCCCTGCTGGCCGCCGCGGCCCGGGGCGTGCGGGTGGAGGCCACGGTGGACGGCTACGGCACCGCCGACCTCGGCGAGCGCTACGTGGCCGAGCTGGCGGCCGCCGGGGTGAACCTGCGCATGTTCGACCCGCAGCCCCGGCGCCTGGGCCTGCGCACCAACCTGTTCCGCCGGCTGCACCGCAAGCTGGTGGTGGTGGACGGCGAGCTGGGCTTCATCGGCGGCATCAATTTCGGCGCCGACCACCTGGCCGACTACGGCGAGATGGCCAAGCAGGACTACGCGGTGGCCTTGCGCGGCCCCATCGTCGCCGACCTGCACCGGGCCTGCCGCGACCTGCTGACCCATGCGCCGGAGCCGCCCAGCCCCGTGCCGCCGCCAACGCCGCGCCAGGTGGGGCGCTCGCGCCTGCGCTTGGTGCTGCGGGACAACGCGGCCCACCGCAACGACATCGAGGAGCAGTACCTGGAGGCGCTGCGCAGCGCCCGCCAGCGCCTGGTGGTGGCCAATGCCTATTTCTTCCCCGGCTATCGCCTGCTGCGCGAGCTGCGCAACGCTGCGCGCCGAGGGGTGAAGGTGACGCTGATCATGCAGGGCATGCCGGACATGCCCATCGTCCGCCTGTGCTCGCGGCTGCTCTACAACTACCTGCTGCGCGACGGCGTGGTGATCCACGAATACTGCCGCCGCCCGCTGCACGGCAAGGTGGCGCTGGTGGACAGCGAGTGGGCGACGGTGGGCTCCAGCAACCTCGATCCGCTGAGCCTGTCGCTGAACCTGGAGGCGAACGTGGTGATCCGCGATGCAGCGTTCAACCGCCAGTTGCACGACCACCTCACCCAGCTGGCCCAGCAGCACTGCAAGGCGGTGACCCTGCAGCGCATCACCCGGGGTCACTGGTGGCGCGCGCCGCTGATCTTCCTGTGCTTCCACTTCCTGCGGCACTTCCCCGCCCTCGCCGGGCTGTTGCCGGCGCATTCGCCGCGGGTCGAACCGGTGACACCGGTGGAGCCCAAGGACGCGGTGCTGGAACAGGAGCAGGCCCGATGAATCGCCAACGCTGGTTCACCTGGGGCAAGCGGGCGCTGACGATGTTCTTTTTCTGCCTGGTTCCGGTGCTGCTGTTCCTGCTGGTGAAGAACATGGACTGGGACGAGGTCGTCCGCGCCCTCTCCGCCTACAGCGCCGGGACCCTGGCCCTGGGCCTGGCCGCGTGCGTGGCGAGTTACGCCACCTATTGCTGCTTCGACCTGGTGGGCCGCCACTACACGGACCACAAGCTGCCGGCGTGGCAGACCTTCCCGGTGACCTTCGTCTGCTACGCCTTCAACCTCAACCTGAGTTCGTGGGTGGGCGGCATCGCCATGCGCTACCGGCTCTATTCGCGCCTGGGGCTCGACGTGCCGACCATCACCCAGGTGCTGAGCCTGAGCCTGATGACCAACTGGCTGGGCTACATGTTGCTGGCCGGTTGCGTGTTCGCCCTGCGCCTGGTGGAACTGCCGGAGAACTGGAAGATCGGCGAGACCGGTCTGCAGGTGATCGGCGTCGTGCTGGTGGCGCTGTCCCTCGGCTACCTGGCCGCCTGCCGCTTCGCCAGGCGCCGCACCTGGCGCATCCGCCAGCAGGAGCTGACGTTGCCGAGCCTGCGCATGGCTTTGGTGCAGGTCGGCCTGGGAATGTTGAACTGGGCGCTGATGGCGCTGCTGATCTACGTGCTGCTGCCGCCCCAGGCGTTCTACCCGACGGTGCTCGGCATCCTGCTGATCAGCAGCATCGCTGGCGTGGTCACCCATATCCCCGCCGGCCTGGGGGTGCTGGAAGCGGTGTTCATCACGCTGATGCAGCACCAGTTCGCCAAGGGCACCCTGCTGGCAGCGCTGATCGGCTACCGGGCCATTTACTTCCTGCTGCCGCTGGCGGTGGCCTGCGTGGTCTACCTGGTGCTGGAGCGCCGGGCACGCCGGCTGCGCCGCGTGGACTGGCGCGAGGACAAGGGCGAGCCGGCCCAGGCGAAAGGCTGAGCGGCGGGCCGTAGCCCGCCGCCCGGCCCCTTCAGCGCGCCTCGCCGTCCCAGGGCTTGCCGTCCAGGGGGTAGGCGCGGCCCTCTTCGGCTTCGTCCAGACCGTCTCCGGCACCGATCTCGTCAGCGCCCACCACGCTCAGCTCCTTGTCTGCCGGCAGGCTGCCAGTGGTGCCCCGACCCAGGCGCTCGCCGTTCTCGTCGATCAGCGTCTCGGGGCTCAGGTCGTCATCGGAGACGCCGTCCTCATGCAGGCTCTGCCCCAGGGTCTCGCCGCCGGTCATGCCGGCCTCGCGCACGCGTTCGTCCGGGAACTCCCGCTCCAGCTCCTCTTCGGATCGCAGGTCGCCGACCCGGCCCTGGCGTTCATCCTTGCGCTCGCTGAAGTCCAGCTGCTCCATCGACCCCATGCGGTCCTCGATGTCGTCGATCTCGTGGATGCGGGCGCTCGGCTTGTTCGATTTCATGGTGATTTCCTCCGGTTGTCCTCTAGGTGGACCGGGACCCGGCGGCAAGATTCAGGTTGAGCGAGGAACGGCCAGCGGGAACGTCGGGGGTGGGGCAGGCACTGGCATCGCCGATTCTTAAATCAAGATAAATAGTGTTATTTATCAGCTATTTAAGATTCTTTAGTAATGTAAAACATCACATGGAATCACCATAACCCAGCGAAACACTCGGAATAGAGAGAGCCGATCGAGGCATACAGGCTGATTTACTGCATTTCTTGAGATTTAAATCTTTATTTTTCAATGATTTACGATGCATTAATAACCTGATTTATCAGAAATCCAGCCAGCCGCTGGCGCATCGAGCCCGAACTTCCTCCGCAGCACCGGACTCACACCCCTTACGGCCCCGCCGCGCATCCAACAGTCCTGCCCACAGCACTGAGAGAACCGCGATGAACAGCACCCCGTACCTCGAGCGCTACCGGCACGTCCGCCGCCAGAGCGAAAACCTGGTGGCCCCCCTTGGCGAAGAGGACATGGTGGTGCAGTCCATGCCGGACGCCAGTCCGAGCAAGTGGCACCTGGGCCATACCAGCTGGTTCTTCGAAACCTTTCTGCTGCCGCGCCTGGCGGGTTACCGGGTGTTCGACCCGGCCTTCGCCTACCTCTTCAACTCCTACTACGAGGCGGTCGGCCCCCGGCAGCCACGCCCCGAGCGCGGCCTGCTGACCCGGCCGCCCCTGCATGAGGTGCTGGCCTACCGGGCCCACGTGGATGCGCACATGGAGCGGCTCATCCCGGACCTCACCGAACCCGACCTGGCCCTGCTGGAGCTGGGTCTGGCACACGAGGAGCAGCACCAGGAACTGCTGCTGATGGACGTGCTGCACCTGTTCAGCCGCTCGCCGCTGTCGCCGGCCTACGATCCGCGCTGGCAGGAGCCGGAGGGCGACCGGCCCGGGCGCTTCGTCTCGCTGCCGGGCGGGCTGGTGGAGCTGGGGCACGATGGCGACGGCTTCGCGTTCGACAACGAGGGCCCACGGCACACCACCTACCTGCAACCCTTCCAGATCTGTGATCGCCTGGTGACCAACGGCGACTGGCAGGCCTTCATCGACGACGGCGGCTACCAGCGCCCCGACCTCTGGCTGGCCGATGGCTGGGCGCGGGTCCAGGCCGAGGGCTGGCGGGCGCCGCTGTACTGGCAGCGCCGGGGGGATGGCTGGCAGGAGCTGGGCCTGGGTGGCCTGCGCCCGTTGGTGCCTGACGCGCCGGTGCGCCACATCAGCTACTACGAGGCCTGCGCCTATGCGCTGTGGGCCGAGGCGCGGCTGCCCAGCGAAGCGGAATGGGAAGTGGCCGCCCGCAGCGGCGTGCTGGGCCAGGTGGAAGACAGCGCCTGGCAATGGACGGCGAGCGCCTACGCGCCCTACCCCGGCTTCCGCCCCTCCGCAGGCGCGGTGGGCGAATACAACGGCAAGTTCATGGTCAGCCAGATGGTGCTGCGCGGCGGCGCCAGCATCACCCCGGCCGGTCACGCCCGGGTGAGCTACCGCAACTTCTTCTACCCGCACCAGCGCTGGATGTTCGCCGGCCTGCGCCTGGCCCGCGATCCGGCCGGCGCACAGCGGGAGGCCGGCTCGGACACCTCCTTCGCCGAGGACGTGCGCGCCGGGCTGGGCGCCCCGGACAAGAGCCTGCCGCCCAAGTACTTCTACGACGCCACCGGCTCGGAGCTGTTCGAAGCCATCTGCCGCACCCGCGAGTACTACCCGACGCGCATGGAAACGGCGCTGCTGGAGGCAATCGCCGGGGAGCTGTCGAGCGTCATCCCACGGGGGGCCGCCCTGGTGGAGTTCGGCAGCGGTGCCAGCCTGAAGACCCGCCTGCTGCTGGACGCCGCCCCGCAGGTGGGCGTCTACCTGCCCATCGACATCTCGGAATCAGCCCTGCGCAAGGCCACCGCCATGCTGGAGGCGGCCTACCCGAGGCTGCGGGTCCTGCCCCAGGTCGGCGACTTCAGCCACCTGCCCCACCTGCCCGCCGCCGTCGCCTCGCGCCCTCGCGTGGCGTTCTTCCCCGGCTCCACCCTGGGCAACTTCAGCCCGCCGGAGGCCCTGCGCTTCCTGCGCTCGGTGCGCCGCTACCTGGGCCGCGACTCACGGCTGATCCTCGGGCTGGACATGCAGAAGGACGTGGCCACTCTGGAGGCGGCCTACGACGACGGGGACGGCATCACCGCCCAGTTCAACAAGAACCTGCTGACCCGCATCAACCGCGAACTGGGCGGCACCTTCGACCTCGACGCCTTCCAGCACCTGGCCCGCTGGAATCCGCAGGCGCAGTGCATGGAGATGTTCCTGGTCAGCCAGCGGGACCAAGTGGTGAACGCCGCCGGACAGCGCTTCCACTTCGCCGCCGGCGAGCGACTGCACACCGAGTGCTCGCACAAGTACAGCCTGGAAGGCATCGCCGACATGGCCGCCCAATCCGGCTGGCGCCTCGCCCGCCACTGGCTGAGCCCGGCGCCGCAGGTGGGGATGTTTGTGTTGGAGAGCGGGTGAGGCTGCCGAAAGGCAGCCATGACGACGACAAAATGCCCTGTTGGACCAGGCTTTGCCTACCTCAGCGGCATGGCCACCCCTTCATTTCGCCTATCAGCGTGAAGGATCCGGCCGGACTCTGATGTGCCAGCTGGCAATCTGCCAGTCGGATTCCTTTACGCATTTCCCGCGACGCCTTGCGTAGCAAGCACTTGCCCCAAGCCTGCAGCAAAAGTCCCTGATAAACCCTTTGGATGGCGATCCACAGTGTCGCCCTAGCATCTGCGCTCACCCTTCAACAGAGACAAGGATGAACCTGATGCCACCCCTCAAGACCACGCTCCACGCCCCACAGCTTCTGCTGCTGGCCATGCTTGGAGCCCATGCTTCCAACTCGCTGGCCGATACCCCCAAGCTCCCCTCGGGCAGCACCCTCACTGCCGAGTCACATGCTGCCCCACCCGCCGTGCTGCGACAGGTGCCATTGCCCGGCAACCTGCCCGTCACTCCCCCGGTCTCGTCAGTACCGAAACAGGAAGCGCCTGATCAGTCAGCGGCAGCGACCAAACCTCCCATGAGCAGAAGCAGCGGCCTGCAAGCACGCAGCAATGCTTACACCCCGCTTTGCACCTCGCTTTCGGTCAACCAGCTGTACACCCTTTCCGGTGTGCAGCAAGGCGGCAGCTACTGCTACCACTTCGAAATCGGCCAGCATTCCAAGACCGAAGCCGTCGTCACCGAGCAGAGCGCTGGTACTGACTTCGAGCTGTTCCTGCTGAGAGACGACGGTAACGGCAACCTCCAGCTGGTCGGGCATTCCAACCAACCCGGCAATGCGGACGAGTCGATCCTGGCCGTCACGCCTCCCGGCCATTACTACTGGCTGATGAACGCCCATGCCTCGGACGGCTCGCCCGTCGGCTTCGGCGCACTGGTCGCCGCCCCGATCGATGCCTATGAACCCAACGACAGCCCCGAGTCGGCTACCGTCCTGCCCGACACCCTGAACGTCATCACGGG
Source organism: Pseudomonas sp. FeS53a (assembly GCF_000931385.1). Lineage (NCBI taxonomy): Bacteria > Pseudomonadati > Pseudomonadota > Gammaproteobacteria > Pseudomonadales > Pseudomonadaceae > Pseudomonas > Pseudomonas sp. FeS53a. The sequence goes on from NZ_JYFT01000015.1 coordinate 214,076, forward strand.
TAACTCGGACAGCGCCTGGGACTACGACTATTACGAATTCACCAGTGTTCGCGGGCAGGCGCTGCGGCTCATGTTGACGGGAGCGGAAGCTGGGACGAGTAATCGCTGGTTGTTGGAGACTTATGAAAATGGCACTTGGAAGGCGGAGAAAAAAGACACGCCATTGAATATCAAAGGACGCGCAGCCAACTATCGCTTGCAAGTTAGAGTCCGTCCAAACCCGGCTGTGGCATGGAGCCCCTCTCCTCGCTATCGACTCACAATTGGCTCAACGCCATTTATGCGCAAACATTATCTGGAGGGAGAGTCGAACGTCCTGCGGATTCCGGCTTCAGCTCAGTCAACGAATCAGCACCAATACCTGACAACACAAGCCTATCGTCAACTGAACTGGTCAATGTATTTAACAGATAGCACCGGGAGCCCATTAAAAGGACTTACCCCTGTGCTCTACTTGATAAAGCAGTTGCGATACGGCCAAGCAACTTATATCCCACATCCAATCAAAACCGAAGCCAATGGATGGGCACGCGGTACTGTAGATTTAGGATCTTGCTACGGTGACTGGAGCGCAACCTTTATAGATTACGCTGGCAATTACAAAAATACCTGGCGCACAAATTATAACTACGGACAATGGTTTATAAAATTGTATGAAGACCCAAATATAGGCGTTGGCAGCCTCGAAAACTACATCACCCTGGGGCACATATGCCAACAGACATTAATTAGCAGCGGACGCTAACTCGATACGTGCGGGCGAATAGCCCGCACAACTTTTTACCCTATGGATAAATCTTGCGCTCATTCCAGTGCCCATACCGAACAACACCGGAACTAGACAGATGGAGAAGAAGGCTATTGAACTCCATCGCCACGAATGCATCTGCGAAGTTGCTTTTTTCCAAGTGGTAGCGACCAAGCCCCTCCAGATCGACATTCATGTCTGATTCAACTCGCTCAATTGCCAGTTCTACGTAGCGATTGGCGTACCGCAGCAACTCCTCAGACGCATTCATCCGTGCCGACAGGCGTTGCGCCACATCATCCCGCAGCAGACCGTTGTGGTTACGCACAATGATCTTCCCCTCACCATCGACCGATATCCCCACCATGCCGTCAGGCATGACCGGCTCCCGCCCTGACAGCTCCCGCAGCATCTTGCCGTAGATATCCTGAAACCCTGCATGGGCCATATTGAGTTCTGCGTCGATCTGCTCCAGCGGACGGGCATTCTCCTTGAGTGGACGCTTAGCCTGCTCCAAGGCCCAGACCTCGTAGTCGCCGATTCCGCTCGGACCTGACGACAACTTCCCTAGCCGGTCATAGGTCCGTGCCTCGATAAAACTGTCCAGATCCTCCTGTGGCCGTTCCAGTGGTGTGGGCACCGTGCGCGTTGACTCTGCAGCCTTGGCGACTTCAGCGAGGCGGGTGTCCGAGCGGGTGGTCCAGAACGGCAGACTGCTGTTGATTTCCATGGCGTTCTCTCCTTTTAAGTACTAAAAGGAGTTCGGCCAGAGCAGGCTAAAACTGAGAGAGTACATTGCCACTTGATTGCTCATTTATAAGTAGGGCCCAGCATACAAGGCTGGGTTTCCGGAAGCCTCTCACTCCGGTCTATAGAGTTTTGGCTCCGTCCAATACCCGTAACGTATAACACCCCATGAAAGCAGATGACCTTGAAGGCTATTGAACTCCATAGCCGTTACGACACTCGAGAAATTTTCCTTGTCCAAGTGGTAACGACCCAAGCCATCAAAGTTCACGTTCATATCTGACTCAACGCGTTCAATGGCCAGCTCCACATATCGATTGGCGTACCGTAGCAACTCTTCAGAAGCATTCATCCGTGCCGACAGGCGTTGCGCCACATCATCGCGCAGCAGTCCGTTGTGGTTACGCACAATGATCTTCCCCTGACCATCCACCGATATCCCCACCATCCCGTCAGGCATAACCGGCTCCCGCCCTGACAGTTCCTGCAGCATCTTGCCGTAGAGTTCCTGAAAACCCGCATGTGTCGCATTGAGTTCTGCATTTATCTGCTCCAGCGGACGGGCATTCTCCTTGGGTGGGCGCTTCACCTGCTCCGATATCCAGATTTCAAAATCGCTTGCGATGTTCGGGCCTGAAGGCAATTGACCCAGCCGGTCATAGGTCCGCGCCTCGATAAAACTGTCCAGATCCTCCTGCGGCCGCTCCTGGGGTGTGGCCACCGTGCGCGTCGACTCTGCCGCCTTGGCGACTTCAGCGAGGCGGGTGTCCGAGCGGGTGGTCCAGAGCGGCAGGCTGCTGTTGATTTCCATGGCGACCTCTCCTTTTGGGTATTCCCATCAAGGTCGGCCGGGGCGGGTTGAAGATGAGGGACGATGTTCTGGATGGCGTCCTATTACCGCGTAGGAACGGGATGACGCCGGCCAGGGCCGTAAGTGCCGGGGCACGAACGGCCCCGGCGGATGTGCAACGACGGTCAGACCGCCTGGCGGGTCTCGGCCGGTTGTGCGTTGGCGAGCCGGGTGAGACGGCGGCCGCCGCAGCCGGCCTGCAGCAGCACCATGTCCTCGAACACCTGCTTGCCCAGGCGACGCAGCGCGCGGGAGTCGGGGTAGTCCTGCGGTTTCAGGGCGCTGACCTTGAAGGATTCCTGGGTGGCCGAGTTGTACATGAACAGGCTGAAGGTGCCATCGCCGTCGGCACGGCTTTCAACCCGGCACCCCGGAATGGACTGGGCCAGCCAGTGGTCGATCTGCTTGTGGGACAGGGTCTGGGTCATCGGGCATCTCCTTGTGCTCGGCCTGCCTGGAAGCAGGCATGGGGGAATCATTCACGGCATGCGTAGGGCCGGTCCGGGGCGCCGGCCATCGCTGTGCGTAACCGGGCGCGCGCCCCGTGCGCGGAGCAGGCCATAGCCAGTTCCATGCCAGTCCAGCTTTCCATGGCGTTAATCGATGCGAGTCCGATGCCAGTAGAAGGCCTGTCCACTTAATCAGTGGCACTTTGATGCCAAATCGATCTTCCGGGCCCACCGAGCACCCTCGCGAACCCTGCAAATTGCACGGGCAATGTGCACGATCCGGGCATTCTGCATGGCCGCCGGGCACCGCCTCGCTTCGCCAATCCACTTGACGTCCCGACGGCATCCTTCTGATGCCAAAGGATTTTGCCGGCAAAAAAAGCTGAACTCCCGTGCCCCGTCCCGGCTCTCAAGCCATGACTCACACGACTCCCTTCGAGCCCGGTCGCTGGCGGCATGCGCCGGGCTTCTTTCTGGAACAGGCGCCGATGAGCTACCAACCCACGGAAGAAGAACTCCAGCGACGCCTGGATGAACACCTGGACCACCACCTGTGCGTGGTCCGCATCCGCGACGACGACGTGGTGGTCTCGGCCCGGGACCTGCGCACCGGCCAGGTGTCCATCGTCGCCGGGCTGATTCCCCGGCGCTGGGCTGACCGGGCGCAGTTCGAAACCCTGGGCGCGCAGCTCATCGGCGAACTGGAGCGGATGCTGGAAGCCCCGCCGGACGATGGCAGCGGCGGGCCCGAAGAGTTCTGAACACCGGTGGATGCCGCGCCCACCCGCAGCGTGCGCGGCCACGACGAGCAGGAGCACACCCGATGGCGCTCAACCGGACCAACGAGCGGCTGCGCTGCGTCCTGAAGGACGCCTCGCTGAACAACCGCATGGCCTGCATCACCCTGGAAAGCGCCGCCCGGCAGCTGGAGGACCCGCAATTGGCCGAAGTGCTGGTGAAGACCGCCCGCACGCTATCGGCGGATGCACACCACCTGCACCGCCACGCCCGCGAAGTGGAACGCGGACGCATTCGCCGCAAGCGCTGAGTCGCATTGCGCATGGAACCCGGGAACTTCCGGCGACTCTTATGAGCGCCGGTAGTCAATGCCCAAGGAGGGGCGCGTAGTCCGGAAACACCAATACGAGCACCAGGAGAGTTGCATGGGCTGCTACCACATCACCCCAACGGACAAGGGCTGGGAGCTGCGCAAGGAAGGCGCGACCCGCCCGTCGAAGACCGCTGCCGAACGGGAGCGGCTGCTGGAGGCCATTGAGGCCTTCATGGAAAAGCGCGCCGGCACGGTGCTGATCCACAGCGAGGACGGCACCGTCGAGCAGGAGCTGAGCTACCCCCCGCCCCGTCGTCCGTCACGCGCCTGAACCCGCTCCTTGCCTCGGCACGCCGGGGCAAGGGGCGTCCGTGTGGCCCGCCACCACCTGCTAGCGAGCCGCGATCCCCGTGATGGTCACGCCATAGCGCTTGAGCAAACGCATCGCCGGCTCCCGGCTCGGCGCCTCGCTGCCGGCGTATACCCCTGCCGGCAGGTGATCCTCCGCCCAATCCAGCACCGCCGCGCACGCCTGCTCCGGCGTCGGCCGCTCGGGCGCCTCCAGCTCAAGCGTCGAGGTGTTGTTGTCCTTGTGGTAGCTGATGATCCAGAGCGTCATGGCCGGTTCTCCCCTCTCGATTGGTCTCCCCAGAGCTGACTGACCCAGCCCGTCCCGAGTTCCCCCTCGAATACGCGCATCAACCGGCTTGCGAATTATTTAAATCAGGATTTAATTAAGCCCATTCGCCCCGGAGCCTGCCCCATGACCCGTAGCCGTACCCCTGGACGCCCCAGCGGAGACGCCCCCGACCTGCGCGAGCGCCTGCTCGACAGCGCCATCCAGTGCTTCGCCCAGGCGGGCGTGCAGGCCACCCGCCTGCGGGACATCGCCGAGCACGCGGGCGTGACCCCGGCGCTGCTCAACTACCACTTCGGCAACCGCGAGCGCCTGCTGGACGCGGTGGTGGAAGAGCGCCTGCAGCCCCTGCTGATGGGCATGGTGCAACGCCTGGCGACGCCCGGGAACGAGCCCCGCGAGCTGGTCCGGGCCTTCGTTCGCGGGCTCAGCGCGACCCTCTCGCAGCATCCCTGGCTGCCGCCGTTGTGGGTGCGCGAGGTGCTCTGCGAAGGCGGCGCCCTGCGCGGGGTGGTGCTGACCCGCTTCGCCCCGCTGCTGCCGGTGCAACTGGCCCGGCGCTTCGCCGAAGCCCGCAGCGAAGGCCACCTCAACCCGGACCTGGACCCCCGCCTGCTGGTGGTCTCGCTGCTCGGCCTGGTGATGCTGCCCTACGCCGCCGGCTCGCTCTGGCGCGGCATCTTCGCCAGTGACGACCTCGACGACGAGGCCCTGGTCAACCACGTACTGGCCCTGCTGGAACGGGGCCTGGAGATGCGCCCATGAACACCCGCCCGCTCCTCCTGCTCGGCCTGGCCCTGCTGGCCGCCTGCAAGCCCGCACCGCCGCAGCTGCTCGGCACCCTGGAATGGGACCGCATCGCCGTACCTGCCGAGGCCTCCGAGCCGATCCTCGACTGGCACGTGGCCGAAGGCGAACAGGTCAGCGCCGGCCAGGTGCTGCTGGAACTCGACCCGCGCCGCACCGATGCCCGCCTGGCCGAAGCGGAAGGCGACCTGGCCGCCGCCCGCGCCCGCCTCGACGAACTGCGCAACGGCTCCCGGGACGAAACCATCGACGCGGCCCGCGCCAGCCTGGCCCGCTACCAGGCCGAGCTGACCGACGCCGAGCGCAGCTTCACCCGCATCGCCGCCCTCTACGAGCGCCGCCAGGTGGCCATCGCCGACCTCGACCGTGCCCGCGCCGCCCGTGACCAGGCCCGCGCCAGTGTGAACAGCGCCAACGCCCAGTTGCGCGAGCTGCTCAACGGCACCCGCCCGGAACAGCTGCACCAGGCCGAAGCCCAGGTGCAGGCGGCGGAGGGCCGCGTCGCCCAGCTGCGCATCACCCGCGAGCGCCTGACCCTGCGCGCCCCGCGCGATGCCCGTGTGGACGCCCTGCCCTACAAGCCCGGCGACCAGCCCCCGGCCGGTGCCGAACTGGCCAGCCTGCTGGTGGGCGAGGCGCCCTACGCGCGGGTCTACGTGCCCGCCTCCCAACGCCCGCGCCTGGCCATCGGCGACCACTTGCAGGTGCAGGTGGAGGGCATCGCCACCCCCTTCGACGCCCAGGTCCGCCGCATCGCCAGCGAAGCCGCCTTCACGCCCTACTACGCCCTCACCGGCGACGACGCCAGCCGCCTCGCCTACCGTGCCGAGCTGCTGCTGCAGGGCGATGACGCCCGCCGCCTGCCGGCCGGCCTGCCCCTGCAGGCCCACTGGAGCGCGCCATGAACGGCAGCGAAGCGGTCATCCATGCCCAGGGCCTGACCAAGCGCTTCGGCGAGCTGACCGCCGTGGACAACCTCGACCTGCAGGTGAACCGTGCCGAAGTGTTCGGCTTCCTCGGCCCCAACGGCTGCGGCAAGTCCACCACCATCCGCATGCTCTGCGGGCTGCTGCTGCCCAGCGCCGGGGAGATCGAGGTGCTCGGCTGCCGCATCCCCGAGGACGCCGAGGCCCTCAAGCGGCGCATCGGCTACATGACGCAGAAGTTCTCCCTCTACGAAGACCTGACCGTCGCCGAGAACCTGGACTTCCTCGCCGCCGTCCAGGGGCTGGACCGCGCCCACGCACGCCGGCGCATCGACGAACTGCTGGAGCGCTACTGGCTCGGCGACCGCCGCCGGCAACTGGCCGGCACCCTCAGCGGCGGCCAGAAGCAGCGCCTGGCCCTGGCCGGGGCGGTGCTGCACAAGCCCGACCTGCTGTTGCTGGACGAGCCCACCAGCGCCGTCGACCCGCAATCGCGCCGGGAATTCTGGGATTCGCTGTTCGAACTGGCCGAGGCCGGCACCACCCTGCTGGTGTCCACCCACTACATGGACGAAGCCGAGCGCTGCACCCGCCTGGGCATCCTCGACGCCGGCCGCCTGGTGGCCGACGGCAGCCCCGCCGAGCTGATGGACGCCCTGCCCGGCCGGCCGCTGCTGGTGGAGTGCGCCCAGCCCCGCCAGGCCCAGCGCGCGCTGCAAGGGCAGCCGGAGGTGCTGGCCCTGGCACAGATCGGCGCCAGCCTGCGGGTGCTCAGCGCTGCGGCTGATGCCCGTGACTGCGTCGTCCGGCTGCTGGAAAAGGCCGGCATCGACGCCGACGTGCGCGACACCGACGCCAACCTGGAAGACGTGTTCGTCACCGTCACCCAGCGCCCCACCACCCACGCCGAGGCCCGCCCATGAACCTGCGCCGGCTCGGGGCCATCGTGCTCAAGGAGCTGCGCCAGCTGCGCCGCGACCGGCTGACCTTCGCCATGATCGTCGGCATCCCCATCCTGCAGCTGGTGCTGTTCGGCTACGCCATCAACATGGACGTGCGCAACCTCCACGCCGCCGTGCTGGACCAGGCCGACAGCGCCCGCTCGCGGGAAGTGATCGCCGAGCTGGGCGCCAGCCAGGTGCTGGACTTCCGCTACCACCTGGCCACGACGCAGCAGCTTGACCAGTTGTTCGCCGAGGGCGTGATCAGCGCAGCCCTGGTGATGCCCAGGGACTTCGAGGCGCGCCTGCAGCGACGCGACCGACCGCCCCTGCAACTGGTGGTGGACGGTTCCGACCAGGTGGTGCAGGCCTCCGCCCGCCAACTGGCCGCCTACCCGCTGCCCGGCTGGCCCCGCGCCACCGGTGTGGAGGTGGTGAACCTCTACAACCCGGAGCGCCTGGCGTCGCTGAACACGGTACCGGGGCTGATCGGGGTGATCCTCACCATGACCATGGTGCTGTTCACCGCCATCGCCCTGGTCCGCGAGCGGGAACGGGGCAACATGGAACTGCTGATCACCACCCCGGTTTCACCCTGGGAGCTGACCCTGGGCAAGGTACTGCCCTTCGTCGGCATCGGCCTGCTGCAGGTGACGGTGATCCTGCTGGTGGGGCGCTGGCTGTTCGAGGTGCCGGTGCGCGGCTCGCTGCTGGCGCTCTATGGCGCCTCGCTGGTGTTCGTGTTCGCCAGCCTGAGCCTTGGGGTGTTCATCTCCACCCTCGCCCGCAGCCAGTTCCAGGCCATGCAGATGGCCTTCTTCATCTTCCTGCCGCAGATCCTGCTTTCCGGCTTCATGTTCCCCTTCGCCGGCATGCCGCGCCTCGCCCAGTGGATCGCCGAGCTGATGCCCCTCACCCACTTCCTGCGCCTGGCGCGCGGCATCATGCTGCGCAGCGCCAGCCTGATGGACCTGTGGCCGGAGATCGTCGCACTGCTGGTGTTCAACCTGGTGGTGCTGGGGGTGGCGGTGAAGCGGGTGAGCAAGCGCCTGGACTAGGGCAGCTGGCGTGGCCCCGTAAATAAGCATCACCCCGCAGGGTGGGCTTCAACCCACCGGCACCGCTCCGATGCAGACGTAGCCCGGGCTTCAGCCCGGGAATGAGGTGGGGACCGCTCCCGGGCTGAAGCCCGGGCTACGGGGTTGCCGTAGATACCGTCTTGATTGCTAGTGAGCAAGGGCCAGTTTTGCGTCAAACGGCTGGCCCGATTTCAGCACGCCATAGGCGATGCTCAGCAGCTTGCGCATCGCTGCGCAGACGATCTGCTTGCCGGTCTTGCCCCGCTCCCTTAGCCGTTCGCCCATGGCTCTGATCGCTTCGTTGTAGGTCAGGGCGCTGATCGCGGGCATGTACAGGCCGGCCCTCAGGCGCGATGAGCCCATCTTGGAGATGCGTGTCTGCCCCCGGTAGCTCCCGGATTCCTGCAGCCGTGGGTTGAGCCCGGCAAAGGCGGTGATGGCGCGGCCGTTGGCAAAGCGCAGTGGGTCGCCCAGTTCCGCCAGGAGCAGGGCGGCGGTCTTGTCGGCGACTCCGTCGATGCTGGTCAGCAGGTCGCGCTTGCCTCGCAGGTCCGGGTCGTTGTCGATGTGGTCGTCGATGGCCTTGAGGGTTTCTTCGATCTCCTGGCCGACATGTTCCAGAACCGACTGGATCGAGGCCTGCACGCTGGCATCGGCCACTTCCAGACGGTTGCGCTCCATCCGTTCGATTTCGCGCAGGTCCTCCAGGCGCCGTACCAGGGCCTTCAGGCGCTTTACGGCACGGGGCTCGGGTTGCCAGGGGCGCAGCTCGTCCTGGTGGCGCTCGCCGTATTCGGCGATCAGCTTGGCGTCGACCTTGTCGGTCTTCACCCGCTGCARCTGGCTGCGGGCGTAGTGGGCGATCTGCGCCGGGTTGAGGACACAGACCCGATAGCCTTGCTCCAGCAGCCATTCGGCCAGGGCTTCATGGTGGATGC
>NZ_JYFT01000015.1:223348-236504 GCF_000931385.1 Pseudomonas sp. FeS53a
GCGCTTTACGGCACGGGGCTCGGGTTGCCAGGGGCGCAGCTCGTCCTGGTGGCGCTCGCCGTATTCGGCGATCAGCTTGGCGTCGACCTTGTCGGTCTTCACCCGCTGCAGCTGGCTGCGGGCGTAGTGGGCGATCTGCGCCGGGTTGAGGACACAGACCCGATAGCCTTGCTCCAGCAGCCATTCGGCCAGGGCTTCATGGTGGATGCCGGTGGCCTCCATCACGACCCAGGCTCCGGGTTCGCTGTGCTTGTTCAGCCAGTCGCGCAAGACGGCGAAGCCCGCTTTGTCGTTGGCCAGCTTGGCCTTGGTGCGGTACTTGCAGTTGGGCTGCAGGGCGGCGAGGTCAAAGGTGTGTTTGGCGATGTCGATGCCGATGACGCTGGGCATGGATTCTCCTCTCGATCCGTTCAGACGCGATCATCACTGCACCCGGCCCAACCTTGTGAATGCGAGCTCRAGGCTCTGGATACCGTTCGGGCTGTTCGAGTGAGTGTGGAGGGGCGGAGCACTATCTACGTTGCAGGCTCGCGGCCTAAGGGTGGGCACGGCTTCCTATCCCTCCCCCGATGATCAGTCGGGGACTATGCCCCTGGGGTGGGGCAGTAGTCGAGATACAAGGGTGGGCTTCAGCCCACCAGCGCAAACGCTTCGCGAGCACAGCTCGCTCCTACAGGGCTCACCCCAACAACGACGCCACGGTGCGCTCACCCAGCGCCGGGCCGATGCTCATGCCCAGGCCGGTGTGCATCAGCACGGCGGTGACGCCCGGCTCGGGTTGGATGACGCTGAACGGCGCCGGGCCACGGGCGCCGTACACGCCCTGCCAACGCTCCACCACCTGCAGGCGCTCACCGAGGGTGTGCTCGGCCAGGTCCAGCATGAGGCTGTCCACCGCTTCGGCGTTGAACGGCGAAGCATCGCGGCCATAGTCGTGGGAGTCGCCGACGATCAGGTCGCCGTGGGGCGTGGGGCTGACCAGCAGGTGGATGCCGTGCTCGATCAGTTCCGGCCGGCGGGACTGGACCTGTTCGCGCAGGGCGATGGCTTCGGGCAGGTCGGCGAAGGCGCCGTAGTGGGTGCAGCTCAGGCCCGTCAGCACGGCATGGTCGAGGCCGATGGCGCGGGCCGGGCGTACCCGCAACATTTGCAGGCGACACACCTGGGGCTGCAGGGCGGCCATGGGCTCGGCCAGCAGGGTCAGGTAGTCATGTCCGGAGCAGACGATGATCTGCTCGGCGCGGCAGCTGCCGGCGCTGGTGTGCACGCGCTGGGGCTCGACGTCGCGCACCAGGGTGGAGAAGTGGAAGGTCACGCCCATCTGCTCACGCAGGTAGGCCACCAGGGCCGGCAGCGCCTCGCGGGAGTACAGCTGCTGGTCATCGGCACCGTGCAACGCAGCGCGGTGGTGGGCGAAGCGGCCGTCGTACAGTGCCGCCAGGCGTTCGCCGCGCAGCAGCTCAACGGTGTAGCCGTGCTCCCGCGCGCGGCCGGCACAGAAGGCGTCGAGCACCTGTTCTTCGGCTTCGTCGCGGGCGAACAGCAGCGAACCCTGACGGCGGATGTGGAAGCCGGCCGACTCGGCCAGGTGCGCCCAGATCGGGCGGGCCTCGCGGGCCAGGTCCAGCATCGGGCCCGGCGCCTGGCCGGTGATCAGCGCCTGGCCGAAGTTGCGCACCGAGGCGCCCAGGGGCTGCTCGCTGCGTTCGAAAACCGTCACCCGCAGGCCGCGCCGAGCAGCGGCATAGGCGTGGGACAGGCCGAGGATGCCGGCGCCGATGATGGCGATATCGGTGTCGTGGATGGGCATTGCGGGAATCCTATGGGTCAGGTGTGACCGTCATGTGCCGGCCCCATGAGTGGGACAGGCACATGACGACACGGGATCATCGGGTCCGATCAGGCATAACCCCGTCAGGAAGACGGCCTCGCCCGCAGCTCCAGGGCCAGCGCTTCCAGTTGCTGCGCGCGCTGGTAGTTCAGTTCGGCGATACAGGCCAGGCGTCGGGTCTCCAGCGCATGGCCGACGGCACCGCCGCCGACCGACGTGGCCAGGGCACATTGCCGCTCCCGGTACTCGATGAATGATTGGCGGGCGGCACGTGCGCGGCCTTGACCGGTGCGGACCTGTTCAGCGGATTCGTCCCACTGCTCGAACGCCGCGAACAGGGCCGACTCGGCTCGTTCGACGGCATGCTGGCTGTGGCCCAGCTTCTCGCGCAGGCAGGCGTTCAGGTCCGCTTGCGAACCGCTCATGCTGCAGGCTTCGCGCAGCTGGCGCTGGCTGGGCACGGCGCCCTCCTCAGCCGCCCCGCTGGGCAGCGCAAGGACCAGCAGTGAGGTGAAGCCGAACAGCATGACCGGGCGCATCACATGAACCTCCCTGGAGTGGACGGGCGCTTATTGCGGCAGCTTCTCCGACTTGCCGTCGTACCGCTTGCGCCATTCGGCGAGGATGCTATCGCGGTTCTTCGAGGCCCACGCGAAGTCGTTCTTGATCAGGCGCTGCTCGTAGTCGGCGGGCAGTTCGGTCTGCGGCTTGGCGATGCCGGGCTGGGCGAGGACGGCGAAGTTCTCCTTGTACAGCTCCATGGCGGCGGGGCTGGCGGAGAAGTCGGCGAGCTTCCTGGCGGCGTCGGCGTGCTGGGTGCCCTTGATCACGCCGGTGGCTTCGATTTCCCAGCCCAGGCCTTCCTTCGGCAGGACGATGTCCAGCGGCGCGCCCTGGCGCTTCAGCTGCACCGCCGGGTATTCGAAGGAGATGCCGATGGGGAACTCGCCGGCGGCGGCCAGCTTGCACGGCTTGGAGCCGGAGTGGACGTACTGGCCGATGTTCTGGTGCAGCGCATCCATGTAGGCCCAGCCTTGTTTCTCGCCGAAGGTCTGCAGCCAGGCGCTGACGTCGAGGAAGCCGGTGCCGGAGGACGCCGGGTTGGGCATGACGATCTTGCCCTTGTACTCGGGCTTGGTCAGGTCTTCCCAGCTGCCGGGCTTGGTCAGGCCCTGCTTCTCGGCTTCGACGGTGTTGAAGCAGATGGTGGCGGCCCACACGTCCATGCCCACCCAGGCCGGCGGGTTGGCGGCGTCGCGGTAGTTGGCGCCGATGGCGTCCAGGTGCTTGGGCGCGTAGTGCTCGAGCATGCCCTGTTGGTCGAGGATGGCCAGGCTGGAGGCCGCCAGGCCCCACACGGCGTCAGCCTGGGGGCGTTCCTTCTCGGCCAGCAGCTTGGCGGTGATGATGCCGGTGGAGTCGCGCACCCACTTGATCTCGATGTCCGGGTTTTCCTTCTCGAAGGCCTTCTTGTAGGCCGCCAGTTGCTCGGCCTCCAGGGCGGTGTAGACGGTCAGCTCGGTGGCGGCCTGGGCCTGCAGGGCGAAGCCTGCGACAACGGCGGCAGCGAAGGCGAGACGCTTGAACATGTGAAGCTCCTTGGTTGGTGTGCTGGGGTCAGGTTTGGCTTGCTGTGGCTATGCGTTGGCAGGGGTTTCGCCGCGCGCCAGGCGGGCGTTGATCGCGTCGATCACCCCCGGCAGGTCGGCGAGGGTGTCGATCAGGTAATGCGGGCGGCTTGGCGCGAACAGCGCGTCGATACGGGGGCGCTCCTCGGCCAGGCGCGCGGCCGGCAGGGCCTGGTAGGCGGCGAAGTCGAGGCCGAGGAAGTTGCCGGAAAAGCGCAGCGCCACGGTCCACATGCCGGCGCTGCGGCCTTCGAGGATGCCGGGCACGGTGTCGTCCACCTTCACGCAGGCGGCCACGTCGTCGAGGCCGAGGGCGATGACGTTGGCCAGCGCCTGGGCCGGGCTCGGGCGGCCCCTGGGCACCTCGTCGGTGGCGACCACGTGGTCCGGCCGGTAGCCGGCCTCGGCGGCCAGTTCCACCACCTTGTCCATCACCACCCTGGGGTAGCCGGAGCAGGTGCCGATCTTCAGCCCGCGCTGACGCAGGGCGGCGATGGCCTCCAGGGCGCCGGGGATCAGCGCCGAGTGCTCGCCGACCTTGGCGATCTGCAGCGGCATGAAGCGCTCGTAGATCGCGGTGACGTCCGCGTCCGTGGGCAGCCGGCCGAAGCGGCGCTCGAAGCGCGCGGCGATGGCCGGCACGTCGCACAGGGTGCGGATGTGGTCCCACTTGCCCATGCCCATGGGGCCGCGCGCCTCCTCCAGGCTGAGTTCGACGTCGAAGCTGGCGAAGGCCTCGACGAAGATCCGCGTGGGGGCGAAGGAGCCGAAGTCGACCACGGTGCCGGCCCAGTCGAGGATGGCGGCCTGCAGGTGCGTGGGGGTCTGGTAATGCATGGGGATCTCCGTGGATCAGTGGCCGGGCGCGGTCTGGCGCCAGGCCTGGGAGCGGCGCAGCAGGCCGCGCGAGGCCCCGGCCAGCAGCAGCGAGACGGCGGCCGAGGTGAGCAGGATGAGGGTGGACATGGCGGCCGCGCCGCCGACGTTGCCGGCGTCGTCCATGTTCAGCACGGCGACGGCGGCGAGCACGCTGTCCGGGCTGTAGAGGAAGATCGCGGCGGACACGGTGGTCATGGCCGAGACGAACAGGTAGCGGACGATGTCCAGCAGCGCCGGCAGGCAGATGGGCACCGTCACCTTCAGGTAGTGGCGGTACAGCGGCATCTTCAGCGACAGCGCGGCGGCCTCGAACTCGCCGTCGAGCTGGCGCAGCGCGGTGCTGGCGGTCATCTGCGCGGTAGTGAGGAAGTGCGCGATGGAGCACACCACCAGCAGCGTCATGCTGCCGTAGAGGCCGTGCAGCGGGTTGGCCGGCAGGTTGAAGAAGAAGACGTAGCCCAGGCCCAGCACCAGCCCGGGCACCGCCATGGGCACGAAGCTGAGCAGGCGCAGCACCTGGTTCAGGGCGCGCTGGCCGTGGGTCTTCTCCATCAGCCAGGCGCCGGTGAAGATCAGCGCGCCACCGAACAGCGCGGTGCAGGTCGCCAGGGTCAGGCTGTTGCGGTACGCCAGCCAGCCGCCACCGGCGGTTTCCTCGAAGGCGTAGTGACGCAGGGACAGCGACAGGTTGTAGGGCCAGAACTTCACCAGCGAGGAGTACACCGCCATGCCCAGCACCCCCAGCAGCACGGCGCAGACCAGCAGCACCAGGGCGAGGAAGCCGGCATCCCGCAGGCGCGAGGGCTTGGGCTGGTGGACCTGGGCGCGACCGCTCATGGCATCGCCCTGGCGCCGGCGCAGCCAGGCATCGACGCCGAAGCTGAGCAGGGCCGGCAGCAGCAGCACCATGCCGATCAGCGCACCGCGACCGAACTGCTGCTGCCCCACCACCGCCTTGTAGGCCTCCAGGGCCAGCACCTGGTAGTCGCCGCCCACCACCACCGGCACGCCGAAGTCGGTGATGGTCAGGGTGAACACCAGGCAGAAGGCGGCGAACACAGCCTGGCGCGTGGCCGGCCAGGTGATGCTGCGGAAGGCCTTCCAGGGCCCGGCGCCCATGCTGGAGGCCGCGTCGAACAGGCGGCCGTCGGCCAGGGACAGCGCCGAGATGAGGATCATCAGCGCATGGGGGAAGGTGTAGATGGCCTCGCCCAGGACGATGCCCCAGAAGCCGTAGATGTTGTCCGGCAGCCAGCCACGCAGCAGGCCCTGGTTGCCGAACAGGTAGATCAGCGCGATCCCCGGTAGCATCGAGGGCGCCAGCAGCGGCAACAGGGAGATGCCGCGCCACAGCCCCTTGGCCGGGATCAGCGTGCGGGTCAGGGCGTAGGCGAACAGGTAGGCCACCGGCACCACCAGGGCGGCGACGCTGAGGGAAACCTTGAGGCTGTTGCCCAGCAGCCAGTGGAAGTTGGCGCTGGCCAGCAGCTCGCGGGCGGCCACCAGGCCACCGCCCTGCCCGGCTTCACCGCTGAAGCCGCGCCAGAAGATGGCCGCCAGGGGCAGCACCACGGCGACGGCGAGGAAGGCCAGGAACAGGCACTTGCCGCCCTGGATGAACAGGCGGTCCCCCAGGTCGCCCGGGCGACGGCGGGCGCTCTGCGGGAGGGCCAAGGTGCGCTCCATCAGGCGAACACCTGCAGGCTGCGGGACGGCAGCGCCACCCAGATGTCCGGCCCGCCGAGGCGCGGCATCTGCGCCGGGTCCAGCTCGGCCAGCAGCGGGTGGCCGGGCAAGGCGTCCAGCTCGAAGCTGACCCGGCAGCGGTTGCCGAGGAAGGTGATCTCGCGCACCTGGGCGCGGAAGCGGTTGTCGTCGTCCTGGCCGGGCTCCACGGCGATGGCCTCGGGGCGGCAGAACAGCTGGCCACTGGCGCCCTCGCCCGCCTGCTCGGGCAGGCACAGGCGCAGGTCGCCGACCCGCGCGTGGCGCCCGTCGCGGCCCTCGAACGGCAGCCAGTTGCCCTGGCCGACGAAGCTGGCGACGAAAGGCGTGGCCGGGCGCCGGTAGATGGCTTCGGGGGTGTCGTACTGCTCGACCCGGCCGTGGTTCATCACCGCGATGCGGTCGGCCATGAGCATGGCCTCGTCCTGGTTGTGGGTGACCATCAGGGTGGTGATGCCCAGGCGCTTCTGCAGCTGGCGCAGCTCGGTGCACAGGTGCTCGCGGACGCGGGCGTCCAGCGCCGACATGGGCTCGTCCAGCAACAGCAGCGACGGCGACGGCGCCAAGGCACGGGCCAGGGCCACGCGCTGCTGCTGGCCGCCGGACAGCTGGCCGGGGTACTTCTTCTCGCTGCCGGTCAGGCCCACCAGTTCGAGCATCTGCGCCACGCGCTGGCGGGCTTCTTCACGGCTGGCACCGGTGAGGCCGTAGGCGATGTTCTGCTCGACGCTGAGGTTGGGGAACAGCGCATAGGACTGGAACAGGATGCCGTAGTCACGGGCCTGGGGCGGCAGGTGGGAGATGTCCCGCCCGCCCATGCGCAGCACGCCGGCATCCTGCCGCTCCAGCCCGGCGATGCAGCGCAGCAGCGTGGTCTTGCCACAGCCGGAGGGGCCCAGCAGGCACACCAGCTCGCCTTCGGCGATGTCCAGGGACACTCCGTCCAGGGCGGTGAAGCTGCCGAAGCGCTTGCGCACTTCGCAAGCCTGCAGATAGGGGGTGGCGGACATGACAGGACCTCGCAGAACACTGGCGCACCGCAGGAAGCGCGGTACGGCTCGACGAGGCTGATGCTAGGGAGCAAATGCGAAATCCATGTGGCGATAACCCCAAGCCCACCGATAGTGGCATTGGCGGATTTGGTATAGGCCAGCGCTCTGGTAGTGTGCGCAGCGGCCGGCGCAGCCGCGTCGGGACGGCTTCAGGGCCCATCGATCCATGGAGAAGGAGACTCAGCATGCCGAACGAACACTGCTCCCGCCCCCATCGCGCCGTTGCCCTGGCGCTGGCCGTCATGGCCCTCGGACTGGGTGGCTGCAGCACCCACCCGCCGGAGAAGAAGCAGGGCCAGATCCTGGCCGAGGCCCTGGCGAAAACACCGAACCCCACACAGGCACGCGAGCTGGTCACCGTCACCATTCCCAGCCACGGGGCCCTGGCAGACCAGTTGGCGATCGCCTCCGGCGGCGGTGCCAACGCCACTCAGCTGGCGGCGCTGCTGAGCCAGGTGGCGCGCTCGTCCACCCCGCGCGTTCTGGTCATCGGGGGTGCGCCGGCACTGGACGCCGCGGTCATGCAGGGGGCGCTGAAGGGCCAGCGACTCGATGGCCTGCAGGTGATCTTCGCGGGGCTGCCGGAACAGGAGGCGGACATCGCCACGCTCGTCCGCGCTGCCGGCGCGCGTTTTGATTTCGTTTCGAGGCAGTAAGAGGCAAGACGGGGCTGGTACGGAAAAAGCTGATGTCGAAGCACCAAATTGCGGTGCCAAGCTGGTTATCGAGTTTGCGGATATCACCTGTTTCGCCTTGCCTGGCGAGTCTCTTTTTTCAGTCGCCAAAAAAGAAACCAAAAAGGCTCGCCCCTGCATCCGGCCCGGCTGCGCCGGGTTCCCTCCCTCCATCGTCGCTCCAGGGGCACGCGCTGACAGGCCATCCATGGCCTGACAGCGCTCTCGCGACATCCATGTCGCTCAACCCCTTCCACGACGATTCCGCTCGGCCTCCTGAAGGGGCACTGTCCCCGCCCGACCATTCCTTGCCTGGCAACAGCGCAGCGTGCGCGCTTGCCATGCGAGGAGGTGAGCCGGGAAGGCTGCTCTAGAGGGGTGAAGAGTCGCGATAAGCGATTAGGACATATAGCCAATGAAAAGCCCGGCCCCTGCAACAGGGACCGGGCATTCGGGCTTAAAGCCGATTGAGGGTGACGTTGTCCAGGTACAGCGACTGGTCGGAGCGGGTGCTGAGCACCATCAGCTCCATGCGCCGGTAGGTTCCGGCCGGCACCTGGAAGCTCTGCTGCAGCTTGCCCCAGGCGCCGCCCTGGGTGTTCACCACGCCCAGGGACAGCAGCCGGCCGTTGCCGGCGGTGTCTTCCAGGTAGAGGTAGGTATAGGCCAGCGCGGCGACGCTGGTGGTGCGGCCCACCATCGCGTCGGCGGCGAAGCGGTAGGACAGCCCCGGCTGCACCTTGCCGGCCAGGAGCAGGCTGGCGCCGGTGCCGTCGGCCTTGCGGGCGTAGACCTCCAGGGACTTGCCGGTGGTTGCCAGGGCGGTCAGCCGGGTGCTGCCGTAGAAGCCCGCCCAGTCGCCGATGGCGCTGTCGAAGTTCCAGCTGAAGGCGGCCGGGGTCACCGGGGTGACGGGGTTGGTGGGGGTCACTTCGCTGAGTTCCACCTCATCCAGCAACACGGCCAGGCGGTTGACGCTGACCAGGCCCAGGTAGGTGTTGCGGATGACGCTGGCCGGCGGCTGGTAGACGAAGGTGACGTCGATGGGGGTGAACTCGCTGCTGGTCACCGACTTGATCACACCGTTGGCCGTGCTGTAGCTGATGCCGGCGTTCTCCTCGTGAACCATGCCCAGGTAGACGTTGCCGCGCACGTTGGTGCCCTTGAGCATCACCTTGGCCTTGAGCCGGTAGGTGGCGCCGACCTTCAGTGCGCCCACCGAGGTGGCCAGCACGTCGTCGCGGCCGGCCGGCAGCTCGAACTGCAGGGCGTCGTCACGGCAGGTCTTGCCGACGTTGAGGGTGCTGAGCTTGGCCAGGTTGAGCAGGGCCTTCCAGCCATCCAGGGTGCGGAATTCGCCGTTGGCCACCAGGCCCTTGAGCGCCGGCTTGTCGCACCAGGCCGTGGTGATCGGCGGGGTGGGCGTCGCCGGGGTGGTGGGTGTGGTCGGCGTGGTGGGGGTCGTGGGCGTAGTAGGCGTCGAGGTCGGGTTGACCGTCTCGGGCACCTTGGTCGGACGCAGCGCGGCGATCTGCGCGGCCATGTCGTTCAGCGCCCGGGCGGCGTCGGCGAAGCTGGCACGGCCGCAGGCCTGGTTGGCGCAGGTGGTATCGACCACGTTAGGCGTGGAGAACAGCGGTGCCTGCACGGACGCGTTGAACACCTGGGGGTAGGCCATGATGGTGGAGWAGCGCCCCTGTACCCCGTAGCCCCGGCCCCATTCGTAGGTGCCCTGGTGAATGCCACGGGCCAGGTAGGTGTAGTAGCCCTCGGTCTGGTCCTGCTCGTAGGAATGGCGCAGCCCCATGTTGTGGCCGATCTCGTGGGCCATGGTGCTCAGGCTGCAGTCCACCCCGGTGATGCCATAGGCACTGGCCCAGGCACCGTTCTGGAAGGTGCCGCTGTTCTTCGGCCCGGAGAGCACGTAGCCGATGCCGCACACGCCATAGCCCTGCCCCACCTGGGTGCGGCTGATCAGCTGCACCACGTCGGCGCCGTAGGTCTCGCGCAGCTGCTGCACGCGCGGATCGGCGGCGAAGGCGGAAAGGTCCTTGTCGGAGATGGTCGGATAGCTGGCCCAGGTGAGCGGCTGGGCGTTGACCAGGCGCAGGCGCAGGTTGACGTTGCTTTTCTTGTAGGCGTTGTTGGCGAACTCGATGTAGCTGGCGATGCGCGCGTTCATGTCCCGCCCGTTGGGCAGGGCCTGGGCGTCCTTGGTGTAGAGCACCAGGATGTCAACGGTGCGCGGTTCGGTGGTGGCGGCGTGGGTGAAGGGGGCCAGCAGGAGCAGGGCCAGGCAGGCGAGCAGTTTCTTCATGGTAATCGTTCCTGTAGCGCTCAGCCGCGGGTCGGCGGCGGGAGGGGCTGCAACGGCGTGGAATCGGGGGTCACGAGGGCGTCCGGGGTGGCACGCATCAGCAACTGGTTCTGGTCGGTCACCAGGGTGCTGCCGGTGGCGTTGTCAACCACCATGGACAAGGTCTGCTCGCGAGTGGCGAGGGTGATGTGGGTTTCCAGTTGGCCCTTCACCACGGTGAGGGTGTCTTCCGGCTGGCCGCCCTCCACCGGGCCGCTCCAGACGGCAGCACCGCCGGTGTTGTGGGTCTCGTCCAGCGTGGCGCGCAGCGGTGCCTGGCGGCCGGGCACGCCCAGCTGCAGGGTCTTGCCGACGGAAAGCTCACCCAGGGAGGTGGTCGCCACCTGGGTGCGGTAAAGGGTCATTTCCTGCTGTTGCTCGGGCACCAGGGAGTGGCTGTCCCAGAGTTCCATCAGGGTGTCGGCGGGGGCGTCCGCCACGGGCACCGTGGCGACGTGGGGTGCCGGCACCACGTTCACCGCAACCGGCATCGGGCTGGCCGCCACGGGCGCGCCCGCCATGACCGGGGCGACGGGCAACGGAGCCGCCGGGGCTGCTGGCAATGGGGTGTGCTGGGTAACGGCCGGAGCCGATGGGGCATCGCGCAGGAGGACGGCAAGGGTGGCACCTGATGTGACCAGGGCAACCGCCAGGTAGAGGAGCGTACGGGGCATGACCACCTTCCCATGTTTCACCCGGCACAGCCGGGTGGCAGCGAAACCACGGAAGAGCATCCCTGACGAACCGTGGAACAGGTTCGACCGTTGCGAGGGGTAACGGCCAGTTGTTCGATTTATTGACGCCGGAAAATTGATATCACAGTGCCTGCATCCGACATAAATACGCTTTCGCTATTAGCAAAGTGCTGGATCACACCATTGCGCTGCTGCCCCGTCTGCTGCCGATTTCTCGCCTCCTGAAGGACGTTGCAAGGCGCGAAGAAAGTTGAACGCGTTCAACTTCCGCAAGTGAACCAACCACCACCTTAAACAGTTCCTCGATGGCCATCGGGATAATTGGGATTTCTCGCACATTGCTGGTTTGACAGCCTCGCCGCCAATCGTGGGTAATTGCGAAATCCGGCGGCATCCAACCGCAAACAGCTGATAACACGTCACCATCATCGACGGAGTTGTCAGACAAAAACCTTTGATTACAACAGGTTGTGAAGCATCCCAGTGCGTACCGCTTAACTTCCGCGCTATTCCCTTAGTTGGCTTCATGCAACTCAAGACGCTGGCAATCTGATAGTAGAAACGAACTTTTCAATTCAAACCGATACCGCACGTTTGAATAAGTAGCACCCACTTCATTTTTGAATTACTTCACCGGCTCAACCGAACAGCCCCTTGCGTCGTCATTGAATTCAATGGCCGGCCTTTGCCTGCCCGTTGACTGACCCCGCCTGCGCATCACGGACGTGCAGCGGCGGATCACGAAATACCCGGCCCGGACCGGGTGAAGAAGAAGGAGAACCCCCATGCGGAAAACCTGGCTCTACTCGGCCGTCGCCCTGGTGACGGCCGGCACGACCCTCGCCGTCCTGCTCAAGGACGCGCCAGCACAAGGCGATCAGGCCCCGGTGGCCTCGGCACCGTCCGACACCCGCCCGACCCCGTCGCCGTCCCTGGCAGACGCCGGCAGCCTGCCGCAGGCCGCTGCCCCGGTCGCCGCGAAAGCCTCACCAGCCGCTCCGCAGGATGTACCCCCAGCCACCACCCTGGCTCTGTGGTCGCCTGACACCCTGCGGGCCGAGGATCAGGACGGCATGACCGTCTACCACACCCGGACCTCCCCCGACCTGCTGGGCGCACTCGCCGTGGGCCGGACCCTGCAGCTGGGTGTACCGGGCCGCCAGGAGCCCCTGCGAGCCAAGCTGGACGAGACCCACAACACCGGCAGCACCGCCGTGTGGAGCGGCCCGGTGGAAGGCGGCAGCGACGCCGACACCCTGACCGTGGTGAAGGGCCAGCTGGAAACCCACATCACCCTCGCCACCCCCGAGCAGACCCTGTCCTTCGTGGTGGACAACGCCACCGGCGCCACCCAGGTGACCGACCAGAACGCGCTGCTGATGCGCGCCACGCCGGACCCGATCGTCACCCCCGACGCCAAGCAACTGCCTCCCCTGCCGCCGCCCGCCCAGGGCTGATCCCACAAGGAACGTCTCCCATGAAAAGACTCTTCATCGGTGCCCTGCTGGCCGTCGCCGTCCAGGCCGCCCATGCGGCCGAGCCGCGCACCGTCGACATCCTGGTGCTCTACACCAAGGACGCCCAGGCGCTGCCCAACGGCCGCGACATGGACGCGCGCATCGCCAGCTACATCGAGTACGCGAACAACGCCTACAAGAAAAGCAACGTCAACCTGCGCCTGCGCCTGGTGCATCGCCAACTGCTGGACTGGGCCAGCTACCCCACCGTCTCCAGCCGTGACCTGGCCGCCTTCGCCGCCGACAGCCGCGTGCAGCAGCTGCGCGAGACCTACGGCGCCGACATGGTCCACCTGATCGGCCGCACCCAGGACGGCCAGGGCTACGGCGTGTGCGGCATCGGCTATGTGCTCTCCGGGCAGAAGAACAGCGGCACCTTCAACTCCGGTTCCGCCAACAGCGCCTACGCCATCACCGGCGTGGACTGCAGCCTGAGCACCATGGCCCACGAGATCGGCCACAACATGGGCCTGCGCCACTCCTACGAGCAGGACCAGACCGAGGGCTACTACCAGTCCGACTGGCACCAGGGCACCTTCGAATGGAGCCGTGGCTACGGCGTGCAGGGCCAGTTCTCCACCATCATGGGCTACCCCCACGTGTTCAACGCCCGCGTCCAGGCCCCGCTGTTCTCCTCGCCGCGCGTGGTGGACAGCACCTGCGCCAACCAGGCCTGTGGCCAGGAGAACCACGCAGACGCGGCCCGTGCACTGAACGCCATGGCGGCACAGATCGCCGCCCTGCGCGCCACCAAGGTGCCGGAGACGCAGAACCCCACCAACCCGGGCACCCCCACCAC